>CAUTTN010000132.1:0-5104 GCA_963541225.1 uncultured Treponema sp.
GAGCAACCGCTTTAAATAAGACCGGCGAGATGTCTCTGATTAGCGATTTTTTGCCTTGACACCTCCGCCGCTTTACCCTATAATATCCGTCGTGATGTCCGACAGTATCTTTTTATTAAAAAAATTGTGCTTTTCCTCAAAACCCGCTAGACAAAAAGTAGGAAAATACTGTATATTACCCCCCCCCCGAATTTTTTGGAAATAAACGGGTATCTGCGTTGTCGCTTAACAAAAAACAGTCCTCGACGTACAACAAGTACGCCTGCGGGTGTTTTTTGTACGCTCCTAGCATCTACTCCGTTTATTTGCAAAAAGGTCGGTTACATTTGGCAAACAGTAAATCTGCCTCGCCTATTTCAAAAAAGGATTGTTTTAAAAAACAGTCCTCGACGTATCAAAAGCGGCACGGATGCCGACGGTTCCAAACAAAAGCGAGTTTATTTTACGCTCCCGGCATCTACTCCGCCCATTTCCAAAAAAGCGTATTTTAAAAAGACAAACAAAAACACTTATTGCAAAAAACACAGCATACAAGTTTTTTATAAACAAACGACTATCTCCTATAACACATACAGACCGAAAAAAAAGATATTCCGATCTGTATGGTTTTTATATCGGCATGTCCTTTCGGATTGGTACCCGTCAATCCCAAAAACACAATCCCCAAAAGCGGACAGGATGTCCGCCCGGATAAATTTAAAGACTAATTACTCAAATCATGCCCAAAGACAGCCTGTCAGTAAAATACCGGCTTTCTGTCCTTGGGCTTTTTTTATATATTCGGATGTTGAAAAGCCTATTAAGGCCTTTCAACTCACGCCAACATCCCCGAACATCTTGTTCAGAAAAATGGGGTTCTTAGGGGCAAAGCCCATAAGCCGCACTTTTCTTTTTTCGGGGTTATAGGGGTGCTTCTTTCTTTTGTCGGAAAAAAGAAAAAAGCACCCCTAACCGGGGGATTTTTAAGGGGGCACCCCCTTAAACTACAGGAGGAAGATATGGCTAAAAAGAAATCGGTTTGGGAAGTATACCTGCGTCCCAACACACTGACCAAAGACAACGACAGGGACTGCATAGCGGATGTTCATGCACATGCTGCTACGCAGAGAAATGAGGACATTGCGGAAATGATCACCAAAGAACGCTCGGAATTCCGCAAGGAAACAATTATCAACATTCTCAACATGAGGGATAAGGCTGTAAAAGACCTTATCCAAGAAGGTTTGAGTTTTATGGACGGTCTTGTACAAATTAGCCCGCGTGTATCGGGTGTATGGGAGAAAGAAGTACCGGAAGGAAAGGTAGAAGTAATGGTGCGGACTAAATTCAGCACCGGCAATAAAACTCTTTTGCAAATACGCGAAATAGTATACGGCTATCCTTGCAAGGCAAAGGCATAGGAAGTTTTAGGAAAGGCATTTTCCCCGCTAAGGGAACGGGCTATTCCCCGTACAGGGAAGCCCCCTTTCCTCGAGCGGGGAAGCCTATCTTCCCTTAACGGGGAACAACAGATATTTTAAGGAGAATTTTTTAAATGGCTATAATTACAGATGAAATGATAAAGCAGGTATGCATAATTGCTGATAGTTTTTATCATGGTAAAATAAGCAAGCAAAACGCATTGGATACATTACATGATAAATACGGTATGAATAAAGGTTCTGCAGCTGACTATATTAATGTGTATTGTTCTATGAGAAATGGAAAGCGTTACACAAGAACAATAAACAAAACGGCAACGAAATATTTTTTACAGCAAATTCTTAAAAATAATGACAAAGCCGAATTTCGTAAAGCTCTTAATGCAATACGCTTACATTTAGAGTATTACGAAAGCTTAGAGCAAGGGAAATTACCTTCAATAAAAAAAATAATTGAAGAATATTCTAAATTAAAATAAATTAGGAGAGAAAAATAACATGAAAAACTTAAAGAAGATTATTATCGGTTTATTTACGGTTTTTGCCGTTTGTTGTCTTACGGGTTGTTTAAGTTTTTGGCTTGCTATGGCAGATATAGGAGATGCTAATTCGGCTACACCCCGTATAAACCTTGTCCGTCTGGATCATAATGATTATAAATACTTTACTTACAACGGAAAATCGGTAAAAGCAATTTATGCAGGCTTTACCAAAAATTGTATTTATATTGAAGACCGGATAAATGAAGAAAAACAAAGAGCCATTGCAATGAATAATCAAAACATGACAAAAAGTCCAAGTAGTGCCAGTGTAGGTGCCGGTTTTAAAGGTTCTTATGGAGGAAAACAGGGACAATGGTATAATCCTAATCCTATTGATACTTCCCGTATGCCTGACTATTTGCGATTTGTTGTCCATGCTTCAAGTGCAAAGTTGAACTATGATAGTTCCCATCATAGTTGGCTTACCGAACTTAACGAACGCTATGATGGTGCTAATTCCAATACTCTTATGAATATTTTTAATAATGAGCGAAGTAAACATCCTTACTATACATCGTCAAGATTTTTAGGAAGTATTGTAGTTTGTGAGCTTTCCCCAACTAAGGACGGTAAATTATACTGGTGGGAAGACGGTAAATTATACTACTTTCAGAAAATATATGTTTTTGATTTTAATGCACAATAAATATATATTGATAATTTTAAATAACCGGTATATAAAACTATTTCTGTACCAGCTTAAAACAAAATACTTAAGGAGAAAATTATGGATGATATATTGGATGAATTTAAAGAATACTTGGTAAAACAAGGTTATAAGGAATTTACGCCGAGCGGTAAGCCGAGCACTGTATATGATTATGCAGGACGTATAAAAACAATATGCACTCGGGAAGGTATAAACACTGCAAAAGTGCTTATCAATAGAATAGATGAACTGGAACAGAAGTATGGAGAAACAGGCTCCGAAGCTGCATTCGGTAGAAAAAGTCATAACTCTTGTATCAATGCAATCCGCAGGTTTAACGAATTTGTAAAATCAAATAAATAAGAGAGAAAAATAACATGAAAAAAATAAAATTCACTTTTGGGACATTGCTATTGGCTGTTTTAAATATTTCTTGCATGACAGTAGATAGGCAAGGTGTTTTATTTTATGGTTCAGCTAAAAGCGTAAAAGAGCATAAAATTATATATGATAAAATATTACCCTATATTGCAGAAGCTCTTGAATATAACAATCCGGCAGGAACGTCAGATTCTAATCGTGCAAAAGGATTCCGTACTATTCCTACCGTTAATAATATGAATTATGATAAGTTTGTAGATTGTCAGGACTATGCTCTTTTGTTTTATGCACTTTGTAAACATTATAAAATACCGTGCAAGCTGGTAGGAAACAATACTTTATTACATGCATATAACCGCTTGAATGGTAAAATCAATATTGAACCGCAGAGCGGAGAAAATGACGTTTTTATTATAGGTAATATAAACGAACTTACAGGTAAAAAAGGAGATTTTTTTAGAAAGATAAAAACCACACATGATGGCGATATTCTTATGGAAATTAATGAATGGAATGCTTTGGCTAAACAGGGCGGTCCTGTAAGTGCTGCAAATATGGAACTTTTTAACTACGTAGTTCAAAATGGTGAATTACCAGGGTTAAAAATGAAAAAACAATACCCTGAAAAACGGGATTTATTTATAAATAATTCTGAAACGATTATAATGCCGAGTGTAGGTTTTAATAGATCCGGTTATTCTATAGTAACAATAAGAGATATGTTTAAAGGCATTAAATATAACACAAATCAAGTTAACATGGGGGTCAACGTTGTATTATCTGCTGCAAATCAATTATGTGGTGTAATACATGCCGATATAGGATTTGGAGGTAAAATAAATAAGACAATAAATGGAGATACCATTTCAAATAATGCTGGAACTTTTTCGCTTGCAACAGGAATTATGTGTGGGTACAATTTTAAACCTTTAAAAAATTTATATATAATTGGTGCGGGCGGAGTAGGTTTTTCGACACATATATTTAATAAAACTTCTTTTCTTTCATTTACTGCACCGTTCGATTTGGAATTGCAATATTTTTTTACACGAGGATTTGGCGTTGGTGTTTCTGCTATGTATATATTAGGCTTGGGTTCTTTTATTACAAATTCAGGACATGGATTACAAGCCAATAATTTCGGCGAATGGATTCACATGTCTACTGCCGTAAAAGCATTAAGCCATGACTTTATTATGAAATTAGGTTTTACGGTACGTATACCGGGGCAAAAAGGTTTAAGAGGATTATAAAATACAAGGAGAAAATAGATATGAAAAGCTTAAAAAATATTATTGCTTTTTTATTTGCGGCTTTCGCAGTTTACTGTTTTACGGGCTGTTTAAGTTTATCGGATATACAAAGCGGAGATGCAGATATAACACCAACTTTAGGTGAAAAGATATACAAAGAAGCGGCAATAGATGGTGAAACAGTTTTACTCCGGCTTGTATGTATAGCATTTTCAAAATATGATTCTAAAGGAAACGAAATTCATGGAAAAAATAAATACGGCTATGAATGGTGGTATAAATATGCCGGCAACGGAAAACTTGTTCATGTTAAAGTTCAAGCCGGTAAAATACCGGGCAAAACAGTGTATAAATACGACAATAAGGGAAACCAAATATATGAGAAATCAGAATTCAATAATAGTATTACTGAATGGTGGAATGAATACGATATTAATGGAAATATTATTAATAAGAGAAGTCTTAGCGGTTACGAAGAGTGGTATAATTATGACAATATGGGAAATATGATTTATGAGAAAAATAACGAAGGCAGAGAAATCTTTTATAGTTATGATACTGACAGCTGCGGAAAAGTAATTTATAAAAAATCCAGTAATGGTATTGAAGAATGGTATAAATATGCCGGTAATGGAAAGATTGTTTACGAAAAAATTCTTAAAGACGGAAAAACAACAGAGTATTTTTATGAATACTTTTATCGTGAAGACGGTTCGATCAAGCAAAAAATAAAGTATGAAATGTTTTAAAAAACTGTATTGTTAAGTACAATAATTTACTAAGGAGAAATTAACATGAAAAACTTAAAGAAGATTATAACTGTTTGTATTTTTTTATTTGTACAAAGTTTAGTTTTTG
>CAUTTN010000133.1:0-5081 GCA_963541225.1 uncultured Treponema sp.
AAACTTCAGTCCTTATCGGTTTCAAAGCTAAAGATTTGGAAACCTCTATTAAAAAATGAGTAATTTAATTTTCAAAATTCCTTATTTTCCATATAAATTTCTCAAAGTACATATACGGAAAACCTCTAAAAATCTCAAAAGAGATTTTTAGAGGTACTTTATTTATTCATAAAGAAACTTAAATACCCGAATGCTCTTTGCAAAGTTGTTGATTTAAAAATCAATCGTTTTTCCGTAATATGCTGCAAGATATATTTTTTTAATATCGGCGGCAGAAGTTTTTCGAGGATTTGTAAGAGTACAAGCATCCGAAAAAGCTCTTTCACTCATTAAATCCAAAACTTTTAAGAATTTATCTTCAGTAATTACCGTATTTTTTCCTTCTTGAATAGTTCTTGTTATACCGACTTTTCTGTTTAAATCCCAAATTGCTTTTGCGATATCATCTATACCCAAAGCACCTTCCAACTTGCTGTATCTGCCGGTTTCTTTTCTATTGTATTCGATAATATAAGGCAGCATAATTGCATTTGCTTCTCCGTGTGTAAGATGAAATTCTCCGCCTATTTTATGAGCCATAGAATGTACTATTCCCAAAGAGCAATTACTAAAAGCGATACCTGCAATTGTAGAAGCCGTGTGCATTTTTCCCCGAGCTTCCATATCGTTTCCGTTTACAACAGCTCTTTCCAAATATTCAAATACAAGTCTTATTGCTTCAAGAGCATAAGGATCAGTATAATCATCATGAGCAGTAGAAACAAATGCTTCAATAGCGTGAGTCATAACGTCCATTCCCGTTTGTGCAGTTACCAAAGGCGGCATTTTTGCAGGAATTCTATCATCGACTATTGCAATGTCCGGAATGATATCGGGACTTACAAGCGGATATTTAACGTTTTTTTCGGTATCCGTTATAACAGAAAAAGCGGTAATTTCCGAAGCCGTACCGGAGGTAGAGGGAATTCCTATAAGTTTGGCTTTTATTCTCAGTTTTGGAAATTTAAAAGCAACCAAATCGTCAAAATTATAATTCGGGTATTCGTAATACACCCACATAATTTTGGCGGCATCCATTGCGGAACCTCCGCCTAAGGCTATAATCCAGTCAGGCTCAAATTCTGCCATCTTTGCCCCGCCTTCTTTACAGGTTTTAACGGAAGGATCAGGCTCGACTCCATCAATTACAATAACTTTCAATCCTGCTTTTTCAAGATATCCGATTGCTTCATCAATAAATCCGAAACGTTTCATTGAACTTCCGCCCGTTACAATAACGGCTTTTTTGCCTTCTAAAGTCGATAAAAATTCCAAAGCCCTTTCGCCGTGGATAATTTTATTCGGGATAGCAAATGTTGCGTACTTCATTGTATAACTCCTAAATAATAGTGTTTTTTTTATAGATATTATTATAACGATATTTTATTATCGAGTAAATAGGTTTCGATAAATTTTTATATTTTTTTTAGAAATTTAAGCAATCATTTAAAATGATGTTCATAATCTATAGTTTATAATCAACAACCACGATGCAGAGCATCGAGCTCTTAAACCCTCCGCACGAATAAATATTCTTTACGGATATTCAGTAGAATATTGTTTTTATAAAGTGTTATTATAAAAAAAACCGCTTAAAACTAATTTTAAGCGGTTAAGAATAATTTACGCAAACTGTTTGCCCGTCTCATTGATTTTTTTTGCCATATCTTTAAGACTTACCTGTTCCATTACACCGCCCATTTCCCAAGCTACTTTAGGCATTCCGTAGACGATAGAAGAAGCTTCATCTTGCCCTATTGTTCTTGAACCTTCTTCATAGAGTTTGGTAATGTTTTTTGCACCGTCTTTACCCATTCCGGTCATTATTATGCCTAGTGCATGGTTTTGATATTCTTTTGCAACCGACTCAAAAAGAGTGTCTACACTGGGTCGATGACCGCTTTCCGGAGGTGTGTCTATAATTTTTGCAACGGCTGCCAAAGAACGCCTTTCGACAATCATGTGGTGTCCTCCGGGTGCAATTAAGATTCTTCCGGGTTTAATAACATCTCCATCCACTGCTTCCTTTACTTCGAGAGGACAAATCTTATTAAGACTGTTTGCAAATTCTTCGGTAAAACCGGCAGGCATGTGCTGTACTACTACAATAGGCTGTGGAAGATTTGCATCCAAGGACGCGAATACTTCTCTTAAAGCGTTAGGTCCGCCTGTAGATATTCCCATGGCAATAATTTGAATATTACCGGGAGAACGCATTTGAACCGGTTTTTCTTTTTTGTCATCTTTACTAAAACTCATTTGTGTTGTACTACCTGAAGACTTTAATTCTGTTGACGGTTTAAATTGTACCTGAGTACTTTTTACAACGGATGCATTATCATATTTATTTGATTTTATTTGATGTCTTCTTCCATAGGCTAAAAGCATTTTGGAAAGAGTATCGGAAACGGTATGCAAATTTGCCGATTCCGAGCCTGACGGTTTTGTAATAAAATCACAAGCACCGAGCTCTAAACACTCTATAGTTACCTTTGCCCCTTCCTTTGCAATACTCGATAAAATTACTACCGGAATCTTAATATTTTGTTTTTTTAATTCTCTTAAAAATTCGATACCATTCATTTCGGGCATCTCAAGATCCAGAACAATAATATCCGGATTTACCCTATCCAGTTTTTGTAATGCAAAGCGTCCGTTCATAGCTTTATCGGCTATTTTTAAACCCGGAGTTGCTTCAACGATTTTTCCTATTAAGTTACGCATAAGTGCAGAATCATCTACTATCAATACTCTAATATCTTCCATAATATTTTATACTCCTTAAAATTATGTTATATCCTATACATCTTTTTTATAAAAACATGCCCAATCCGTTTTTAAAAACTCGAATTTTGTATCCATTCCGAATAAAGATTCCGAATGTCCTATAAATAAAAACGACTTAGGCGACATTGCTCTCCAAAACCTATTTATAACATCTCTTTGAGCTGCATCATCAAAATATATTATAACATTACGGCAAAAAACTAAGTCAAAATTAGTATGTTTTGAATCATGTTTTAAGTTATGATAATCGAAATTAACCATCTGCATTATTTCGCTTTTAACCTGATAACCTTCATTCACTTTATTAAAATACGATTTAAGGTAATCATCGGGAATTCCGGCTATTTTTTGCTCTTGATAAAAACCGGCTTTGGCAACCAGCAGACACTTTAAAGATAAATCCGAAGCCATAATCTCCGCCGTAAATCCTGTGGGAAGATGTTTTTTCATAACCATGGCAATGGTATAAGGTTCCTCCCCCGTAGAGCAGCCGGCACTCCATATACTTATTTTGTTTTTACCTTCGGCTTTTTTTATTTTTACCAATTCGGGTATAACATAATGCTGCAAAGCATCGAAATGAGGCTGATTTCTAAAAAAACGTGTCAAATTAGTAGTAACCAGATCCAAAAGCGTCTTTTGTTCTTCGGAATCTTTAATAAGTATATTATAATACTCGGAAACCTTTTCAAGTTTTTTCTCTCTAAGCCTCTCTTTTAACCGGCTTTCTAAAATTGAGCGGTTTGTCGCCGAGAAAGTAATCCCACTTGATTTATAAATTAAATCGCTGAATAATTTGAAGTCGTTATCCGTTAAAAAATCGGGCATCGTTGATTCTCCTACCTTGATATAGTTTATGCTCTATAGACTAATTTGTCAATTACCTTAATCTAATAAGGTTTTGACTAATAACAAAAAAGATTGTATAATAAAGTCTATGAGTTATAAAAAAATCCTAATATTATTTATTACTAACCTCTCCATTATATCATTTTCTTGTACTTTAAACTATAGCGGAGAGACAAAAAAGTTTAAAAAAAAGCCTAATTTTGTGTTTAAAAATGCAAATTTGGATAGATATGAACAAAATTCGCTTTCTTTAAAAATAAATTTTGAAGTTTTGGAAATTTATGACTCGGATAAAATTTGGGCGGGAGAAAAAATTTCTTTTATAAAACTAAAAAAGCCGGAAAATGAAGAAAAAATTCAAGAAGAACTAAAAGGTTCTGCCGGCGTAATCAAAATTGACGAAAAAGAAAACAAGTATTTTTTAGGAAAAAATGTAACTTTTGAAGACTTAAAAGAAAATATAAGTATTTTAGGAGATGCTTTTTTTTGGGATAAAAATGCAAATATTCTATACGGAACAGAAAACGGAATAGTAAGCGTCAAAAAAGGGCTTGAACTTTCCATACGGGGAACGGGATTTGCAGCCGATACTCTTTCGCGGAAACTGGAATTTTCAAAATCGGTAGAAGGGCTTATTGAAACGGAAAAGGACAAAGAGATTTCGGAGGCGGAAAATATCGATGAATAAAACATTTGCAGGAAAAAAAACTTTTTTTATTTTTTTGATGATTTTTACCGCTTGTTTTAATATCTTTGCAGAAAGATCCGTTATAACATTTAATGCGGATAGTGTTACCGCTTCCGTTTCAAAAAATAAAAAATCGACTAATCTTATCGGAAATGCTTCGGTTTCGGTTGACAGTTTGACAATAAAAGCCGACAAAATAGAAATTTTCGGTGACGAATATAGATTTGTCAATGCAACAGGCAGCGTTACAGGCGAAGATAAAAAAAACGGATATTCGTTCAATGCGGACTTAATAAAATTCGATAGAAAAGAAGATGTCGTTTTTATGTTCGGCAAAACGGAACTTAAAGATACAAAAAATGACGTAAACATAAATGCCGAAAATATAGAATACGATAAAACTTCCGAAATAATGATAATGCGGTTTAATATAAAAATTATAAACAAAGACATAGAATGTAATGCATCTACGGCTTCTTATAACAGAAAAAATTCGACATTGGAATTAAGCGGATTGCCAATCGTAAAAAAGAAAAAAGATGAATTTAAAGCCGCAAAGATTTCGGTTAATCTTGACACGGAAGAAATTATACTTGACGGACGTGTAAGCGGAAAAGTTCAAGACGAAAAACAGGATAAAGATTCTCCTGATAAAAAAGATAATAACGATTCCCAATTAAATGATGAAGATAAAAAGCCCGAAGATTCTTCGGAAAAT
>CAUTTN010000134.1:0-5081 GCA_963541225.1 uncultured Treponema sp.
AAAATTAGTTTACTTAATTGTAAAACTGACTACAAAATCACTTGTTAATGACACACTTTTTGTAAAGGGTGTATAAATTATAAATTACGCCAAGACCCTTCAAGAAAAACGGTACAATCAAACTCGTAATCGTCTTTTTCCGAAAGCTCGCCAACCGCCCCATATTTTTCCATTACCCCCATACACCGCCTTAATACATCGCAGCGTCTGCGGTAACTGTCTATTTTTTCGGTTTCAAATACAAAATCAATGTCTTCTTTTGAAGAACAGTCATTTAACTTTTTTAACATTTCTTTAGTGTAAGCATCATATTCACATTTCTTTAAGCCTAATTTTTCATAAAGAGGTACAAGTTTCCAAGTACCACCCAAAAAATGTTCAATTGTCATTTGATAAATACCGTCTTCAGATATGGGAGAAAAAGAAGAAAAAAACAAAGCAGGTGCATACATAGCCCATACTAAAAGCCTTTGTTTTTCGGTTATTTCCGTTATATCAAACCGACAAAAAACATCTTCTATATCTTCTTTCGTTTTACATTCTCGTAAAGCAGATATTAGGATTGTATTTATTTTCATATTTCCGCCTATAAAAGTTTTAATTTCATTTTCAAAATCAAAAATATAACACTTCCTAAAAGTAAAATAGCTAGTATGCAAGATATAATCACAAGAGCTAATCTTGCCCTATATAATTTACCTGTTAGCTTATCAATTAATGTTTCATATTCCTCAATTTTTATGTCTAACTCTTTCTCGTATTCGTAGTAAGATTGCCTTAAACTCTTTAAGGTCTCCCTCTCCGTTTGTAATAGAAAGTTCAATGCTTCCGACTTCGTTAAGGCTTCGGTCAATCTTTCCTTTAAGCTCTGTACTTGTAACTGCTGATTGCGTCTGCTCGTCTCCCAGCTTTCCGAGATTTTCTCTAACCGAATAAGCTCCGTTTCCGTGATTGTGTATTCCGCTTC
This sequence comes from uncultured Treponema sp., assembly GCA_963541225.1. GTDB lineage: Bacteria > Spirochaetota > Spirochaetia > Treponematales > Treponemataceae > Treponema_B. The sequence continues at coordinate 968 of CAUTTN010000134.1, forward strand.
TTGTGCAGCAAGAGGAAATGCTAAAAAGCAAAATACAAATAATAAAAACAAAAAACTTCTTTTCATTCATTTTACCTTTTCCTTAAAAAGCCTAAAACGTTGTAATATTTACGTTCGGTTATATATGCCCCCGTTTGTGCAAAGCCGTCCTGCTCAAAAACCGTCATCGATAAATTATCAGCCGACAAAACAATAGCGACATGTCCGAATTTGTTTTTTTCGGTTGGTTTAAAAATCGCAACATCGCCTGCTTGCGGTGTTCCGCCTGCATATACAATTTTGTGAAAGTATTTTTTTTCCATAGGCATTTGTTCATACTTTGTATAAAGCTCCGATGCCCCGACTACGCCGCCCGTATGCGGTATGTTCAATACGTCTTTGCAATACTGCCTAAAAAGGTCAACACATTGATAGCCGTATTGCCCGTCATAGTCAACTTTTTTATCAAGATATGTTTTTACGAATTCGTCTAGTGTCATTTTTTTTATTCTCCCTTAATGCAGATTTTTTAAATAATTTTCGTTTTTCTTAATCGGAAAATCTATACAAAGCGTTTTATATTCGGACAGAATAAAATTGTCTTTTTCCGCCTCGTACATTTCTATCTTTTCTTTTATTCGTTTAGACATTGCTTCAATCATTCCGTCCGCCCAAGAGTTTACCAACTTTTCAACTTCCGGCTTTATATCCTTCCAAGACGGATAGCTTTCCGTACCGCAGGGTAAACGAGGTATTTTTAAAAGGAAAGCCTTATAGTCGGTTTCGATATGAAAAATAATATCCTGTATGTAACCGGCTCTTTCTTTTGAAGTCAGTTTGTCTTTCATGTTGTTGTAATCCACCCGTTCGGTTAATTCGTCCTTGATAATTTCGGCAGCAGTGATACCGGGCATTTCGCATTTTATGTTAGCCTTAAAAATATTTTTTATAGGTTCGTATAATTTGCGGATTACCCGCCTTTCATCGGCTTTTAGTTTTTCGTCTATTTCACCCGAACGCCTGAAAAGAGTTTTACGGCGTTCTTCATCATCCATTCGTTTTTTGTTTTGTTCGTCAATTTCGGCTTTAAAGCTATCTAGCTTTTTATCGACTTTCCCTAGTGCAATTTTTTTATCGCCCCAGCCTAAAACCGCCCCTTTGCGGATTACGACTATTAAAGCAATAAATATCAGAATGGATATCAGGGCTATTACACTCCAGCCGATTACCGGTATTTTGTCTAAATTTTGCATTTTTATTTTTCTCCTATAAGAATGGATTTTACAGAATTGAAGGTACGTAATACAAATTGATTTTTGTATACACTGAAAAAGATGTATGAGATAAATTTTAGAGATAAGTTGATACTAGATTTGAATAATTTAGACGCGTTTTTTACTCTTGCGGATATAGAAAAACATCTCCGCCATACATATTAAAATTCCGCTATAAAACAGATATGAAATTATAAACGAAACAGCAGAAAAAGTTAAAAAATTTTTTGATTTTTAGATGGTTTTTATCCCCCGGTAACTTTAATATTACTAAAACAACTAGAACAATAAGAAAACACTAATTCTTGTGTTTGTGGTAAAATATAATTTATTATAGTATTTTTAGGTTTAAAGTTGCTATTCTGAATATCTTTTTGTATTATTCTATTTATATTCATAATATTATCTGTAACTGATTCCGGTCTTCCATATAATAATATTAATAAATTTACATTAGATATTACATGTTTGTTGAAAGTACATATTGTATTTAAATTATTTAAAATATATTTTACATTGGGTTTAATACTTCTTTTACAAAAGTATATGTATAGGTAGTCATTATCGCATGAGTCTATTTTTAGACAAAACCCAAAGCCGTATTTTGGCAACGAGCATAGTTTTTGCTTCCCTGAAACATTAAACCATTGATAGGTATTACAATTAGTATTAAATTCCACACATCCTAAAAACTGAATACTTAAAGCCTTATCAATTATATATGATTGGCACTGTTTAATTCCTAAAAATGTTTTTTGTGGCAATATTAAAATACCCGTTTTGGGATTGTTTGTTGATGGTCTTATTTGTAAAAAATTAGGGCAATTAAACATGTTTAAAAATCTTGAGCAAAAAAATAACTTAATGCATTATAATCATCATTGATCTTCAAAGTAATTTCCTCCGTTTTCCTAGAAAAGAAAAAAGGGGATTCTTCATCTTCTTGTAAAAGATTTACCCCTATAAAACCTGAATTATTTTTATTTTCTAAAAAAATACCCGATACCTGTTCTTGTTGAAAATCTGCAAAAGGTATTGCCTCGTTTATTTCTTTTATTTTTTCAAAATTATTTTTATGCTTGTTTAAAACAATACCTTTGAACAACATATTATTAAATACATTCAAAAAATAAGGGCTGTGTGTTGTAATATAAAAACGCCATTTTAAATTTTCCGAATTGATATAATTACATACCAAACCTAAAAGCTCAAGAAAAAGTTTCTGTTCTTTAGGAAATAAATGAGCTTCAGGCTCCTCAATAAAAAGTACGTTTGATTTACCGTATGAAGAACCTACTATTTGTATTAAATTTACAAAACTAAGCAGATGGAATAACTCTCTCTGTCCGCTTGAACATTTATTTAAAGGTGTTTTTCTTCCATCTTTATGAATTAGATATATATCATTTATTTCAAATAAAATATCCTGAATGTTTAGAATATTGTAGGATGTTTTTATTATCTTTTTTATGACTTTATTTTTTTCGTTTTCTGCATTTTCTTTTGAATACGCTTCGCTTATCCAAGTTTTAAAAGAATGCTCAAAAAAACTTCGTATAGATAGTAGTGCGTTAGTTAAATAATCTGTCGTTATTACATTATTTGGCTCTGTCAATAAAACACGTAAATCTGAAAAATAAAGCTGTCCGAAAGGAAACGCATCACCAATATCAGATGAAATATCGTTAAAAATATATTTCTGTAGGTATTCAACAGAATCTAAAGAATTATTCTGCAAAAGTTTTTCTGCTTTTTTTTGCCATTCTTCTAATTTTTCCGTAATGTACTCACTTCTAAATTCTATAACCCCATTCCTTATAAAAGTGCAAAAGTCGAATTTCTTTTGTTTGTTCGGACTTTCAATTGTATAAAAAATATCGGATGAGCAACTTTCGTTAATTGAAAAAATCTCTTTAAATGTTGTATTCAAAATAGAATAGAAGTTGCCTGACTTAAAAATGTTTATTGATAGGTTGTTTACAAAAGTTATTCTAAATATTTCATAAATAAAATATAATAGTTTAAGACATAAACTTTTGCCTGAACCCATCTCGCCTGTAATAATATTATATTTTCGAGGCTTCCATTCCAAATTCGATATTGAGAAAAAATTTTTAATAACAAGTTTTTCTTCTAAAAGGTTTTGACTATCAAGCATATTACCATCTATATTATCGACTCTCGTTCAAATCTTCTTGATAAAATTTCCAATCTTCCCTGTTCCCGGTTTTCCGCTGAGACTATATGTCTTTTGCCTTTCCGTTTCGCCGTTTTGTTTTTATGTTTTTTCTTTACATCGTTATTCGGTAAAATTATCTTTACAAAAATTGTCATAGCCTTACCTCTTACTAATATTTTAAAACAATGTTTATGCGTAATGCAAAATGGGAGAGAATACTTTAAATATTTCAAAGAGAACAGGGGGGCTATAATCAAAGAGCAGTTAAATGAATTTGTTGTTATCAAAAATGCCAAAATTTTAGGTTATTATAAAACCGGAGCAAGAGGTTTTACAGGAAATGGTAAAACGAAATAAGGATTTTGGCTCTTTTATAACACAAAAGTGCATATACAGAAAAAGAATGAAAGATAAAGCATTTTTAAGTCAATTTTTACCATTATGTATAAGTTGTTTTTAAATTACAGCTTTACTATTTCAGATTCGGAAAGCCCTGTTATTTCTTTAATTAAGGCTATATTAAAGTTTTTCAGCTTCATAAGTTTAGCGGTTTCTCTTTTATTGTTATAAGTACCTTCAGAAAACCCCCTATCCATAGCGTCCATTTCAAAAGTGGACATTAACCTATATTCTTGTCTTGCCTGTTCGTTTTGCTTTACTGTTTGTATCATAGCTTCTATCC
>CAUTTN010000135.1:0-5055 GCA_963541225.1 uncultured Treponema sp.
TACCGTATTTTAGCTTTAAATCTAAAATACGGTATAAAACAAATCTATCCTTGAGTTTTTAAAAATACTCTATATCACAAACTTACAAAAAATGTTATATTGGTTTTATGAATGATTTTATTGCCCTTTGTGCTGTAGGTGCGGAACCTGTTTTGACAAAAGAACTTAAACTATCAGGATTTAAACCCTATAACAGGCTTCCGGGAAGAGTGTTTTTTACTTCTCCCGAAAAAGATATTTTTAAATCGATGTTTAAAGCAAACTTTTTTTTGCGTACTGCCGATAGAATTTTTATGCTTGTAAATACCGGTAAAGCCGACAATTTTGACGGTTTATTCGATTTGGTTTATTCGCCGGACTGGCATAATTTTTTTCCTAAAGATGCCGGAATTGTTATAGACAAAGTACGTACTTATAAATCAAAACTATCTTCGGAACATGCAGTACAGTCTATAGTTCATAAAGCCGTATGCGAAAAACTCTGCAAAAAATGGAATATGAATTCTCTGCCTGAAACAGGGCTTAAATTTATTATCAGGATCTATATCGAAAACAATAATATTTATGTTTGTCTTGACCTTTCAGGCGATCCTCTTTATAGACGCGGTTACAGATTAAGCGGAGGGGCTGCACCGATGAGGGAAACTCTTGCAGCCGTTTTAATTCAATTAATGCACTGGAAACGTAAGATTCCTTTACATGATGCTTTTTGCGGTTCCGGAACAATACCGATTGAAGCCGCATGGTATGCTTATAATATTCCGCCGGGTATTGCAAGACATTTTGCTTTTGAAAACTTTACATGTTTTTTAAAAGATAAAGCCGATAGTATTTTGAAAGAAGAAAAAGAAAAAGCCTTCTCCCTTGTGCGTACCGATTGCTTGGCAAGAATTACCGGTTCCGATATTTCGGAAGAAGCTGTTTCTCTTTCAAAAGCAAATGCGGAGAGGGCTTGCATAATTGCAGGACGATGTCTTTCGGAAGCGGGTATTACACACCATATAGAACGTCCCGATTTTATTCAATCCGATTTTGCAGATTTGGAAGCTCCATACGATTACGGCATTATTTTATCTAATCCTCCGTACGGAGAGCGTATAGGAAGCGAAGAAGATGCCTTAGAACTGTATACAAAACTGGGGGGTATAACTAAAAGTTTTCCCGGCTGGAAAACGGGTTTTATTACAAATAAAACTCATTTTGAAAAAGCCTTTTGTAAAGAAAATAAAAATGCGGAATTTAAAAAACATAAACTGAAGGGCGGAAATATGGAAACCTGTCTTTATATTTTAGAACCTTAGAGGGTATCGTTTGATTTATGGAAAAAGCCTTCGGTATTCTTTTGCATCCCGTATCTCTTCCGAATGATGAAGGGATAGGCACAATAGGCAAAGAATCTTTTGAATTTATAGATAAACTAAAAAGTCTAAATGCCAAAATATGGCAAATGCTGCCTATCGGTCCTACAGGTTTCGGAGATTCTCCTTATGCTTCTTTTTCCGCATTTGCAGGGAATCCGTATTTAATCGGTTTAGAAAAACTTGCCGAACAAGGTTTTTTATCCGGTGAAGAATATTCGGATTATAAAAAAAAGGTTAGGAAAAACACAAAGAAAGACAAAATAAATTACGGTTTTGTAAATGCAAACAAAAATATTCTTTTAGAAAAAGCCGCATTAAATGTTTTAAACAAAAGTTTAACGGATAAAATATTAAAACAAAACCTTAGCAAATTTTATTTTGAAGAAAAATATTGGTTGGACGATTTTGCTTTTTTTATGACTATAAAAGAAATATATTCGGATAGAGGCAATAATATTTGGAATAAAACTTGGGATAAAGATTTAATATTACGCAATGCCGATAAAATAACAAAAATTACCCGTCAATATTCCGAAAAAATAAACAAGCATAAAATAATACAATATTTATTTTTTTCGCAGTGGGCAGAATTAAAACGCTATGCCGAAAAAAACAATATAAAATTAATGGGAGATATTCCTATTTTTGCAGCAATGGATTCTGCCGATGTTTGGTCTAATCAAGACCTTTTCTTGCTGGATAAAAATGCACAGCCTTTAAAAATTGCAGGTGTTCCTCCCGATTTTTTTAGTCCGTCAGGACAACTTTGGGGAAATCCTCTTTATAATTGGGAAAAAATGCAAAAGGATAATTTTGCATGGTGGAAAAAAAGAATAGCCAAAACTTTGCAGCTTTTCGATATTATTAGGATAGATCATTTCAGAGGTTTTGAATCTTGTTGGTCAATTCCTGCAAATTCCAAAACAGCCCAAAACGGCGAATGGATAAAAGTTCCGGGTGAGGCTCTTTTTTCGGAGATAAAAAAAACTTACGGTTCACTTCCGGTAATTGCAGAAGACTTAGGCGTAATAACCGATGAAGTAAGAAAACTAAGAGATGATTTTAATTTTCCGGGTATGAAAATTTTGCAATTTGCATTTGACAAAGAAGATTTAAAAAAAACATTACCTTTAAATCCGTATCTTCCGCATAATTATTCAAACAACTGTGTCGTTTATACGGGAACACATGATAATAATACTCTTTCGGGTTGGGTCAAAACTCTTTGTGACGATTTAAAAAAAGCAATAGCATCTTATATTGATTTGCATACAAATAATAAAAAAACAAAAACGGCAAACAAAGAGCTTTGCATGAGTTTAATTTATCTTTGTATTTTTTCTAAAGCCGATACCGTAATAATTCCAATGCAGGATATTTTACTTTTAGACGAAAAAGCAAGAATGAATTCGCCTTCCACAATTGGGGCAAATTGGCAATGGCGAATGAAAAAAAGAAGCAGTGCAAATATAACGGAATCGATTTTGCCTGATTGGATTAAGCTTTCAGGAAGGATTTAGAATAATTAAACAGCAACCTTGCCGCATTGCAGCAAGGTTGCTGTTTTTAAAAAATGTTGTTTAAATAGACAACCCCTACGCAGAGCGTAGAGGAGTAACGTCAGGCATTAAACCCTTCGTATGAATAAAAGATTTACTCTTTTGCTGCATTTGTTCCGGCAATACGTCCGAATACATGAATATCAACAAGAGCATTTCCGCCAAGTCTGTTTTTGCCGTGAATACCGCCTGTAACTTCACCTGCGGCATATAGTCCGGGAATAACTTTTCCGTTTTTATCCAATACTTGAGCCTTTAAATTTATTTCAAGTCCGCCCATTGTATGATGTACCGTAGGCATTCTCGGCGAAGCATAAAAGGGAGGTTTATCCATTTTTTTCCCGAACAGACTTCTTCCGAATTCGGAATCTTTCCCTTCCTCCGCAGCTTTGTTAAAATCATCATTTGTTTTTTTCAAAACGGCAGGATCAATATTAATTTGTTTTGCCAAGTCTTCAATTGTTTCGGCTCGGAATATCTTTTTTTCTGCAACCAATTTTTCTACATCGTCTCCCCAAAGATTTTTTCCGTCTTTAAAAGATACGTGACTGTCTGCAATTACATAGCTAAACGAATCGGGCTGTTCAAGCAATGCCTTTGTCATAACATCTCTTCTTCCGTCTTCTGCCATAAACCTTTTGCCGCTTTTGTTTACCTGATAATAATATTCTACGCCTATTCCGCCTATCCAGCCGTTTAAGCCTCCGGTTTCAGGATTTCCCAGCGGAAGACATTGTATAAACTCCATACCTACAAGGTTTGCATTTACGGCTTCTGCCATTGTAATTCCTTCTCCAACGTTTGCAGGATTATTTGTCGTTTTGAGGTTTTCTCCCAAAAGAGGATTGTATTTTTTTCTCATTTCTTTACTTGCCGCAAATCCGCCTGAAGCAATTACGACTGCTTTGTTTGCATTCAGTAAAACAGGTGTACCATCGTTTAAAACTGCATTAACGCCTTTTATTCTTCCGTCTTTTTGAATAAGGGTTTCGCCTTTACAATTCATAATAATTTCTACACCCAGCTTATCTGCAAGATTTTTATTAGTATTGATAAAATCCGATCCTGCCGCATTTTGCGGAACATGAGCTCTTGGCCATAATCCGCCCGGAACTGTTACGATTGTATCCCTCCAAACAAGGCCATTGCTTTCAAGCCATTGTGCTGCGGAAAGAGAATCCGTGCAAAGTTTTTCTATAAATTCTATTTTTCCTGCATAGTCGCCGCCGTCATAGGTTTGAAGAATATGTAATGCAACACAGTCAAAAAGATGATTAGGCTTTTTCGATTTATACATATCAAGTTCTTTTTTTAATTCGTCTTGATATTTTTTGTGTAAGTCGTTTTTCGGACTTACGCTCAAAAGCCTTTCAATACTTTTCATTGCAGCAGGAGAAGCCGGTTGCACATTTGCCTGACGAACAGGGTCAACGGCATTATAAGGTCCGCCTGCACGGATTGTATTTCCTCCCAACATAGCAGTCTTTTCGATAAGAATTACTTTTGCATTATTTTGTGCCGCAGAAATTGCAGCGGATAGTCCGGCACCGCCGCCTCCGATTACGACCACATCTGCCGTCTTTTCAATTTTTTTTCCGTTTACGGAAGTTTGCATTTTGCTTTTAAGCATATCGGGATCCGCCCCTGCCTGTTTTACGGCATCTTCAACGGCAGCCAATATTGCTTTTGAAGTTAAAGTAGCTCCCGCAACTGTATCCACAGCTAAACTTTGTGTTTTTATAATTTGTTCCGGAATTTGTTTAATCGGAACATCGGATATACCGGGTGTTTCATGGTGTTCTGAAATTTCTATTTTTTTAATTTTAGAATCACCGAAAGTTACGGAAACCTTTACATCTCCGTTCATGCCTTGAGCCGTTGCCGTGTAGGTTCCGGTCTTATACATTATGGAGTTTTCATTTTTTCCTATACAGCTTATGACAAAAAAAACAGACATAGCCGCAAATAAAAATAAAATAATTTTTTTCATTCGATTACCTCCCATACCGATTTTATTCGGTAAAATTATAGTGAATTATATTGTACTATATGAAAAAGCTAAAGTTTAGTCAATCGGCATTAGTTCACGGAAATCAATTTTTGGCCACTATTTAAGAAATAGCTAAACTGCTATA
>CAUTTN010000136.1:0-5021 GCA_963541225.1 uncultured Treponema sp.
ATTTTATGAAAAGTCTTCCCTTAAAGGATGTATGGGGAGTAGGGGGAAAAACGCGGGAAAGACTTATTGCCGCCGGTTTGACTAGCGTGCCCCAAATTTTTAATTCAAGCGAACATCTTTTACAGAGTATTTTAGGAAATGCATCCGGCAGCTTTTTATTTCAGGCTGTACGGGGAGAGCTTTATGATGTTTTTAGCGATGATGTTAAATCGCATTCGATAAGTACGGAACGCACCTTTGAGCATGATTTATTTTCTCATGCTGAGATAGATGATGTTATGTTTTATCTTGCATCTGAGCTTATGTATAGAATATTTGATGAGAAGATAAAAGGGAAAACCGTTTCGGTGAAAATACGCTATAATGATTTTACTACTGTTTCAGTTCAATCGACAGGAGCTGTTGTTAATGATACTCAGGATTTATTTGAGCGGGCTAGAGAACTTTTTTATAAAAAATTCGATAATAAAACGCCTATAAGACTGCTGGGCTTGTGCATTATGAATATTGAATCAGCCATTCCCGAAGTGCAAACAGAATTATTTTACAGTGAAAAGAATGTAAAAAAAAGAAAGATTGAAGAAACTATGTATGCTCTCACAAAAAAAGAGGGAAAGAATATTTTAAAACCTGCACGTCTTTTAAAAAAAGATAAGGATGACTTTGAATGAAAAAAATATTTTCAATTGTGTTCTGTATTTTTTTATTAAGCTTTGCACATGGTTTTGAAAATGATGAAAACCCGAATGTAGATTTCGGTATTGATTTAATTAAGAATAGAACAGGAGAAAATAAGGCAGGTCAATATTTTAAAAATTTTGATAAAGATAATACCGTTCTTTTTTTGGATGGATTTTGGGATATCGAATTTTTAGGACTTTCAAGTTTTGAATTTTTTAACGGTTATGCAAAGGTAAATTCTTTTCAAGGTGTATTTAAACAAAAAGCTAATTTATCGTTATTGTTGTTATTAAATAACTCATTTTATTTTGAAACCCTTTATAGAGATGATTATAAGAAGAGTACTTTAGCCTTCGGCTATTTTGGAAAAGAAGATTCTCCTATAAAACATATTCGTGCCGCAAACAATAATATAAAATTTCCTCTCAACTATGGGTATATAAATACCGGAGGCGGTAAATTCATAAGTCCGGGTATCATGGGAACCTTTGCAAGGGATAAATGGAATGCCGATGTTATGCTTCGATATGAAAGCTCCGAGTACAATTCAAAAACATATTACGGTAATACGGAAATTATAGAAAATAAAATTTCTATTAATACATGGCAAAAAGCGAGACATTTCTATATACCTGTAGATAGCCTATATGGAAAACCCGTCTTAGTGTTTGTTAAAGATTTTACAGGAGCACAATGGCGGCCCTTAAGTCCCGACGAATTTTCGATTGACCCTCGTTTAAAAGTTTTATCGTTGAAAAAATCTTATCCCGAAGGAGCTGCTATAAATTATTTTGATTTAGAGAACGATCCTTTCAATCCGATTAATCCGGCAAATAAGCATTTAGATAATGTTAAAAATTATTTTTCAGCTTTAAGTGCTATTCCGGGGGTAAATGAAATAATTACTTCTATACCTGCTAATATTAACGGATATAAAAAAAATATTTTTGGTAAAGATTGTTTAATTTTAAAAGAGAAAAAATTTTCACCTTTTGAAATTGCATCACGATATAATATGTCGCAAGTCGAAGGTGATTCCTCCTTATCGGTTGTTGACACACATAATCAAAATGCAAATAATAATTTTACTGCGAGTATAGAAACAACCGATAATTTTTTGAGCGGTTTTCAAAAGTTACAATTTATTCAGGTTTTGGATTCAAGTAAGGATTATGATTTTATTAATCCTGAGCAAATGTTTCCATTTTTTAAAACTGATTATAAGATATATCTTCCTGACAATTCCGATGCGTCCGATCTAAGTTTGCAAATATTATGTAAAAATTATACGCCAACGGCAGGTTTTACTTTGCCTGATACGGCTATCCCGGGAAGTATTCGTGTTTTAAAAAATAAAATAAGAATATTTAACTTTTCTTATAATGAATCTAATCATACATTGACAATAAATGAACCTGTTTTTTCAAATGATATTATAGAAATTCAATGGAAGGAAGGTTTGACATATTCGGATTCTGGTATTACAAGGTTTGCAGCAGGAGCGCATTGGAAGCCGATTAAAGGTTTTGATATCTTTTTTGCAGGTTCCGGCGATTGGGAAAATACGAAGAAAACTAATCCTATTGATACATACAAACTTTCAAACGGTATAGATTATCAAAATCAAGTAATAAAAACGGGAACAGCCGTAGGCTTTGAAGCCGATGTTGATCGTAATAAAAAAGCAAAAGAACAATTTTACTCTTTTCAAAACAAAGCGTATTTTAATTATAGTTTTGCAGGGTCTTTATACTCTAAAAATGATGTGCCTATTTTTTCTAATCCTTTGTTTAATTTTGAAGAAAATTTTATAAGCAATAAAACATCTTTAAATCTTAATACAAAAACTAATGCTGCTCTTGATATTTGGAAGATAAAATTGGCAGGTTTGATATCTTTAAAGGCTGACTTTTTATCAAAAAAATCGGCATTGAATATTATTGAAAGTTACGGTCATTCCGTAATAATACCGATTTATTTTTTTAGTGCTTCAGAAGATTTTTTTGTTAACATATATGATTCTATATTAAGGCGTGAATGTAAAATCGATTTTCAAAAATATATAGATATAAATTATATTACCGCTATTGACTACAATAAAGATTATACTTCCCAAAAAATATTTACATCAATTGCACCTATTATTCCTCAGGCAAAATTCGGAACAATATATACTCAGATAAGTTTTTCCGTGGGGCAAAAATATAAAACTATTTTTAATCCTTCATCTTTATTTTATGATGAGGCATGGAAAAAAAGCTTAATCGATATGTATTCGCCGGGTGAAAAAAATGCCGAAAACAGAGCCGCAGATATAAAGTTTTTATTCAATTATTTTACAAATGAAGAAGATAAAACGGGTATTAGGTTATCGGGTTTAAATTTTGAAGCTTTTTCGAAAACAAATTTTCAAAATAAAAAGCAAAAAGGATCCGGTGATGAAACGGGTATTGAAATTTCCATACCATTTAATACCGGTAAAATATTTTTTTCACCGATTATAAAAAGGAAAGTTACAAAAGAGAAAAGAGCTATAGAAGCTGAAAAACTTGAATCCTATGCTTTAGATTTGAATTCTTTATTTACAGGTTTAGGCGAACAATATTGGCTTTTTTCAAAACCTTTTTTTTATGACATGTTTGATCAAAAAATAAACAGTCAGATTCAAACCAAAAATAAAAACTTATTTTACAGCTTCTTTAATTCTTACGGGTTTAACCTTTCAAGGTTGATAAGCGGAACCATCAAAGATTTATACACTCCCTTGGAATTCGGTACAGCTGTATCCAGATTGGTACAATCCTCTCAATTAAATTCGGGGCAAAACAATATATACGGACTTGATTTTTCCTTTAGGTATACGGCTTTAAATATTTCAGGTAAATACGGTTATTTCGATTGGTTTAAGTTTTATGAGCAAGATGAATTAAACCGGCTTTATAAATTCGGTTTTTCGTTTGGAAAAGATTTTTTTAAATTTAACTTTAATTCAAATCATAGTCTTTATTTTTTCTTTAACTCAAATAATAAATTGGGTTTTGAAAATGAATTTTTATATACGGCTTCAAAAATAAGTATGCAAAAACTTTTAACTGATGAATGGAAAGAAAAATTCAGCTTTATTTTTTCATACAAAGGTGGAACATCTGTCCCTCGTTTAATAATAGAAACTTTTTCAAAAATACCTCTATCGGACAGCAGAGAAGAAAAACTTTCTGTGGAGTTATCACAAAATAAGAGTTTACCAAAACTTAACTATAAGTTTTCTTTTAAACATTCACAATCAACAAAGATAGGCTCTCATGGAGAGATAAAGATATTTGCAGAATTTGAAGGAGTTTCTACAACATCGAATTCTTTTTTGCTCAACGTAAATGCAGGAATTTCAGGAAAGGTAGATTTTTAAAGGGTTAAGAAGTTGTTAGGTCTATGAGCTGATTTGAATTCTTTTTACCGAAACGGCTTTTTTTGTTTCGGTGTCTATCTCTGCAACTAAACCGCAAAATATTGCAACTCCGTCTTCAAGCACTTCGACACGCTGAGGTACCTGACTCTTTGTTCTTGTAATAGCGGTAAAAGGACTTCCGCCGATTACGGACTCCTTGGCTCCGATCATTCCAAGGTCGGTAATATAGGCTGTGCCGTTCGGCAAAATTCTTTCATCTGCCGTTTGAGTATGGGTATGAGTCCCTGCAAAAACAGAAACACGTCCGTCAACGTAGAAGGCTAGAGCTTCTTTTTCCATTGTGGATTCCGCATGAAAATCTATGATGTTAATCGACTCGGATAAATTATTTTCATTTTGCGAAGAGAAAAGAAAATCAATGGACTGGAATGGACAGTCGATAGCCCTCATGTTTTCCCTTCCTTGAAGATTTATTACGCTGTATTTGATTCCGTTTTTTTCGATAATGGCAAGCCCAGATCCTTGAGCAATAGGAAAATTGTGCGGACGCAAAACTCTTTTGTCCTTTCCGAAATTCATACGGATTTCAAACCTTTCCAGAGTATGATTTCCGCCGGTTATAATATCAACGCCTGCATTAAAAAAGGCTTCCGTCTGATCGTCTTTTATTCCTACACCATGAGCCGTGTTTTCTCCGTTTACCACACAAAAATCTATTTTTTCTTTTTTTATTATCAAGGGCAAATGTTTTTGTAAGGTTTCAAGACCTAAGTTGCCGCAAACATCTCCGCCCATAAAAATTCTTATAAATTGTTTCATAAGGCTTATTTTAGAATAAGATTAAAAAAAAATCAATTGCCGTCTAAAAATCCAACAAGGTTTTTAGAGATACCCTATATGCTTTTTTAAAATTTTCAAAGATTGAATCTTTTAA
>CAUTTN010000137.1:0-4935 GCA_963541225.1 uncultured Treponema sp.
ACTATGAGAAAAGCTTTGTTTTTATGGTAGAATAAGTTGTAAAAGAAATTCGTCAAGCCTCTAAACACTTTAAAACCTGTCGGTTCGTTTTTAGAGGCTTGTTAATTTCTTTGATAAAAGTTTTATCCCTTTATCGGGAAAGGATTATATTTTTCGTTATAATCATAAACATCGGTTTGTTCTTTTTCTTTTACAAATTCTACTATTTTATAAGTTATGGGTGTAAAAATTACTTCAATAGCCGTTTTAAAAATATAATTCGAAAAAGCCATTATGATAAGCACCGATGTCCCGTAAAGACCTGCAAATGCTACGGCAACAAAAAGCACACTATCCAAAAATTCTCCTATCAATGTAGAAGTAATCGTTCTAAACCACAAATGTTTTCCTTTTGTTATAACTTTTAATTTTGAAATAACAACCGAATTTGAATATTCGCCTATAAAGTACCCTAAAAGACTTCCGGCAGTTATTCGCGGCATTTGAAGAAGAATGTTATCGAAATCTTTTTGAAAAGGCCATTCGCTTTCGGCAGGTAAAATGCTTATAAGCCAAATATTTAAAGAGGCTATAGCAAGCATAATAAAACCTGTCCAAATTACTTTGCGTGAGGCTTTATAACCGTAAACTTCGCTTAAAACATCTCCGAAAATATAGGAAAAAGGGAAAAGAAGAGTTCCGCCGTCAAAAACAAAAGAACCGATTTGAATCATTTTTGAAGCCAGAATGTTTGATAAAAGTAAAATGCCTACAAAGAGTCCGGAAATTACCGGCAAGAAATTCGTTTTCTTAATTGCGGCTGTTTCTAAGCCGTCTTCAGTTAATTGTGTATTTTCCATAAGGTGTGTATTATAAAAATTTTTATATGTAAAAGCAATACGTTAGCGGTTATTTATGCGGAAGATTTAAGAAGTCAATGTTTTCCGGCGGGTTTGCCGATTTTTATTTGTATAATGATTGTTTTTTTCCCGTTTTTTTGATATTCTCTTTCTTTAAATACTTAACTTACATTGATTAAATATAAAAATGCGGTTATGGTTAAAACGAGGAAAATTTAAAGACTTATAAACTTACGGGAGATTTTAAATGCTTAACAAGATGCGCAATATAGGAATTATGGCTCATATAGATGCCGGAAAAACCACTACCACAGAGCGTATTTTATTTTACACGGGGAAAATTCATAAAATAGGAGAAATAGATGACGGTCAGGCAACAATGGATTGGATGACTCAAGAACAGGATAGAGGTATTACAATCCAAAGTGCTGCTACAACTACTTATTGGAAAGATTTTCAAATCAATATAATCGACACACCCGGTCATGTGGATTTTACCGCCGAAGTGGAACGCTCCTTACGTGTGCTTGACGGTGCCGTAGCTGTTCTTTGTGCAGTAGGCGGTGTTCAGCCGCAAACGGAAACGGTTTGGCACCAAGCCGACAGGTACAAGGTTCCGCGCATCTGCTTTGTAAATAAGATGGACAGAATAGGGGCGGATTTTTTCGGAGCAATGAATGATGTAAAAGAAAAATTCGGTGTTGAAGTTATTCCCGTACAAATTCCCATAGGAGCAAGCGATAATTTTGAGGGGGTGATCGATCTTATTTCCATGCAGGAAATAAGATGGGATTCCTCAACCGAGGGTGAAAAATATTCATACGCCCCCATTGCCGAAGAAAGAAAAAGCTATGCGGAGCAATGGCGCGAAAAAATGCTTGATGTAATTTCTTCTTCCTCCGATGAGATTACCGAGCTTCTTCTTGACGGAAAAGAGGTTCCTCAACCTCTTTTAAAAGCGGAAATACGGAAAGCGGTCTTAAAACGGGACTATATTCCATTTTTATGCGGTTCTGCAAGAAAAAATACGGGTATTCAAACCTTAATCGATGCCGTAGTAGACTTTTTACCGGCGCCCGACGAGGTAGAAGCTGCCGAAGCCTTTCAAATAAAAAAAGAAGAAAAAGTCAAAGTTCCATGCAAACCGGAGGGCAATCCTCTCGGTCTTGTATTTAAAATTCAATATGATAAAGATGCAGGCTCCCTTTGTTATGTCAGAATGTATTCGGGCAAAATAAAGGCTGGAGATCAAATATTTAACACAGGCAAAAAGAAAAAAGAAAGAGTAAACCGTATACTCCGTATGCACTCAAACAAGTCGGAACAAATGGATTTTGTACAGGCAGGCGATATTGCGGTTTTTATCGGCTTAAAGTTTGCCCAAACAGGGGATACGATAGGAACCGAAGGACTTCCCTTGCTCTTGGAATCCATGAATTTTCCGGAGCCGGTTATTTCCGTTTCGCTTGAACCTAAAAGCCTTTCGGAACGCGACAGATTAAAAGAAGTTCTGGAGATTCTTTCAAAAGAAGATCCTACCTTTACAAGCCGCGAAGATGCGGAAACAGGGCAGCTTATTATCTCGGGCATGGGGGAGCTGCATATAGATGTCTTAACCACAAGAATGCTGGATGACTTTAAGGTGGAAGCCCGTGTAGGCAATCCGCAAGTTACCTACCGCGAATCCGTTACTGCCGAAAAAACTCAAACCGAAAAATATAGTAAACAACTTGCAGGAAAGGATAATGAGGCGGAGCTTACTCTTACCGTACGCCCCTTGGAACGAGGAACGGGAAACCGCTTTATTTCCAAGGTTAAGGCTTCGCAAAGAGCGGGCGACGGACTTCCGCAAGAACTTTTAGCTGCCGTAGAAAACTCCATAAATGCATGTTTTTCTTCAGGCATAAAATTAGGCTATCCTTGTGTTGACATCGAGGTGGAATTAACCTCGGCTACATATAACGAGTTGACTGCGACACCCTTTGCCTATGAAGCGGCTGCGGCAAAATGTTTTGATGAAGTATGTAATGCCGCAAATCCCGTGCTTTTAGAACCGGTTATGTCCGTCGATATTTTAAGCCCCAAGGAATTCGTAGGCGATGCGATGAGTCAAATAACGCAAAGGGGCGGCTTAATTTCCAGCATGGATTCCAAAGCCAATACGGAGATTGTTCATGCCCAAGCTCCGATGTCGAAAATGTTCGGATTTTCTACGGGACTGCGATCTGCAACACAGGGCAGGGCAAGTTTTGCTATGACATTCAGTCATTTTGAAATAAAAAAATAAAATGTTTTTAAAACTTCAATGTTATTGTAGTTTTCTCGGTTTATTCGTGCGGAGGGTTTAATACCTGACGATTCTATACCGCCACGGATGGCGGTTGTTCTACGCAGTAGCGATGTTTTGTCATAGCCACAACATCGCAGACAAAACTATACATGGATGTATAGTTTTGACGAATGCTTTGCGTCGGGGGCTGTTGATTGCAAAAATATGGAGATGCGCGGAATTCCAAAAACTTGAAGATTTAAAATATCAAATTTATAAAGATTTTCTAAAAACTTGCCGATAATAAGCCATAGGTAGTAATAGGTATATTTTTACCTTTTGAATTGTGGAGATTAAATTGCGTACAAGTATTAAGATTCTTATTAGTCTGATATTCTCAAGTGCTGTTTTTACCGGATTATTTATATTTTCTACATCCAAATACGGCTCTATTGTAGAAACACGTCTTTATCAGCCGGCTGTTGTACGTTCTCTTCAAGAAAATTTAAACAAAATTTCGGCTTCAAGTCATAACTGGCATACAAAAAATGAAGAAGCTTTTTCGGAATTTATTCAAAATGGATTTGTAAGAAGGACTGTTCTTCAAGATCAAAGTTCTATCGACATAAAAATGAGAGACGATGCGGCATACTACCTTATGAATTCTGCTGCAGGACTTATGGGAATCAGGATTATAGATTCCGAAACATTGAAAATTCACTATAGTACTTTTTCGGTCGATATAGTAATGCAGTCCGATTTTCTTATATCTTACCGTAAATACGGAAAAGAAAAAAACGATATTCCTTTTGAATATATTGCCGTACCTTCAGGCGGTGATATAAAAATTACATCCGATACACAAAAAGATTTGTTTTTATATTGCGTACCCTTTTATGATATGTACCAAACTTACAGAGGTGTTGCGGTATTTTATGTTTCTTCAAAAGCTCTTTTAACAAAATTGATTACCGAAAAGATTGTAACTTTAACCGACAATATAGGTCTTGTAAATAATAAAACATACGATAAATTGGGATTATTGACAGGACTGCCTCAAATAAATTCTTCGGAATTAAAACAAGCCATAAGTTTAAGCTGGGAAAATAATTTTCAAGACCTTACGCTTATATCTTTAAAAGATTCCAAAAACTTGATTTTAATAAGCAAAACGGATGAATACGGCTATTTGGGGCTTCTTTGCGAAAAAGACCTTTTTACTTTTTCTCCTATAATAAAATATTTTTTGTTATTTATTGCATTTATAACCGTTTTTTTGATAACATTTTTGGTTTTAAATATAAGACAAGACAGATTTTTTATTGCCAAAAATAAAATCCAGCAGCTTCACTTGGAAATATTAAAAATTTACGTAAAAAATGCGGATTCTAAAAACTGGGAAGAGCTTCAGCAAAAACTTGAATATAGACGGCATGAAGTAAATGCGGAAATCAAAAAAGGTTTAGGAAGAAGAATTCTAAAGAAAAGAGAGGTAGAAATAGATGAAATCCTGCAAAAAAGTTGGGACGATATTTTTTCTGCCATAAACGGAAAATATGGTTTAAAGAAAGGTGATGGTAGTTCATCCGTAACCGATAATGAAGAGTTGGCAAATCTTTTGCGGCAAGTTTTGACGGAAGCAAATACAAAAGGATTAAAAACCGTACCTGTAATTTCAAAACAAGAGAATTATATTTCGGATAAAAAATCCGATGCGGAAAACACTTCAAACCTAGAATCTTTAGAAGAAGCGGAACAAGTTGAAAGTCTTGAAGAGCTTACCGATTCCGATTTAGCCGAAGACATAGAACCGGTAGAAGAAATTGA
>CAUTTN010000138.1:0-4899 GCA_963541225.1 uncultured Treponema sp.
TGCAAATGGTATAACGAGTTATCTAGCTATATGTAAAACATAAATTTAAAATCTTGTCAATAAGTTTTCAGAAAATTTTATTTTTTAAACCCGAATTCCGTACATTTTAAATTTTTTTATAAACATAATTTCCTAAAACCTTCCACCTTTACAGGTAAAATGTGCCACCCCTTTTCCTTACGCAAAAACCTATCTTGACAAAGTTTTTCAATATGATATTATTGTGGAATGAATGAACCTCCACAATGGATATATATTTTCTTTTTATTTTTTCTGCTTTTTTTATCGATGATTTTCTCGTCGGGAGAAACGGCATTTCTTTCCGTAAATAAACTTAAAATAAAATACTTAAAAGAAAAAAAAAGCAGAAAAGCTGCCCGTGTCGAAAAAATTCTAAATAACAAACAACAATTTTTAACCACATCTTTAATAGGTAACAGCCTTGTAAACATTTTAATTTCGGTTCTTTTAACTGCAATTATGATAAAAATAGCAGGGAGTAAAGGTTTAGGAATTGCCGTTACCGCGGCGACCATTGCCGTTTTAATTTTCGGCGAAATAATACCAAAATCGGTAGCCCTCGTATTTTCCGAACCGATCGCACTAAAATTTTCAAACTTTATTTTAGCATTAATGTACATCCTATCTCCGATAGTTTATCTTTTATCCGGTTTTACAAAAATATTTTTAAAACTTTGCGGTATTAAAAATTTAACATCGGACGAAAAACTTACCGATGCAGATCTAAAAGATTTTTTTGAAGTAAGCGAAGAAACAGGCAGTCTTAAAACCGAAGAAAAAAAAGTGTTGGAAAAAATTTTAAATTACGGAGATATTACCGTAAAAAATATTATGACACCGCGTCCTTCAATAACAGCAATAGAGAATACTGCAACTCCAAAAGAAATTATCGAACTATCTCATACTTCGCGGTTTTCGCGTTTTCCGGTATACGGAGAAGGCATAGACGACATATTGGGCATACTTTATATAAAAGACTTTCTATTTTCAAAAGAAAATGGCGGCGATTTTCTAAACCTCACAGATTCTCAATTTGAAATAAAGGAGTATTTGCGAAAACCCGTTTTTGTTTTTGAAAACACGGAGCTTTCAAAATTACAGGAAATATTTAAAACCGAAAAACAAAACATGGTTATAGTTATCGACGAGTACGGCGGAACATTAGGGCTTGCAACTCTAGAAGATTTAAATGAAGAAATATTCGGAAATCTTGCCGATGAATATGATTCCGATGAAGCTGCAAAAGACGAACCCATTACCGATAATATAAAAAATACAAATGATGATAATTTCTTACTGGATATTTTGGGAACATTAAGGATAAGCGATTTAAACGATGACTTAGGAACATCATTTGATTCCCAATATTACGATACAATAGGCGGATTAATTATGGAAAAATGCGGCGAAGTTCCTAAAACCGGTTTTTCTATAATTATGGAAAACTATTTATTTACCGTAAAAAAAATAGAAGGAAACAGAATTGCGGAATTACAAGTATCTTTAGCAGGAGAAGAACAATGAATTTAAATTGGATTTTAATTTCAATAGAATTTATTCTGCTAATGTTCTCTGCGGCTTTTTTTTCGGGTACGGAAACTGCAATTACAGCCATCACAAATACTCAATTTAAAACCATAAAAAAAATACGAACAAAAAAAAATAAAAAACTTATAAATCTAATAGAAAAAAAAGAACAAATTGTAAGTACGGCATTAATAGGAACTAATTTTGTAAATACACTATTATCGGCATTAGTAACAGCCTTTGTACTTAACGAATATGGACAAAAATATCTTCCTGTTGCAACAGCTATAACGACAATTCTCATCATAGTTTTTGCAGAAATTATTCCTAAAGCATTTGCAACATATCGCTCGGTGGAAATTACAAAAAACTCAGCCTCAATATTAAATATAATACATACAATATTAAAACCTGTAGTTTTTGTATTTTCTGTACTATCCAAATTTGTAATAAATATATTTTCAAAAAAACGCCACGTATTACCTGAAGAAGTTTCTGAAGATTATTTAAAAACTCTTGTTAAAATAAGTTTAGAAGACGGCACTTTCCAAACAGGAGAACACGATCTTATACGGAGAGCAGTGCAGTTACACGAATTAAAACTTCATAATATAATGACGCAAAGAGATAGAATTGCAGGTTTTGAAGAAAGTTCTTCTTTGGAAGTAATTATACAAACATTTAAAAAAACAATGTTTTCCCGGCTTGCAGTTTTTAACTCTAAAAAAGCCGGAATTATAGGTTTGGTTCATTATAAAGATATTATCTTTTACATGGCTAACAACAAAAAATTTGATCTTAGCAAAATTATCCGTCCGGCAATATTTATATCCAAAACGGCAAATATCTTTTCCGCAATAAAAATTATGAGCAATAATAAACAAAACATGGCATTTGTAATAGATGAATACGGAGTAACATTGGGCTTAATCACTATAGACGATATTACTTCTGCCGTTTTCGGTGCAAGTCAAGACGAATATTTAAAAAGTAAAAGTAACCCGTTACAGGGACTCGGAATAATCAACGGCACACGAATGAGAATACCGGCAATAGCACCTATCGTAAAAGTCAACGAATTACTTCACACGGATTTCCATTCCGAATATTATGATACAATGGGAGGGCTTATTTTAGAAAAAACGGAATTGCTTCCTAAGGAAGGAAATTCAATTAAAATCGGAAAAGTAAATTTTACCATAGAAAAAATAGAAACCGGTAAAATTATTTCGTTAATAGCCGATATATCTGAGCTTGTATTTATGTAAGGTTTTTTTTATGTGCTAACTATATTCTGTAACTTAAATATCATGTATTTTAGTGACAAAATGGTTTTGGTTATTCGTTTAATACCCCGACGGTCTGCGTCGGGGTCGTTGATTTTTTTACTTCAACTTTAAATCTTATTTTAAAATGAAAACTGCTAATTCCTCACATAATGAATTGGAAAGATGACGTTGAAAAAGCTCATCACAGTGTTATTTTATATGAAACTTTATCGCTTGTAATTTCTCTTACAATTATAGAATAAAACTTTGCATAAAATTCCGGTAAAGAGGCTCTATACGGGAAGGACTTTTAAATATATCAATTTTTATCGATATTCTTTTAGTATAAGTATAGAATTTCTTTA
Organism: uncultured Treponema sp.; assembly: GCA_963541225.1. Lineage (GTDB taxonomy): Bacteria > Spirochaetota > Spirochaetia > Treponematales > Treponemataceae > Treponema_B. The sequence goes on from CAUTTN010000138.1 coordinate 3,182, forward strand.
CGGCATATTGACAGAACTAATCCATATACTGTATACTGAAAAAAGGAGAATGACAATGACAACCGTAACAGGATATATTAAAGATAAAAATAAAAACCCTATCGGAAATGCCAGAGTAGCTCTTTTAAATAATAGGTTTGAAGTTGAGTTTTCGGCAGAATCCGACGAGAATGGTTATTACAGTTTAAAAGCCGATGCAAAAACTTATCCGTATTTTATGGCTGTAAAAGAATATAAAACAAATTTCCTTGAATATTGGAGCTACAATGTCCGGGTAAATCAGGATGTGGTTATAAATCCTAAAATTGACAGGCTTTCGATTTTAGCTCTTACATTTTTTCCTTCTATGGATGCCGATGAAGTTCCTTCAATTATGGTTTACTTTAGACCCATGAGCTTAACAATGTTTATGGCAGGAGAAAGAGATATTGCACCCGACATAAATACGGAAGACATTACTGTTTCTATAAACGGAGAATTTTGCGAAATATTTCAATTAAAAAAAATTAGAGAAATACAAAAAAAAGGGGTAGAGCCTATAAAAGCCTATGCCATAAAATTAATAGGAAAAGATCTTATTTTTAATGGCGAAAATGTTCTGGAAGTAAGTGCTACCGATAAAAACGGTGATTACGGAGAAGCTTCTCTGTTTTTTTAAAAAATGATAGATCCCCATGTCCATTTAAGGGACGGAGTTTTATCGGAAAAAGAAACAATCAAACACGGTTGTGAGTTAGCCTCTGAAGCAGGTTTTACAGCCGTATTTGATATGCCTAATACCGTCCCCACCCTTACATCAAAAGAAAATATTATAAACCGCATACAATATGCCGAAAATGTCTTATGTAAAGCAAACATAAAAATCTTTTACAGTATTTACGGAGGGCTAACAAACGATTTTTACCAAATAAAAGAAGTCGTAGAATTTTATAATAAAAATTTTCCGAAAATTATCGGACTTAAAATGTTTGCAGGTCATTCTACAGGGCAAATGGGTATTATCGAAAAAAAAGAGCAACGCTCCGTATATGCAGCATTGACAAAACTTGACTATAAAGGAGTTTTGGCAATTCATTGCGAAAAAGAAGATTTGATCGATAATTCGATTTTTAAACTTGAAAAGCCTGAAACCCATAGTCTGGCTCGTCCGCCTATTGCCGAAATTGAATCAATAAAAGATCAAATAAATCTCGCTACGGAAGAAAAATTTAAAGGGCATATTCACATCTGCCATATAAGTACAAGTCAGGGAATAAAACTTGTAAAAGAAGCAAAAAATGCCGGAATGAGTATTTCTTGCGGAGCGACGGCTCATCATGCTCTTTTAAATATCGAAACATATAAAAAACACGGACTTTTTGCAAAAATGAATCCTCCGTTACGCGGAGAAGATGACAGAAAAGCCGTTTTTGAAGGACTTATAAACGGAAATATAGACTGGATAGAAAGCGATCATGCACCGCATACCGTTGCCGATAAACAAAAGGGAGCTTCAGGAATTCCGGGTTTTGCAGGTTTACTCCTTTTAGTACAAAAACTTCGTGAAGCCGGCTGCTCAGAAGATAGACTTAAAGAACTATGCGGAGAAAATGTAAACAAAATCTTTAAATTAAGTTTAAATTTCAATATACCATCGGAAAAAATAATCGGGAATTCATTGCCGCTTTTAAAAAAAGGTTATCCTTACAATATTTTTTAAATGGACGACCTCACCGCCA
>CAUTTN010000139.1:0-4876 GCA_963541225.1 uncultured Treponema sp.
ATTGAATGACCGGTATTTTTAAACCGTTCATTAAGTTTTTCTTCCGCCAAAAAAATGTACATAGGGATTTGGAAATCCGAAAGTTCAATATCCAAATCGTTTTTATCTCCGTAAGAATTAAATGGCGGCATTCCCTTTGTTTTATAGTCGATTATAACACCGCTTCTTTCATCTTGAGGAAAGGATGCTCTATCTATCCGTCCGCAGTATAGGATCCCGTTTCTTTGTATTTCTATCCACTCTTCTATCCATTCGGGGACATAACCATCTAATAATTCCGCATCGGAAGTTAAAACAAAATCGGCTGCTGCAAGAACTTGTTTTTTTAAAGATTCAATAAATGGAGCAGCAAGAGCACCCTTAAAATTAGGAGAATGTTTTGCTGCTCCATCAAAGTATTCCGAAGCTATTTTTTTATATTTAAGAATATTATCCGCTTTAAAAACATAATCGGTTTCCTTTATATATTTGTACAGTTTTTCTAAAACATTATGACATAAATCTCCTATATCTTTTGCATCAAAAATATGTGCGTCATAGTTTTCCGTAAAAACCGATAGAATATTTTTTAAAAACCAAGAAGAAGGACATTCCGTAAATATTTTTAAATCTTTCTGACTTAATTTTAAATTACCGTTAATATACTTATTTTTATCTATAAAATTATTTAATTCGGAACATTTGTTTTCAAACTTATTTTTAAGATATGATACGGATTTTTTTTCTTTTAAATTTGAATAGGCTTCGGTTCCAATATATTGCATTCGGTAAATACTGTTTAATTTTTTTTCTGAACAATCTGTTGTTGTAAAATTATACTCTTGTAAAAATGAATCTTGAATATCAAGGTCTTGGCATAAATGATTAGTTTTTTCAAATCCGTTTTCTTCGGTCAGTTCAAAAAGACTATTTATAATTAAAAAATCGGTAAAGTTTTGTTTTGCAAAACTAAAACTACAATTGGGACAATCTGCATAAGCGGAAAAAAAATCTTTACTCGCATTTATTTCGCTAATACCTAACATCTCCCGTTTGTCTTTACGTAAAAAAGAAAGTTTATTGTAAATTACGTTTGTATTCTTTTGACTGCAATCCAAAATAAACTGATAGGAAAAAGGAGTTCCTGATGCAACTCTATAAGGAAAAATACTTACTGCACAACCTGTATTTTGCGGGACGTATATTTCTTCCTCAAGTCTGTTTATGAAAAATTTAAATCTATCCAAAGGCATGTATTCAAAAAAAGTCTTTTCTAAAAGACTAAGTTCTTGAAGGCAAGAAATACAGCGTCCTAAAATTGCATTGTCTCTTTGAGAAAACTCATCGGGATTTAAACACTTTTCTCTAAATAGAAAATAGTATTTTTGTAAATCCGAAAATGTTTTTGCCGAGCATAAATTTATTACTGCATAATAAAAATTATAAAACCATGTTTTAGCTTTTTCTTTTTGAATAAAATCTTCTTCATTTCTTTCAAAATTTATTTTAAAAGATTCTATCCAAATATTTTTGTATTTAATATCTTCTTTTTTATCTTTCCAAGAAACGGCACAATTATTTTTTACGCCGTATACGATTAATGCCTCCGCCCCTTCTTTATCCTTCCATGGAATATGAGGATTTAAAATTATCGGTTTTATAAATTCGAAAGAAAAATTATTTTGTACACAGTCATAAATAAGAGAAAATATTTTTCCGGACTGTTCTGTTCCCAATTTAAATCCTGACCGGAATTCCGCAGGTATTCCGCGCAAATAAAATTCCCGTTTTATATATGGAGTATAGTTTTCGATATCGGGAATATTAACCGCGATTTCGTCCGCAGGAATTCCTTGCAAAAGAAGTTGTTCAATCTGTAAAACGGCATTACGCAATTCGCTTCTTGAATTTTCAAAAACATTAACATGTGTTTTAGAATTAAATGCAGGACAGTTTAATAAAGAAATTTCTTTTTGTGCATTTAAAAGTTCTGCATGTTCACTAAAATCTTCAATAAGTTCCGGATAAATTATTATATAGTTTTTTTGATAAGAATAAAAAACGGAGGCAATCCATGAAGGTTCAAAAAGTTTATTTTTTTGTAAAAATTCGTTGTAGTATTTTTTTAAAAGAATATAATCATAAAATTCTTTATCTTCTTTTAAGATTGATTTGTTATCTGTATACCTTTTTTCAAAATGATCAAGCTGAGGCAAAATACCCGTTATCCATTTTGAAAAAATAGTACTTACTTCCGCATACTCTTGTGGGATAATCGAATAAAAAATAGGTGAGGATTTTTGTGCCGCTTCGCTATTTTTATTACAAATATATTCTGCAAAAATATTCCGTATTTTATTGTTTACCAGTAAAAGGTTTCCGCTTTCGGATATAAGGCATTTTGTTTTAAACGTATCCCACGAAATATAATTTTCCGCAGGAATTGTAGAAAGTTTTGTAATTTGCAGAGATTTCCCAAACCATAATCTTGAGGCAATACTTGACGGAAAAACAAATATATTCGCAAAGTCGGTTCCATATTCCGCTATTGTTTTTTCTATTAAACTCATAACCGGTTACACTATATCATAGATTTATATTTTTGGGAATTATATGATGTTAATAGACAATGAAAATTGTTTAATCGGATTTGGCCTGCATGGAGTTTTAAAATCGACAACCCCGACGCAGAGCGTAGACGTAAAACGTATTGAACATAAGTTTCAAACCTTTGACTTGACTTAAACAATCAATATAATTATATTCTATTCGTTATAAATTCAATAGGAGATATTATGAAACGATATTTCTTTATTCATGCTGAAACTTCGATACCCAAATGCTTTGCGGCAAAACTGTTAATCATGATTATTCTATGTTTAATTTCGGTCGGTTTAACGGCAATGGGAGGTTCAGAGGTAACGGAGGATAACGGCAAAAAAAATATAGCCGTAACATTTGATGCAATGAAAGAGCTTACGGAAGCTGTAGCCGGCGGAAAAGTAAATATTTCCGTTATTATTCCTCCGGGAATGGAGCCTCACGACTTTGAACCTAAGGCGAAAGATTTGTTGTTTTTAAGCAAGGCGGATGCAGTAGTCTATAACGGGCTTGGTATGGAATTTTGGCTTGAAAGAGCTTTAAATGCCGTCAATAACAAAAAACTTATAAAGATTGAAGCGTCCAAAGGTGTAGATGTAATTAAAAGCGGGCATAATCATGAAGAATGCGATTGCGGTTTGGATCATGGAGACGGTCACGAACATTGTCATCATGGAGAATTTGATCCGCATATATGGTTAAGTCTTTCTTCTGCAAAAATTATGGTAAAAAATATCGCGGACGGCTTGTGTTTCGCAGATAAAAAAAATGCGGACTTTTATAAAGCCAATGCAGAAAAATATATTGCAGAATTGGACTTTATATTAAAAGAATATACGGAAAAATTTGCAAAAATAAAGAATAAACACTTTGTTACGGGACATGCTGCCTTTGCTTATTTGTGTAGAGATTTTAATTTAAAACAAGAGGCTGTAACTGGCATATTTGCGGAGGGCGAACCTAATGCAAAAAAACTAGCAGAGCTTGTCGAATATTGCAGAGAAAATAATGTAAAAGTTATTTTTTCTGAAGAACTTGCCAATCCCGAAATTTCAAGAACTTTGGCAAAAGAAATAAATGCAAAAATAGAAAAAATTTATACGATAGAAAGTTTCGAAGACGGCTTATCATATCTTGATAGAATGAAAGCAAACATAAAGAAAATCTGCGAGAACCTAAGCAAATAAATTTTTATTCGGGACTTAATTCTTTTTGCTTTAAACCGAAAAGAATTAAGTACGAAACACGGTTTGGGTATGTAACCAAAACCTGATTTATTTTTTATTACATTAATATGGTAAATTATATTAAAAATACATTAAAACTAAAAAGTACAACAGTTCTTGCTTTATTGTCTTTTTTTTGTTTGTTTTTATCTGTTGGTAGAATTATCTTTACCGGAAAGTATGTATTTCTTTTTTTGATTTGGAATTTATTTCTTGCATTTGTGCCTTGGTTTGTATCTTCACTGATTTACTTTTTGGATAATTCTAAAAAAAACGTCATTATAGTTTTACTGCCATTTTGGCTTTTATTTTTTCCGAATGCACCTTACATTGTTACGGATATTATTCATTTAAAACCGCTATCGGGAGCATTGCCTTGGTTCGATTTAATTTTACTTTTTTCGTATAGTTTTGCAGGCTTATTTTATGGGTTTGTAAGTCTCGATTTAATAGAAGTAAAATTAAAGCAGATATTCAATATAAAATATCCGCAGATTATTTCGGTATTTGTTATTTACCTTTCGGCTTTCGGTATTTATTTGGGAAGGTTTTTAAGGTGGAATTCATGGGATATTCTTACAAATTTTGGTGCTGTTTTAAAAGATTTATTTTTACCGATTGCAAATCCGTTTTTATATGGCAACACTTGGCTGTTTATTTTTCTGTTAGGTTCTCTTTTTAATTTGATATATGCTTCGTATAAAAATTTTAAAACCGAATAAAACCGAATAAGAGCTTAATAATACAATTAATTTTGATTTCAAGGATTATTTCTTAATTTACAATAGAGAGTGTTACTCTATACGGAACTCGGGTTTTGTCCAAAACGGTACGGAGCTTCAAAGGAGATATAAGACAGTCAAACATATAACTATTAGCAATGTTCAAGGCGAGTTTGCATGTCTGCATCAAAAACATTTTAATGTCTTTGATGCAATAGTTTTCTTTCGGAAAACATCGTTTGTCTATTTTCTTTATCGAGTAACGGTACATAGTTCCTACCTGCCACTCCATACAGCAACTCTTTTGCCGGTATTTCGTTAGACTTGCAGGTGACCGTTACCCGGGAA
>CAUTTN010000140.1:0-4812 GCA_963541225.1 uncultured Treponema sp.
AGACGTAAAACGTCAGGTATTAAACCCTACGCACGAATAACAATAGTCTTTCTTGGTCTAAAAATTCACTTTCGTTATCCTTAAGTTTGCTTTTAAATATTTCTTTAAACTCATCTTTATATTTCATCTCAAACATATCTATATTTTTTATACGCTCTTTTTTTTGTCGGGGATTTTAAATATTAATTCTTTTCTCGTAACTCTTTTGTAAGCAACTTCTTCTTTTGCCTTACACTATTCGTTGGGGGTATTGCACCAGCCTCACGAATAAAGTATAATCAAAAAGTATGAAAAAAAAAATTATAAACGGATTTATTCTCGTTCTTTCTTTAGGTTTTATTCTTTCGCTCTTTTTTTCCTGCAATAACAAAAAACAAAATACCGAAAACGTTCAAACAAAAATAAAACCTAAGCGGATAATAAAAAACAAAATACTGATAATTCTCGGAAAAGAATATTACAACCGTACAGGTATTTTACGTTATATGGAAGAGGAATACGGTCTGGGGCAAGAAAACCCGTTGCTTTCAATATTATCATATTCCGATCTAATTCAATCGAGCCGCTACCCTAAACTAAAACTTATAAATGAAAAGATTGAGGAATTTAAAAGCGATATTGTTATTTCTATCGGGATACCCGAAGGGGCAGGCAAATATTTGATTACGGCTTCCGAAAACAATAAAGACTTAATTATAATAAACCTTCTTCCTATGGAAGAAACTCTTCCGCTGGAAGCTGCCTCCGATTTAATTGTAGACTTTAAACCTCCGACAGAACTTCTAAACGCTGAAGAAAATTTTTTAATTACGGACGACGAAATAATGTTGATTCTTACCGCGGCTGTTTTTGCAGGTGAAGATATAAACGCAAAGCATAAGGAAATTAAAATATCTCCTATTAAAGAATTTGCCCAAGCCTTTTTTACCGCCAGGCAGGTTATAGACAAAAATACTTTTAAAGATAAATACACCGTAAAACCATATATCGATTCGGATACAGGTATTCCTTCCCGTAAATACTTACTTATTTATAAAAATGCAAAAGAAGAAACAAATCAGGAAAAAGGAAATCCCGTAGAAGAAAATTCGGAAAATGAAGAAATTACCGATCCCGATAAATTGGAAGGAGGAGCTTAATGAACCTATTGAATAGTTTTAAAAATGGTATTTTTGCTTCAAAAACGGATTTAGAAAATTTACTATCGGCAAATACGGCTTCCATTCTTATTATATCCGATACACACGGAGATATATCGGCTGTAGAAAAAGTCTTATACACTCATGGAGAAGAGAAAGACGTTTTAATGTTTGCAGGTGACGGTATCGAAGATTTTTTACAATTTATAATTCTTGCAAAATCCGATACCGATTTAAAAAAGTTTATACCGCCTGTATTTTGTCTTGTTAAAGGTAATTCGGATTTGAGTAATAAATATGACATAAATGTTTTAGAAGACAACGGAACTTATAAACAGGAAAGATTTAAATTCCCGGATTATATTTCTTTAAGTGTTTGTAAAAGACAAATTATTTTAACGCATGGAGATCATTTTGATGTCGATTTAAGCCTTATAAGTTTTATGAACTTTGTAAAACAAAATAATGCAAAAATAGGAATTTACGGACACAGCCACTTTCCTGAAATACACGAATTGAATGATGTTTTTTTAATCAATCCGGGTTCGTTAAGTAAACCCAGAAGAAATTCGCAAAAAAGTTGTGCCGTTTTGACAATAACACAAAACGAAAAACCTGCCGTTAAATTTTTAAACTGCGAATTTTAAACTTATTAAAACGGTTAAATAAGATAAAAAGCTATTTCTTCAAATACCAAATCAACATACCCCCGACGCAGAGCGTTGCCGAAAAACGTCAGGTATTAAACCCTCCGCACGAATAAAGCGATGCCGTATTCATAAATTTTCCTCTCCCCATTTTTGCATAACTTTTAAAATTTTCATAAAACTTTTTCCCTTCTCGGTTAGAGAATATTCTACCCGAGGAGGAATCTCTTTATAGTCATACCTCAAAAGAAACCCGTCAGCCTCAAGCTCCCTAAGCTGTTTAGTCAATGAAGATTCATTTATTTCTCCAATATTGCGACGTAATTGACCGAAGCGGTTAATTTTTTGAATTCCTATATAATATAGAATTTCAATCTTCCATTTTCCGCCCAATATTTTTTGAATTGCCGAAACTGTCTCACATTTTTTTACTGTATCTTCCGCTTTTTTCATAGCATGATGATTTTATCATTAAAACTATATAAAAACAAGTACGCCAAAAAATAATGGTTCTTGTTTTATTAGTGATTTTAGTTCCCATAACATATTTGTTTAAACATCTCTACACTTACTATCTTTCACTTTACCATAATACGGTTTACCATATTCTAAAATACTTTCAAACATGTTCAAAAGTTTTTCATTTTACTTACAAGGGCTTATATTTCCGTTTTCGTATCTAACTTCAATCAAGGCTTCGTACCGAACATCATTTGCTTTTATCCAATTTTCGGTTTCTTCATTTTTTGTATTTTGAAAAAGACATGCAAAACCGCAACCAGCCTTTAAAAATGAAGCTATGGGAATAAGTTTTATATTTGGCATATAGTCGCCTTTGCCGAAGTATCGCATTTAATGGCAGCACTTGTAGTCGCAAATGTACATATTCCATAAATACTCATATAAAACAAACTCTTTGCGATTTTATCAAAAATCAAAAAAGAGTTTGTTTATGCACTTTCGCAACGCGAGGTAAGAAAATACATAAAATAAACAATGTTTTGCCTAAAGGCAAAACTTGAGTTTAACGAGACAGACGTATTCCGACTGCCGAAGTTACCTCCTCATTTACCCTGCACTTACACTACAAATTACTACAGTCAAGATTTACGGTAATTAATGTTTTACTTTCAAGTCTTGCGGGCTATCCTCTAACTTTTCAAATAATATTCTTTCCGTCATAAGGTTATTTTACCATACTTTGCTTTTATACCGAATCCCTGAAAGGTTGGAATACTCCTATTGCAATTTTACTATTTCTTTGTTAAATTAAGTCTTATGGCAAAGACAGTAGACGATAAAAAGATTATTTACACAATGGATAGGGTTTCAAGAACCCATGGTACAAAACAGGTTTTAAAGGATATAAGCCTTTCTTATTTTTACGGTGCAAAAATAGGCGTTATAGGTTCTAACGGATCCGGTAAGTCAAGCCTCTTGCGTATTATGGCAGGGATTGACGGGGATTATACGGGCGAAGTTTCTTCGGCACCCGGCTATACTATAGGCTATCTTGAACAGGAGCCCCAGCTTCAAAGCGGCAAGACCGTTCGCGAGGTTGTTTCCGAGGGGGTTCAGGAATTGGTAGACCTTCTTGCGGAATTCGACAAGATAAACGAGGCCTTCGGCGATCCCGATGCCGATATGGATAAGCTGATGGAAAAACAGGCCAAGGTGCAGGAAAAGCTGGATGCAACAGATGCTTGGAATTTGGACAGCCGCCTCGACCTTGCTATGGAAGCCTTGCGATGTCCGCCCGCCGATCAGGTAATCGATGTGCTTTCAGGGGGAGAAAAAAGACGGGTTGCCCTTTGCAGACTCCTCCTTCAAAAGCCCGACATTCTTTTATTGGACGAACCTACCAACCACTTGGATGCAGAAACGGTAGCATGGCTTGAGAGGCATCTTCATCAATATGCAGGAACAATTATCTGCGTAACCCACGACCGCTATTTTTTGGATAATGTTGCAGGCTGGATCTTGGAGCTTGACCGCGGAGAGGGCATTCCGTGGAAGGGTAATTATTCAAGTTGGCTCGATCAAAAACAAAAAAGGCTTGCCCTTGAAGAAAAGGGAGAAACGGAACGCCAAAAGGCTTTAAAACGGGAGCTTGAATGGATTGGTATGAGCCCCAAGGGAAGACATGCCAAGAGCAAGGCCCGTATCAACGAGTACGAAAAACTTTTAGCCCAAGGCTCAAAGGAAAAAATAAAGGATTCTCAGATTACCATTCCGCCGGGACCGAGGCTGGGGAACTTGGTTATAGATGTTAAAAATGCCGCAAAGCATTACGGCGACAGAATCCTCTTTGATAAGCTTAATTTTTCGGTTCCTGCGGGAGCCATAGTAGGTATCATAGGTCCGAACGGTGCCGGTAAGACAACCCTCTTTAAGATGATAGTCGGGGCTGCAGGTTTTGAAACCCCGGAAGGAGCCGATCAAAAAAGGCAGATTGTAAAACCCGATGAGGGTGAAATCAAAATAGGGGACTCGGTAAAACTTTGCTATGTTGACCAGACAAGAGAAAAACTTGATCCTAACAAGACCGTTTGGGAGCAGCTTTCAGACGGGCTTGATATTATAAAGCTGGGAGCCTCAGACGGTTCTTCCGGTGTACGCGAGGTAAACTCAAGGGCTTATTGTTCTTGGTTTAACTTTTCGGGGCAAGACCAGTCCCGCAAGGTAGGCGTACTTTCAGGCGGAGAGAGGAATAGGCTTAATTTGGCTATGATGCTAAAAGAAGGCGGAAATGTTTTAATGCTCGACGAGCCTACAAACGATTTGGATGTTACCACCCTTCGAGCTTTGGAAGAAGCCCTTGAAAGTTTTGCAGGTTCAGTCCTTGTCATAAGCCATGACCGCTGGTTTTTGGACAGAGTTTGCTCCCATATCTTGGCCTTCGAAGCTGACGGCGAAGTCGTCTGGTTTGACGGCAACTGGACGGAATATGCCGAATGGAGACGCGAAAAGTACGGTAAGGATGCCGATACTCCCCACAGAGGCGTTTACAGAAAGCTTGAAAGGTA
>CAUTTN010000141.1:0-4749 GCA_963541225.1 uncultured Treponema sp.
AAACTCGCAGTCAAAAATATACACGGATGTATATTTTTGACGAGGTGATTGCAGTAGGCTTTGATACCCTTTGTTACGACGCAGAGCGTGGACATAAAACGTCAGGTATTAAACCCTCCGCACGAATAAATAAAACAAAATATTTTCACTCATAAAAATCCTTATTCAAGTTTATTTTCCTCGTCTATACCTACCGGAATAATAAGATCATTATCCGTATTTTCTTCGGCAGTCGATATATCTTCTTTGTTTTCGTTTTTAATTTCTTCCGTAAAAAATTCTATTGCATGTAAATAAGAGTATTCCATTTCTTCTCTCCATTGCCGGATATGGAAGAGACTTTCTGCCGTATCAAAAATAGGTTTTAAATAATCCGTTTTTTTAATTTTTTTTATTTCTTTATTTGCGTTAACCGGAAAATTTTTTTGTTCAAAAAATTTGTGCGGTTCACCGGATGCCATAAAATTTTTTATATAGATGAGTTCCGGTCTATATTCAAAATGCATATTATCCCATAACTCCCATTTTCCGCCCCAAATAAACCCCTCTGTTTCAAATGCATCTATTACTGCTTTTGGAGGGCTCCAGCGTTGCGAAGGCATTATTTTTACCCATTTTTTATTTCGCTCGGCTTCCCAAAACCAGTAGATTTTTTTACGCAAGTAGAATCCGGGAAGAATATCGATTGCAGTTCCCCAGCTGTGGTTACTTAATTTACCTGAATCCGCAATAGTCCGCCAATTAAACCCCCATGCACTTCCAAGCTCTTTTAAAAATACTCTGACGGCAGGATCTTTTGCCGCAACGGAATATATATTTTTTTCTACTTTCTTTAAGGGGGGTGCAATTCTTTTATGCACCCAAATATATCTTTTTAAAAATCTTATTTTTTTCAACTGCTTTTTTATCTGACTTTTATTTTTTCCATTATATACTATTTGATTAAAAGTATAATTCGGAGAAGGCTCCTTTTTTCTATTCTTTATTAATTTATTAAATTCCAAAGATTTTAAAAGTACTTCCGTATAATCTTTAGGATTAGGTATATTTTCGGGATAAGAATATGAAATAACAGGTTTCCAGTTTTTCCATTTTTTTATGTCTTTTTTGCGTAAAAGTCTTCCATGTGCCCAATAAATATTTTCGTTACGTATCTTTAAGCACCAATCATTTACTTCCGAATCAAAAAAAAGTTTTCCGCAAATATCGGGGTAGGAAGTTTGTATAGCCTTTAAAAAAAGCCACGGATTATCAAACCTAATCGGTTCTTCTGTCTGATGAAAATCAAAAGCAAAAAGTAAGCCCCAACCGGTAAAAATAAAAATATTTAAGATTAAAAAAACTGTTTTTAAAAAAAATCCATTCTTTTTTTGAGATATTCTGTTTTTTGATTTTAATATTTTAAAAATAAAGTGCATAGACTATCTTAAGTATAAAAAAAAAAACTCGTTGATTGCAATACCGGTATTTTTGTTTTGTCGTGATTTTATTAATTCAAAAGATTCAATATGTCTATAATATGCCTGAGAATACTCCTCTTGATTTTTTACGATAATATCTTTTTCGGTTTGCTACCATTTTCTTAAGCTAAAAGATTATTGCTTTTTTTTGCATAATGTGATAGAATAAAAGTTATAGAGGAAATTATAGTGGATAATATAGAAATTTTAGCCCCATTGATAGAACACGGCGATTTAAAAAAAACTATAGAACTTGCAGAAGAAAACGGTAAGCAACTTTTTGAAGTAAACAGCGAAGGAATGAATATAGTTACGGCATCTATTTTAGCCGATATTCCGAGTGTACGCAAAATAGGGCTTATTCAAAAAGTAGGTTCTCTTTTTTCTTCAAAAGAATATTGTGAATTACTTAATCAAAAACTATTTACGCTCCCCCCTGAAGAAAGGAATAAGTTAAAAGATCAAGGGGTGGAACTGACGCGGGAAAACACAATACGCTACAGCGAGTGGTATAATATTTTTGAAATAGCCTTTCCTTGGCTGCCTCTTTCTATTTTTGAAGATTTTGCCGTTTATTTACGGGACGAAAAAAAACTGATTTTGGATGAAGATACGATAAACATTGTAAAAGAAAATTTTTTAAATTCAAAACGTTATTCCGAACGGGAATTGTTTGAGTTTTTTGCATCGGATGTGTTAAAAGATCCTGCCGATATTGACGATCAACCTGACGATGATTCCGAAGATTAGTTTATGATCCTATTTTGTAAGCTAAGGCAAAACCGATTTTAGGATTTTCCGATTTTATTTTTATTTCTGCCGAAAAAGAATGATTAAATATACTTCTTTTTAAAGAATATTTAAAATATACGGAACTTTCTATTGTCGGTTTATTCCACTTTGCACTTGGCGGAAGATTATTTTTATTTCGCACGGAAGCGGCTTGTGCTAAAGAAAAAGTTATTCCTGTCTGTATGTTTTTATAAAACCTTACTTTAAAAACAAAGTCGCTTGAATATTGTTTTAAAATAAAAGGATTTTTTTTCTTATTTTCAAAAATAAATTTACACTTTACGGAAAAAAGTTCCTGCCATAAAGCCGTTTTTTTAAGTTTAAATTCTAAATCCGTACTCCATTTTTCGTCTTTATAAAACAATCCCGTATTAAACTCAATATTTTTACCTGCTATATTTATATCCAAACCTCCGTAATGACAGAGTAATTCGATATTTTTCTTCCTATAAATGTTATAAAGACCTTTGACTTGGATTAAATCCATTAATAACTTGGGCTGAACAAAATAAACAAAACTATTTTGAGGGCGGCTTCCTGCTTCATCTGAAAAATTGTCATTTTGCAGACTAACGCCTGTATTGAGCCCGAAATAATACCACAGAAAATCGAATTCTGCTCTGCCTGCCGAATTAATTTTTTTATTTTTATACGGCTTTTTTAATGAACCTAAAAGCAAAATTCTGTACTCTCCGTTTTCCGTTAAATGATAAAAATTTAACATACTGCTATATATTTGATGGTATTGGGGAGTTTTATCAGTAAATTTGGTATATAAGTCATGGTATAATGAAGAATATAAGGCTATGCCCAAACCTATATTCCCGTCATATAAATCTTCCGTTCCGTATGCAAAACAAAAATTTAAATCGTTCCAAGCATAAGTAGAATTTTTTTCCGTAAAAAACGCAAAATTAAAATTTTTTAAATTCAGTTCTGCACCTGCACTTATGAATTTGTTTGCGGCGGAAATTTTAATCAGCCTATCTGGTAAAAATTTTATACCCGAATAAGAAGTTGTCATAGAAGAAAAAGCCGGTTCCGAACAAATTTTAATAAAATTTGCTTTGTTAAGTCCTCCGAAAAAAAACGACAATGCTGGGATAATCTTTTTTTTGTCTTTATAAAATAAAGGAGAAAAACGCAAAGATAATACATCGGGAAAAAGTGTAATTTTAGAGTTTTCTTCTATCGTTTTTATGGAAACACGGCCTTCATAAACGGGATTATTTACTCCTGCCGAAATACTATATACATACGGATATTTAAAAATTTGTTCAATAAAAAAATCCGTATGTTTTGTAAGACTATCGGCATAACCTTTATTAAAACATAAAAAAACACTCAAAAAAAAGATCGGTTTACAAATACCTAAACAATGATTATTTTTAAACTTCATACTTATTTTTATGGTTTTTGATAATCCGATGCCCATTTTTTGTATAACATAAAAACTATTTGTTTTAATTTTGCCGATACATTGTTTTTTTTATAAAAATTTGGTAAAATCAAATTAAGAGGTAATTCTTGTAATAACCGTATAAAACGGCGATGTAGCAAAAAGAGGAGAGTTTATGAATAAGGCAAAAAAAACATTATTGGTCATGACCATATCGTCTTTAGTTATAGCGGCATGTAAACCGGCATTGTTTAAAAGCATAAAAGTAAAGGCTGAGCCGGAATTTAAATTGAATTTAGGTTCTACGGAATTTAAATCGGATGATTTTTTATCTGCAAAAAAAATATCGGAACTTTCACAAGGAAACAATAAATTTATAAACGGCAGATTTTTCAAATATAAAAAAAATGCCGAGGACAAAGATGTTAAATTCTTACTTCATTATCCTATTACTGATATAGATTTTGATATGAATAAAAATACCGATGTTTTAAAAAAACTTGAAGAAAAAATAAATAAAACATTGGAAAATAAAGAATTTTTAGTACCTAAGATAGATAAAACGAAATCAAACGAAGTCGATTTATCGTTTGTAAATGATCTTATAAAGGATATGCTTGTAATTCCTGATAAACAAACTACTGTACCGGAAGGCGTGTCGGGTGAAGCCGCACTTCCGGACATTCCCGTTAATTTCGGCGATAAAATAAAAACGATCGAATTTGCAGATAATGCAGAACTTAATATAAAGATAGAAAAAATAAATGCTTCTAATAATTTTACATTAAAAATTAGTAAAGTAATATTTACCGATGAAAACGGTACAAATGAACTGTTAAAACGGGAAGTTAGTACTCTTTCCGACAATTTAAGCATACGTCTTAAAGATGTTACTTTTAAAAACAAAATGAAACTAAAATTAACGCTTAAAAGCAGCGGAGGTACTTTAGGCAACAATGCCGATATAAAGATCAAGACATCAATAACCGGTGATGTAAAAAAAGCTACAGGTCTAAAGATTGATGAAAGAACGGAAAATATTCCGAAAAATCTACTGCCGATAGAAGGAGAATTTAAAGAAGCCGAGATACTACACGG
>CAUTTN010000142.1:0-4725 GCA_963541225.1 uncultured Treponema sp.
GCAACCACCTTATGAGAACAACATACCCCGACGCTTGCGTCGGGGTTGTTGATTTAACCCCTCTTTTTCTTTTATATTATTATAACACAATCAACGCAAAAAATCTATCTTGAATATTATATACAGTTAAATTTTTTGTTTTATATAAAATAATTTTAACTTAGAGCATTTTTATTACAATCTCTAGGTTAATTTTACATTTATATAGTCCTAATATTTACGGTATTTGTATTCCCTCTTGTTTGTTTTTGTTTTAAGTACTATAATTATATATTATTTTAACATTTAGGAGTTATTTAATGAGAAAAGAACATGATTTACTGGGAGAATTGGATATTCCGAAAGATGCATACTATGGAATCCAAACATTTAGGAGTACGGAAAATTTTAAGATTACTAATTTTAGAATTTGTGATTTTCCCGACTTTATAAAGGGGTTGGCTTATACAAAACAGGCAGCAGCCGAAGCTAACCACGATTTGGGGTATTTGAACGATGACGTTTACAATGCTATAGTTAAAGCATGTAAGGAAGTAGCGGAAGGCAAGTTCGATAAAGAATTTGTTGTGGATATGATTCAGGGCGGTGCCGGAACTTCTACAAATATGAACGCAAATGAGGTTATAGCAAACAGGGCAAATGAAATTTTAGGAAACGCCAAAGGTTCTTATACACCTTGCCATCCTAATAATCACGTAAATTTGGCTCAATCTACAAATGATGCTTATCCTACAGCCGCAAAACTCGGGTTATGTTTAAATACAAGACCGCTTATTGAGGAATTGGAGTGTCTTATTGCTTCGTTTAGAAAAAAAGCCGAAGAGTTAGGCGATCATATAAAAATGGGCAGAACCCAGCTTCAAGATGCCGTTCCGATGACTTTAGGGCAAGAGTTTGAATCTTATGCGGCGGCTCTTGAAGGTGAAATTCCTCAAATTAAATTTGCAGAAGAGAATTTACACACAATAAATATGGGTGCTACAGCTATCGGTACCGGCATTAACTCCGACCCTATGTATACGCCTAAAGTAACCGAACATCTTTCTAAAATTTCGGGGTTTAAGTTGGAAGCGGCAAAGAATTTAATTGCGGCAACAAATGATACAACGGATTTTGTAACTTATTCATCACAGCTTAAAAGACTTGCCGTAAAGATTTCAAAAATTTGTAATGATTTACGAATTTTATCTTCAGGTCCGAGGACCGGTTTTTTCGATATAAGTTTGCCCCCGATGCAGCCCGGCTCCTCTATCATGCCCGGAAAGGTCAACCCCGTAATACCGGAAGTTGTTAATCAGGTTTGCTTTAGAGTTATCGGAAATGACACTGCCGTTATGATGGCTTCGGAAGCAGGACAACTTGAATTGAATGTTTTTGAACCCGTAATTATTTATTCTATTTTTGAATCTATTCAGCTTTTAATAAACGGAATGAAAACCTTACGTGAAAGATGTGTTTGCGGTATAGCAGGAAATTATGAGCATTGTAAACAGAGCGTTCACAGAAGTATCGGATTGGTTACCGCATTAAATCCGGTAATAGGCTACGAAGCTTCGTCCGATATTGCAAAGACCGCTTTAAAAGATAACCGAAGTGTTTATGATCTTGTTTTGGAACGCGGACTTCTTTCAAAAGAAAAACTTGATGAAGTTTTAAAACCTGAAAATATGACAAAGCCTAAAAAAATGAAATAACTTTTTTGGTTATTGCCGATTATCCTCTTGCTTGGTAATCGGCTCATTATATATATTTTTTAATGGAGGTTCTATGCTCGTTAAAGAAGAAATAGAAAAAGCGATTGGTTTAATCCGCCCCAGTCTTCAGGCAGACGGCGGAGATATAGAACTTAATTCGGTATCTGATGACGGAAAAGTTTTTGTAAGTTTAAAAGGTGCTTGCGGTTCATGCCCGATGGCGACTTACACACTTAAGGTAGGAGTGGAAGAAACATTAAAAGACATGTTTCCGGAGGTTACGGAAGTAATAGCTCAATAGATATTTTTGTTTTGTGAAAAATATTTATAGTTTACTTTTTTATCTTTTTATTTTATCCGCGTTTTGTATATCCTGTAAAACAAAACCCATATTGCAAAAACAAGCGGAAAAAGATAATTTTTTGGGTATATATACAGTCCGATTGCCCGGTTCAAAATACGGAGCAATAACATATTCTGTAGAATTCAAATCCGATAAAACCGCCAGAGTTTTGATATTTAAAGATAAAGAAAAGACTCCGCAAATACGGTTTGGTAAATGGCTTATTACAAAAAGCGGTATAATAACTCTTTATTTTACGGAGCTTGTGCCGTCCGAATTTTTTAAAAAGAATGCGGATGGCTCTCTTTCATTTTTAAATGAGCAAAAGCAAGAATATTCCGGCGGGCAGAACGAAATATTAAAGCTAAAAAGAATAGATTAAAAGTAATTCCCAAAAACTGCATTTTTAGAAACACCTTAAAAATTATAGCCATAATTATTTTTTGCATTTATCGTATAAGGTTATTTTATTCCGTAATATTTTGAAATAGGAACAACAAAAAGAATGCCGTGCCCGTTTTTTTCGACATCGGAATTTTCCCTTATAGCTTTTACTACAACATCAAGTTTGTCTTCATCTACTATGGTCATAACAATTTCTTTTTCCGGTTCTATTTCCATATCGAAAATAAGTTTTGTTTGATTAAGACCTGAGCCTTTTGCATGAATAATGGTTCCGCCTTTTGCACCGGCTTCCAAACTTGCATCTACAACCTGACTTGCTTTACCTCTGTTGACTATTGTAAATATTGCCGATTTCATTATATTTTGTTCCTCTCTCTTAAACTCTATTTTTCCTTTATTTTCTTTTTCGCTGATGTTTAAATACGAAAGCGGAAAACGGAAAGCTATACCGAATTTTTTTCTTGTAACTTTAAATTTCGCATTTAATTCTTTCATTATATTATCAAGAAGGTTGTTTTCTCCAACCGTTAAAATCATTTCTTTTCTCGTTTCATAAATTCCTAACAAGTCGAGCAGCTTACTTCTAACAGTGCCGAAAGCAATCATTATTGTAGCACCGGTAAGCCCCTTTTCCTTTGCATATTTTACTATTTTTCCGGAGTTTCCGAAAGGAACAAGTATTGTAAGAAGCGAAAGATCATTCATTTTGTACTCCTTGCACTTTTAATCTTATATATAAGTCCCAAAATTTGAAGAGATATTATAGGAGCAAGTGCTACTGCCGCAATTATACCGAAACCGTCTATTAAGACATTTGCTGTAGGCGTAGCATTTGCAAGACCTTGTGCTAAGGATAAAACAAATGTTGCAGTCATCGGACCCGAGGCAACGCCTCCCGCATCAAAAGCTATACCGACAAAAAGATCCGGTACTATAAACGAAAGTATAAGCGAAATTATATAACCGGGTAAAAGTATATGCCAAAGTTGAAAAGCAGGTTCTATAATTCTAAGCATAGAAATCATAACCGCAAAACTTACACCTGCAGCCAAAAAAATTAATACAATTTTTTTAGGAAGATGTCCGCTTGTTACATTTTCTATTTGTACAGTCAAAACATAAACTGCAGGTTCTGCAAGAATGGCAACAAGCCCTACAAGTGCTCCGATAAAAAGAGTTAAAGGAGTCGAACCTATTTCTCCGATTTTATTGCCTATGACAATTCCCACATCCATAAAGCCGGATTTTACACCCCACATAAACAAAAATAATCCTATAAGCGTAATTATCATACCCTTAATTATTCTTATAAATTCTTTTCGTCTAAGTCTTATACTTATAAAATTCGTTATCAAAAATATTACAACCAAAGGCAACAATGAAAGAAAACATTCTTTAAGTGTAATAAAAAAATGTGAGGCAAACGAACCGAATATCTGAGTATCTATTTCCAAATTAAACTGAAAATCGTCTTGCGATATTTTATTTGTGCCGCTTAAAACACTCAACAATAAAACACCCAAAATAGCACCTGCCGAAGCCATGCCGACCAAACCAAAAGAATCTATTTCCGAATCTTTAGAATTTTTCTTCATTGCAGAAACACCTATTGCCAACGCAAGAATAAAAGGAACCGTTATTGCACCTGTTGTTGTTCCCGACGAATCGAAAGAAATAGAAATAAATTCCGCAGAAGAAAAAAGACCTATTAAAAAGATTGTTCCATAAGAAACTGCAAAAATAATATTTTGGCTTACATTAAAAACAATTCTCAATAGACCTAAAACCACAAAGGCAGCGACCCCGGCTGAAACAGTCAGAATAAGAGTATCGGACGGCATAGCATTTTGCGTAACTTCTCTTACCTGCTGTGCAAGAATATGCAAATCGGGTTCTGCAATTGAAATTAAAAAGCCCAGTGCAAATCCTGCAAAAATCAAAATAAAAATATTACTGCGTTTTGTAATTTCACGTCCCATGTGAAGCCCTATTTCGGCAACACCTGTTTCAATTCCGAATAAAAAGAAAGTAAGTCCAATAATTATCAACACACTGCCTATCAAAAACCTGATAAAAACATGATATTCAATATGAATGAAAATAAAATTCATTAATACGGTTAAAACAACTATCGGCAAAACCGAAAAAAGAATTTCCTTAAATTTATCAAGCAATACATTCATAGGTAGAGAAAGTCCTCCGCTACGGTAATAATACCGCTTAGGGCGAACAATAGCATATTACAAAAAAAAAATCAATAAGCAGTACACGGAAGGCACGGAA
>CAUTTN010000143.1:0-4699 GCA_963541225.1 uncultured Treponema sp.
CTTTGTTTTATTTCTTTTCCTGCATCGTCTTTGCATAACAAAACAACAGTATATTTACCCTCTTTAACTTTTTCTTGGGTTATTTTTGAAATCCCATTCCATTCAAAACGTTTACAATTAACAGGTGAATCCGAACCAACCGCATCGCTAAAATGTTCTACGCCCGCTTCATCATAAATAGCAGTTTTCCACAATTTTGATTTATCTCCGGTTCCCGCATAGAAAAAAGATTTTACAGTGCCGTCTTTTTTGAAAACAACTTCTCCGCTCCCGATAATCGAAAAATTAAGCGGATAGTCCTCCACCTTAAACGAAATACGGGCTTCACTTGTATTTCCTGCACAGTCCTTAGCAATTAGTGTAAGCTCATGGCGTCCTAAAGAAAGAGAAGCGTAATCGGAATATTGTAGAGGAACGGCAGGAGGAAACGACCTTTCTTCTCCATAAGGACATTCCTCTTTATATATACTTTTTCTATCATCAAGCAGCACTTCCCACGAATGAGCCTTTTCTCTTCTATTTTTTAGCGATAAGGCTAAATACTCCTGCTTGTTTTTATATACTGTTGAGGCGGTAAGTATGCAATCTTTTCCTGTTATGAACGGAGGTTTTGTATCAATAATGATTCGGTATATATATTCATTTGTAATGGTTTTATTTTTTCTATCCGTTTCATGTAAATGAAGTTCATAAACGCCGTCTTCTACAATCCTGCCTTTTTTATCCCATTCATCCTTATAATCCCATTTCATTTCAACACTGCTGGGACGCATATATTCTTCTACAGAAGTAAAAAACTTTTCCCTTATTTCAATTTCTGCTGCCGGACGAGGGGCTTCTTCTCTTCCGTATACAGGATTGTTATATTTGTTCAAAATATAGTAGGTATATGTAAACTTTTTTAAATCAGCATTCCGTGTTATCACAAGCGAAGACGAAGTTTCGGGATTTTTGTAAAACTCATTTTGTTCTGCTGACAAATAACAAAGATTTATCAGCAGAAGTAAAAAGACACAGTACCGGTTTTTATTCTTCATATTTTTTTGCCATATTACGAAAATCTATACGTGCGGAGCTTTTTAAAAGCGATATAGGTTTAATACCCATATCATTCGGCTCATACACATCACAACCGTTTTCTAAAAGATACCTCGTAACGGCAAGGTCTTCATTTTTTATTGCAATATGTAAAAGCGTATTTCCATAAGAGTCCTTAGAGTTTAAATAAGCCCCTTTTACATGTAAAAATTTCAACAAACCTGCATTACGATTAAAAACAGCAATCATAACGGCACTTATTCCCGATGTATCCGTCTGATTAATATTTGCTCCTGCATCAAGAAGAGATTGAATACTTGAAATGTTACCTTTATTAACTGCATACAAGAACGGTAATTGCCCGGCTTTATTTCCATGATTCGGATTTATACCGTGTGAGAGCAAAAGATTCATTATTGCACCATTACTGCTTACAAGAGTATAAAAAAGTGCACTGTTGCCGTTAATATCCGTTTCATTCACATTTTTGCGTTTATTCAAAAGCTCATTGACAGCAGCGTAATCTTGCTCTTTTACCGCTTTTAAGAATTCCGAATTAAAATGCCCCAGTACCACATTATATGAATAAGTATCGGCAGATACGGCAGCTTTAGTGTCCGGGACCTGAGTTTCAGCTGCTTTTTTGAGCTCTGCAGCTTGAGGTTTAACAGGTCTTTCTTTTTGAGCTTCAACAGGTTTTTCCTTAAAAAAACCGAACAATAAGCGAATTTTTTCGTTACGGGCAGTTTCGGCATAATCTGCAGCAGTATATTTACTGCTATCTTTCACTGTTTTATCGGCATCGGCAGAAAGCAGTTTTTCTACAATTTCGGGACTTTCAAGTAAAACAGCTTTATGGAGCAATGTTCTGCCTGCGAAATCCTGTTGGTTTATAGCAAGCTTTATCCGTGCAGGCTTTGTATTGTCAATAAGTTTTGAAAGTGCCGCCGCGTCATTTTCGTTCACATACCATACCAACTTTTTATATTCTTTTGTTGTTGCACAAGAAATCAACATGGCAACAACAAACAGTAAACATAGTATTTTTTTCATAATAGCACTTCTTTTAATCCTTCAATTGATCTAATATTCTTTGTGCACGTCTATTTTTATATTTTTTGATATACCAGTTTATATCTCTGCCGTTAATATCCGTCATCTCCATCAAAGCGTCATACCCGCAAGCTCGCATCATCCACTCTACAACTTGTTCAGATTTATTTTTTTCAATTAACCAAAATAAAACCGGCTGTCCGGCACTATTTTTACAAGTAGGATCAAGTGCATTTCTCCTTGAAAATATATCTTGCAAAATATCCAACCTTCCCGATTCTACCGCTATTTCAAGGACATTTTTTCCGTCAATATTGGTATAATTCCAATTTACACCTGGTTTATCCGCCAAAAGTTTAAAAGCATATACATTACCTTGTTGAGCGGCATACATCATTGCAGTATTTCCTTTATTGTCCGTAGCCTGAAGATCTATAGCAGCACCGACGGCATCAATAAAAAATTTGAAAATATTGTCTGAGCTATTATCTGCAGCATACATTAAAACCGTTTTACCCATATTATCGGAATCATTAAGATTGACATTATACTGCATAAGAAGGCTAACAATAGCTTGATTTTTACACTTTTGGGCTGCAAACATTAAGGCAGTTTGTCCAAAATTATTTCTATATGATGGATTAACTTTTCTCTTTGAAGATTCTCCCTCCAAAAGCATTTTTACACCTTCATACCAATTTTTCTCGCAAGCAATCATAAGCACTGTTTTATCAGCCGATTCATCGTTAGTATTAAGATTGGCACCATATCTAATTGCCTGTTCTAATTTTGCGGCATCCTGCTCTCTCACCGCCTCCAAAATCAAACTATCATAAGTATCACCACCGCCCCACACTGCCGAAACAGTCAGTAAAACAAAACCAATAAACAAAATAACATTTTTTTTCATATAATCCTCCATGAAATTTTTATAGTAAATGCACTTCCAGTATAAAAAAAAAAAATAAATGTCAAGTAATTCAGAGGCGTAAAATCATTTTTTTACAATTTTTTCCATAGTTTTACAACTGATTTATAGAATTTTTTATTCTATGTTTTTATCGATATTTCTAAATTAAATATCCGCTCGGCGTCGAACCGTACAAGAAGCAAGCGGTACCTACAGTTGTACGCCTGATTCTTTTTCGGGCGGTAAGATGTTCCGGCTCAATGCTGTATTTAAAGGGGCAACCGTGCCGCACTTGCGTAAAATAGAATGGGCATACCCCATCGCAATGAACGCCGAAAAAAATTCATTCAGCATAAACATTTATACCGACTCCAAAAAGGAAAACCTTATTCGGCTTACCTTAAATAAAATGGAGTAGATCACGGTGTTAAAAAATTAAGACTTATGTTAATAGCTGATCAAACAAATTTGATCAGCCGGATATTTTTAGAAAATCTAACCGAATTTTCAAAGACGTTCCAATAAATTGATTATAAAGATTTAGACTGTGTAATCAGTTACTAGGTTATTGGCAGCATTCATTATTAAATATTTTAAAATTATAAAAGCAACGGGTAATCGAAAAAATTCGGTCGGGTTATATCAGCTTATTAGTTCAGAGGATTTAATATCTGACGTTCCTCGTCTACGCTCTACATCGGACTTGTTGTTTGGCTTTTTTAATCTTTTAATATTCTTACCACCTAAATCTTCCCTTAACCCATATAGAACTTATCTTGTTTAATTGTGCAAAGTCTCCTTTGCCGTCATAGCCTTTGGTGTAAAGGTCTCCGCCCAAAATTACATGCATGTTGTCGGTAAGGGCATAGTCAACCGAATAAGTGCTTGATGTGCTGCCGTAGTTTATATCGACTGCTCCGCTTGCAGAAACTTTGAGCGTGTCCCGCAAAAATGTTTTGCTTATATTGAGGCTGACAAAACCCTTGTGCATCGACCTTTCTATATCGTCCTTATGATCTATGATGAGGTCTTCAAAATACTGTGCACTAAGCGTCCAAGAATTTTTAATCCAATCTATGCCCGCAAGTGCCAAGAGCTGGTGTTTACGTACAGGAGCATTAAATTCAAGCGGAACATTGGCGTTTGAATTTGGATTAAGCAGTTGTGCAATCGGCAAAGAAGAAATCAAATTCTTCGGTTCAAAATACCGTCCTCCGATATAAGCGGTTTCCAGCCGGATTGTTACATCACCTGCGGGAATTGCAGCGTCAATACCTGCCATTCCTATACGGTAATATTCTTCGTTTAAATTGGTATACAGTTCTTTTGGTACGTATGGATTTAAAGGTAGATTGTGTGGAATGTCAGGATTACGAAGTCCTTTTTTTGCATAGCCGCTTTTTACAAAGCGAGGGTTTTTATCCCAGCCGTAAAAACCGGAAACCGAAAAATCTATGCCGGGTAAAAAGAAAGAAAAGCGGGCTGCGGCTTCCGTGTCGGTAAACATCTTCGGTTTTGCACTTTCCGTCTTTGTGTATTTAATTGGAATCGAGCCAAGCGGTGTCTTGGTATCGTAAGTGTCCTGCGTATCGATATAGTACAGGTCATCTTTTGCACCGTCTTCAAAGCCGAATCTCGGTAGCTTGTTCGGGGTAAAAAACGGAACGGCGACCGCTTCAAATGTAAAAATATCGTGAA
>CAUTTN010000144.1:0-4655 GCA_963541225.1 uncultured Treponema sp.
GCGATATTTAGATGCTTGTTTTAATCGTTAAAATTATGTATACTACAACTATGGGAAAAACATTTGTTTTTGTAAACCAAAAAGGCGGTGTCGGTAAAACGACTTCCGTAATTAATTTGGGTGCATACATGGCTCTTGCAGGAAAAAAAACACTTTTAATCGACTTTGACCCTCAGGGAAATATGTCATCGGGAATGGGCATAAAAAAAAGGCAGCCTTCAATTTATGAAGCTCTGGCAAAAAAAGCAGAAGTTAATCAGGCTGTTTATGAAACATCTGTTGAAAACCTCTTTGCCATTCCGGCATCCATTGACCTTTCGGGTGCAACTGTTGAGCTTGTAGACGAAAAAAACAGGGAATTTTATTTAAAAAATTTGCTTAATTCTATTAAAAACGAATATGACTATATTTTGATTGATTGCCCGCCGTCCCTTGGGATTTTAACATTAAACGGACTTGCTGCAGCAGACAAGGTATTTATACCTCTTCAATGTGAATATTTTGCACTTGAAGGATTGACCTTGCTGTTGCAGACTGTTCAGAGAGTACAGCACGGAATAAATTCTTCATTGGAAATAGGCGGCGTATTTTTTACCATGTATGATTCACGAACCAACCTTGCGCAAGAAGTAGTGCAGCAGGTATCTTCGTATTTTAAAGATAAAGTTTTTTCTACAATAATACCCAGAAACGTACGTTTATCCGAAGCCCCATCGCACGGACTTCCAATTTGTAAATATGACCCTAAATCTTCCGGTGCGAGAAGCTATGAAAAACTTGCGAATGAGGTACTAAGACGTGGCTAAAAAAAATCCTTTAGGACGCGGGCTTGATGCCTTGCTGGAAGAAAATACACCCTCATATCAAGAAGCCGGTATTTCGGGTTTTGCAGAAGGAAGTATTTTAAATTTAAACCCTTTGGTTTTAAAACCTAATCCTTATCAGCCTCGAAAAATCTTTGACGATCAGACAATAGAAGAACTGGCTGTTTCAATAAAAGAACACGGTATAATTCAGCCCATTGTTGTAGAAAAAACCGATGATGAGTTTTTTATAATTTCCGGAGAAAGAAGAACAAGGGCGGCAATAACGCTGGGACTTGACACCGTCCCTGTTGTAATAAAAACTTTTGATGATAACAGGAAACTGGAAGTTGCCCTAATTGAAAATATTCAAAGGGAAGATTTAAACGTATTGGAAGAAGCTCTTGCCTATCAGCAAATTATGGAGATTGCTTGCATAAATCAGGAAGAACTTTCTAAACGGGTAGGAAAGAGCCGCTCTGCAATTACCAATACTTTAAGAATATTAAAACTGCCTGAAGATATGAAAAAAGCTTTAAGCGAAAATAAAATTACGGCAGGTCATGCTCGCTCTCTTTTGTCCGTTGTAAATCCTGCGGATCAGCAAATTTTATTTAAAAGAATTCTTGAAGAAGATTTATCGGTTAGAGATGCGGAATCCGTTGCCGCCGATTTTAATGCCGGTATCGGAAGAATTTCTAAAAAAACAAAAACCGGAAAAAAGCCTGTTTCCGATGATGATATTGAAATTAGAGACTTGGAACAGCAATTTATAAATTCTTTGGGAACAAAAGTTCAGATAAAAGGAACAATAAAAAAAGGGATTATCGAAATATCTTATTTTTCAAAAGACGATTTAAATTCGTTTTATGAAAAAATTAAATAAAACTAAAAAATAAATCATTAAAAGTTTTGGAGGAATTTATGGCAAAGGAAAAAAAGACAACAGGAAAAGAGGCTAATAAAAAAACGGTTTCTAAGAAGACTTCGGAAAACAAAAAAGCGCCTTCTAAACCGACAGCAAAGAAAATGGATATAAAACAAACCTCCGGCAAAAAAACAAAAACAGCCGAAACAAAAAAAATGCATAACGAAAAAATTAAAACGTCTTCAAAAAGTTTAAGTTATAAATACAGACAAACCGAAGAAGAAAAAAAACTTGCGAAAGAACTTAGAACCCTTTTAGCTAATCTTGATTCGGAAGGTCTTTTGTTTTTAATTGAACAGGCAAAAATACATATATACAATATGCAGGTAATTGCTTTGCAGCAGGGACTTTCGGATATTGAAGAGAAGAGAAAAAAAGTAAAACTTTCAGAAAAATCAAAACCCGAAAAAAATACATTCCGAATAGAAAAATCGAGCGATGGTTCCGTATTTCATATTGTATGCAACGGAAAATGGAAACTGATTAATTCCGATGAAATGTTCAGCATTTTAAAAATTGTCAACTCCGGCTTAGATAATGAAGAAATAAGGCTCAATTTAATTCATTGGTTTTTTAACGAACGGGCTGATTTTGTTTCGGATTTCGGACTTGCCGACACTCATGATTTACGCTGGATTGAATTTATCAAAATATTAAAATCCGATTTTAAACTTAAAATATGAAAAATGCCGATTTAAAAAAACTCCTTGATGAAAAAGTTAAACTATATGAAACGCCTTCTTTTATTTCTTCCGACCCTATAAGTATTCCTCACCGTTTTTTTAAAAAAGAGGATATAGAAATAGCCGGTTTTTTTGCAGCGATTATTGCATGGGGTAACCGTACTTCTATTTTAAAAAGTGCGGATAAACTTATGGCTATGATGAATAATTCGCCGTATTCGTTTTTAATGAATGCTTCTGCTTCCGAGCTTGAAAGTCTGCAAAGTTTTTATTACCGTACTTTAAACGGTACCGATACTGTCGCAATTGCAAAAGCAGTAAAGCGTATTTATTCTTCAGAAGGCGGTTTTGAAAATTTATTTGCAGCGGAAACCGAAGGCGAATCTCTTATAAAAAGAATGGGGCGTTTTAGAAAAACATTGGTTAAAGATATGCCTAACCGCACATTAAAACATATTGCAGATATGGAAGGTGGTTCTGCCGCAAAAAGAATCAATATGTTTTTACGCTGGATGGTACGATCTTCAAAAAATGGAGTCGATTTCGGTTTGTGGAAAACTGTAAAATCTTCCGAACTTTATTTACCGTTGGATGTTCATTGTGCAAGAACAGGCAGAAATTTAGGATTATTGACCCGAAAACAAAATGACCGTAAAGCCGTAGAAGAAATAACGGCTAATCTTCGGCTTTTTTGCCCTGAAGATCCCGTAAAATATGATTTTGCACTTTTTGCCGCTGAAGTTGACAATAATTAGAATTTTTAAAAGTGTGAAAATAGTAATTTTTTCGAAATATGTGTTTACAGTAGTTTTGTAACACGGAAAAAAATGCATATAATTTTTTTTACTTTAATTTTATACCAATTCAAAATTTTATTGATATAACACTTGACTATTTTTTTTATTTTTGTATAATGTTATCCGTTGATGACAGTTTTGTCGGTTTACTTATGATTTAAAATCGGTTTCGTCTTAGGTAATAGGTAACGCTGTTATTAAAAAATAAATTAGTTATGAACAAGAACCTTTAAAACGTATCTCCGGTTTTTAAGGTTTTTGTTTTTTGATAAGTTTTACTGCTAATAACTCATTGAAAATATTGTGTAGTAAATTTAAGGAAAGACCGGTGGATGCAAACGAGAAAATTCTGGTAACTAAAGATGAATTAAATACACGCTCAAAAATATTACGTGCCGCAAAAGAAGAATTTTTTGAAAAAGGTTTTATGGGTGCGAGTGTTCGTTCCATTGCAGAAAAAACAGGTCTTACAACAGGAGCTATTTATAATCTTTTTAAAAATAAAGAAGATATTTTTGCGAATATTGTCGATGGTGTATTTGATAAATTTATGGAACTCGCACAGCATAAAGCTACACCCGATAAATGCGGTTACAACATGAAAACAAGCAATTTATCCGACATTATGAATGCTTCCCGCGATCGTTTTATTGGTATGGTCGGTTTCTTTTTTGATAACTGGGATGCAATGAAGCTTATTGTATGTTGTTCACAAGGCAGTTCTTATGAGCATATATTTGACAGGGCAATTGATTTTGCAGAAAAAGAAACTATATATTGGCTTAAATATGACGGAATAAAAATTACACGCAGAATACAATTTTTTATTCATGTCATGGTTTCTTCTCATTTTGAAAACTTAAAAGAAATTTTTTATCATGATTTAACAAAACAAGAAGCCGTTGAATACGCAATAGATTTTAATATTTACCATTGTGCAGGTTGGAAACAATTCTGGATGGAACAATGTAATTAAGAATTACGAGTGCTTAATTAGGAATTGATTTAATTAAACCTGTTCGGAAACTTCCGTTTCGGAACAGGTTACCTTAAAATGCGATGTTCTAAATCGTGCTATTTGTGCGATTTAGAACTCGTCGACCTGTTCGACAACGCAGTTATCGAACAGGTCTATTCTTAATTAGACAAATTATGAATTATTTTTAGGAGGTTTGTTGAAGCTCACGGCGCAAATGGTACCGCTCGCTTCAACTCCGAGTTTTGTCAGGCTTACGCCTGCCAAAACATCATTTATTGTATGCACTTTCTCATTTGTATTGCGAAAGTGCGTAAAAATTATATTCGCAATTTTAATAAATTGCTCATCTAATTTTTAGGAGATTGTTTATGAACAACAAGTTGGCTTTAAAGGATTTAATTAATATCGGTATTTTTTCCGTTATTTATCTTGTAGGACTTTTTGTAATCGGAGCGCCCTTAGGTT
>CAUTTN010000145.1:0-4647 GCA_963541225.1 uncultured Treponema sp.
GGCAAAAAATCGCTAATCAGAGACATCTCGCCGGTCTTATTTAAAGCGGTTGCTCCTTTAAAAAAGTACGTAGGGAATTATTTGGGTTATATTTAAATAAACTTCCAGTTCGGCTTTAAATAAACCCGATTCGACATAGATTCTCGGATTGGATTTTATTAAAATCTCACCTTTTATTTCTTTTGGTTTATTTTTTAAAATTTTACGTGCATATTCACGGATTGCATTTTTTACGGCTTCGGTATACGCATCATAAACACCTTTTAGTTCATCCGAACGCGAGCCGGTTCCCTCACCCTTTACTGTTTTATAAGAAACCGATTTCCACGTTTTTAACCGCATGGATTTTTCGATAGGAATTCTATACTCCGCCCAGCAATAACAATACGGGTATTTTATTTTTATATCGGTAAGAAAAAGACGCTCATCTTCCGGATGTATAAGGTAAACGGGTTTTAGTTCAAAAAATTCTTTTACGGCTCTTTTTTTATCGTAAGGCGTGTAAGAAAATTTCCAACCGTAAGTCATGCCCGAAAGGACGTATGCGGAAAGCTCTTTTAAGGCTTTTTGAGGCGGAAGAAATTCCGCTTTTTTTTCTTCGGTAAATGTACCCGGTTCGGGTTCCAGAAAAACCCATACGGGAGCCCTAACTATCAAAGCCTCATCTTTAGAAGAACCCGAATAAGAATCGGGATATACAAATAGCGAAAGGAATAAAAGATTGCACAAAAAAAAACATTTTTTCATAAGAGGTAAACTAGCGGAATGAAGAATTCCAAATTTTAATGGGATTTACACCGAAGCGTATTAAAATATAAAGCCAGCCGAAAAGAAGTCCCAAAAAATGCGTTAGATGAGCTACACCGTCATTTGCAGAAAATATGCCGATCAATTCTATAACCGCATATCCAAGGATTAAAACGGGAGCCGGAACAGGAATGACAGCCCATAAATAAATAACCGAATGAGGAAATAGTACTGCATATAAAAGTAAAATACCAAAAACGGCACCTGAAGCTCCCATTAAAACAATTATATACATACCTGCTGCATAATATATAAAAAAGCTAAAAACTCCTCCCAAAGTACCTATTAAAAAATAATAAAGTAAAAATTCTTTTGTACCTGTTTTTTGCTCTATAGGCACGCCGAAGTAATATAGAGCGAGCATATTAAAAAATAAATGCAAAAAACTGCCGTGGACAAACTGGTAGGTAAAAAACTGCCAATATGTATTAGCCTGTAAAACGGCAATCGGAACAAGCCCCAAATAAATGGATGCGGTTTTAAAAACAGAAACAAATAAAAATACTGCCGAATTAACGGCAATTATAGCAAAAACAGCATTTTTATAAGTATATTTAAACGGTTTTCTTATCAAATTCATAATATCAATATCTTAAAATTCCTAAGTAATAGGCAAATTTTTAGGGGAAATTGTTGTACAATTTCTTCCATTTTGTTTTGATTCATAAAGAGCTTTATCGGCTCTTCCGACTAAATCATGGGGCGATTCAAAATCGTGTAAATGAGATGAAATGCCTATGGATATAGTTGTTTTTATTTCTTTCTCGTCATAAATTATTACTGTATCTTCGACATGTTTTCGTATACGCTCGGCTATTTCGGCAGCATGAGCAGTATCCGTGTTATCCAAAAGCATAACAAATTCTTCTCCCCCATACCTTGCAGCTATATCCGTACATCTTGTGCAGCCCTTTATTATTTTTGCTACTTCCTGCAGAACCATATCGCCTGCCGCATGTCCGTAAGTATCGTTTATCGTTTTAAAAAAATCCATGTCCATCATCAAAATCGAAATTGTATTTTTATAGGCAATAACCGTATTAAAGTTTTCTATTTTTTCCGTCAAAATAGTATAAAAATAATGTTTCAATTTTAAATTTGTCATAATATCGATAGTGGTCATCTCAAACAAAAGCGAATTGTTTATGGCAATAGCGGCAATTGAAGCTATATGTTCAACAATTTTTTTTTCATAGTCTGTAAAACAGGAATTTGCATTTATTCTTTTACCCAAAAGTAAAAAGCCTATTATGTTATTTCTTGCTTTTAACAGTATAAAAAAAGAGGGTTCCATTTTTATTATAGAATCAATTATGTTATCGTGTTCAAGAAGTTTTTTTATTTCATGTATACAAATTCCGTATTTTTCTTTTTCCAAAATTTTTATCATCGGATGACATGCGTCTACACTGTATAAAATATTGTGATCAATATCAAAACCGTAATAATTGCGGTTAAGAACAAAAACTTCATCATCAAAAGTCTTTTTTGTAAAAATAGCGGCTCCCAAAGTTTTAAGCTGTGCCATTACTCCGTATAAAATTGCTTCTATAAGGCGGTCAAAATTTAATACGGAATTAAGACTTCGTGCCATTTCGAGTATTTGCTCAAGATCAAAAATTGCTTTTTCCTGTGTAGAAATTTGCTCTAAAAATTTCTCTTTTTCACTTTTTATTTTTGGTTTCTTCTTTCGATCATTTTTACGTTTTATACTCATTATAAACTCCTACAAATACCCGAACCGTATAAACTTACATTTGTAGAGAAATCTTATTGATTATTAACTACAACAAATTTACGTACTATTTCTATAAAATTTTCAAAATTTCCCATATTTTCATCAAAGAACGAAAAGTTTTCTTTGTTTCTTGCAGATATTATCATCGCCCTCAAATTGCTAACATATTCGGGAATTGATTTATGTGCATCTTTTGCAACAAGAACGCAAGCATTATATAGATTAATATAATTTTTTCCTATTTCTTGTACAAGATCTTTTGCTCTTATATTTAAAAAATCTATTATTTTTGCAAGAGGTTTTTCAAAATCGCCACCGAGTTCGATCCTTCCCAATAAACTTTTTATGGCATAGGCCGAATTTTCATTTCTGTCTTTCATCAATGATTCAAAATCTGCAATTTTCTCAAGAATAGACTCGCAATAATAATAATTTGCAGCAAGCCCCTTTTGAAATCCTTTATCTTCAAATAAACCTTCGACAATCAGCTCCCTTAAAAAGGGTTCAAAATACGGTTGAAAAAATAACTTTGTAAATGAAGTTATTATTTCCAAAGGGCTTACCCAGTCTAAGGATAAATTTGTTAAGGCTTGAATTTTAGAATTTAATTCTTCATTATAGAATTCCAAAGGCAGCATTGCAGTTTTGTTAAAAACCTTTTCGATAAGAGAAGACATTTGCTGATCTTGTTGTAATTTTATTATTTTTTTTGAATCGGCATTAAAAAGATCCGTCATCCGTTTTTTATATTCATTAATGAATTGGACAGGTGCTTCTTTTTTAGTAGAGTCCGCAAATTCGGGATCTGATTTTATAAGTTTTATAAGATTGCAAAGAGTTTTTTTTCCGAGTTTATTTTCTATTATGTAAGAAAAATTGACCAAATATTTTTTTATCGAAGCATCTTCGATTTTGTTATGCTCGCCGCGTTTTGCATTCAAAAACGATAAGCCTTTTATAAGTTCTTCATCAATAATTATGTTGCGTATAAGATAGTCTATGTCTAAAATATACTGAAGTACATCGGCAGCAGGAGCTCCTTGAAAACTATACGAATCTTTTACGGTGTCTGTTCCTGCAAGAGGTTTAAAACTTTCATCAAAATGAGCAAAAAAATCGTTAAACTTAAATTGGCAAAAATCAAAAAAAGCAAATATTTTATTTATCGTTTCGTTTAATCCTTTAAATTTGGGATCCGTTAGAAAAAATAAAAAGTCGTTAAAAGCTTTGTTTTGCTCTTTTAATTGAAAATCAAAATCGGCTCTCATAAAATTGTTTATTTTTTCACATCTTTTATTAAAACTAAGACTTTCAAGAAATTCTTTTTGTTCTTCCGTAAAATTTTCTTCTACAATGGAGTCCAAAAATGCGGAAGAAATTCTAATATCGTTAGAACCTATTGTTTCTTTTACCAGAATATATAACGGACGGACTGCTTGATATAGCTCATAAATAATAGTCGGCAGACCTGCAAGTATGGTTTTATCGGAGCGGTATATCGGATAGTTTATTTTTTTGACTTCCGCAGCAAGTCCTCTAAGGGCTTTTTGATTTTTAAAATCTTCGCCGGAGGAAAAAAACATTGAGAAAAAAAAGTCTTTTATAAAATTAACAATATTATAAAAAAAAGACATACTTAACTATAACATAAATTGTAAGAATTTATCAAGAGTGTTTGAATATAAATTTCTTCAAAGAAGAGAGATGGTATCCCGCTGCCTAAACAGAACAGGTTAGGCAAAATAGATTAACCAAAATTCTAGTAAGGGTATATTATCGGAATGGAGTTTTTCTGTATTTTACCCCATCATTGTTAAGAAAATAGCTCATAAATCGGGCTATATAAGCTATGGCAATCAACAACCCCGATGCAGAGCGGTACCGAGAAACGGCAGGTATTAAACCCTCAGCACGAATAAACGCATTAACGGTACAACAATTAAAGGCGAGTATAGTATTCCTTACTCTGTTAAGACACTCGTCAAATATTTAAAATAATACTACAAAAATAATACTACAATATATAAATTGGATCGTTTGCATTCTTAATATGCGAATACTTTCTGTCTTTATATTCCAAGGGTTTGAAGCCTGCATAGTAT
>CAUTTN010000146.1:0-4645 GCA_963541225.1 uncultured Treponema sp.
AAAAAACTCGCAGTCAAAAATATACACGGATGTATATTTTTGACGAGGTGGTTGCAGTCGGCTTTAATACCCTTCGTTATGACGCAGAGCGTACGTTGTGCAGCAACAGGGTATTAAACCTTTCGCACGAATAAATAAGCGGAAAGTTATAATTTGTACTTTCCGCTATATTCATCGACCACCGAAATCAACAACTTCGCTATAATAGCATAGAGGGGTAGTGTCGAGGAATAGCCCACCGCACGGATAAAATAAATGAGGAGTTATTGCTTATGAGTGAACCCATACTTGAAATAAAAAAACTTTCAAAATCTTTTGCAAAAAATAAAGTCCTCGACGGAATAGATTTAACGGTAAAAAGAGGTTCCGTAATGGGTTTAATGGGAGAAAACGGAGCCGGTAAGTCTACAATGATGAAGTGCCTTTTCGGAATTTATACTCGCGATGAAGGTTATATTTCCATATTGGGAAAGTCGGTCGAATTTAAAAATCCTAAAGAAGCTCTCGAAAGCGGTGTTGCAATGGTCCATCAAGAACTTAACCTGTGCCTTGACAGAACCGTATCGGATAATCTGTTTTTGGGACGGTATCCTACCAACTTCGGTATTATAGATGAAGTTAAAATATTTGAAAAAACAATATCTCTTTTTTCCTCCTTAAAAATGAATATTAATCCCAAAACAATAATGCGGACTATGTCGGTTTCACAGCGCCAAATGGTAGAAATTGCAAAAGCTGTTTCTTATGACGCAAAAATTATTGTTTTAGATGAGCCGACATCTTCTCTTACCGAAAGAGAGGTAAAAAAATTATTTTCGATAATTAAAGATCTTCAAGAACAAGGCGTTTCGTTTATTTACATTTCGCATAAAATGGACGAAGTTTTTGAAATATGTAATGAGGTTGCCGTACTAAGAGACGGTAAAATGATTTTTTCAAAACCGATTGTAAAAACAAGCATGAACGAAATTATATCCGCAATGGTAGGGCGTTCTTTGGATAAACGTTTTCCCGATGTGGATAATGAACCGGGAGAAGATTTTTTAAAGGTAGAAAATTTAACGACAAAATATAATCCCGTTCTCGAAAATATTTCTTTTACCGCAAAAAAGGGAGAAATCTTAGGGCTTTACGGTCTTGTGGGAGCCGGAAGAAGCGAATTACTCGAAGCTCTTTTCGGTATAAGAACCGTAGCCTCAGGTGATATTGTTGTAGGCGGAAAAAAGTTGCGTTTTACAAGCAGTAAAGAGGCTATGTCTTACGGTTTTGCACTTTTAACCGAGGAGCGTAAATTAAACGGAATGTTCGGTAAAGATACTATAGAATTTAATACTGTAATTACCAATTTAAATAGTTATAAAACATTCGGTATTTTGTCAAAACGCAAAATCAGAGAAGCCGCTGCCCGTCAAGTGCAAATTATGAAAACCAGATGTGTTTCCTCCGATCAGCTTATAAGTGCTTTAAGCGGAGGAAATCAGCAAAAAGTTATAATCGGGAAATGGTTGGAACGTTCACCTGAAGTTTTTTTGATGGACGAACCTACTCGCGGTATAGACGTAGTTGCAAAATACGAAATATATCAGCTAATAATAAAAATGGCAAAAGAAGGAAAAACAATCATAGTAGTTTCAAGCGAAATGCCCGAAATATTGGGAATTACAAACCGTATTGCCGTAATGTCAAACCGCCGCCTTGCCGGTATCGTAAACACTAAAGAAACGGATCAGGAAACATTGCTACGCCTTTCCGCAAAATATTTGTAAAATATTTTCTATAAAAATCAACAACCCCAACGCAGAGCATACGTTGCACAGCAACAGGGTATTGAACCCTCCGCACGAATAAAACTCCGGTTTTTGTCTTTCTTAAAAATCTTTTTGAAAAAACCGGAGTTATGATTGTAATTAATTATGTTTTTTATGAATGTGAAGTGCAAAGCTAATATTTATGAAACAATATTTTCCGAATGTTTTTCCATAGGATATGCTTCTTCTGTGCTGGCTTTTTCCTTTTGAAAAAGCTCAGGATTTTTTTCGGCAGCAATTATTGCATCGAACTCTTCACTTTCTATAGTTTCTTTTTCCAAAAGTGTTAAAGCAATTTTTTCCAGAAGATGTTTTTTATCGTTGAGCATTTTTAAAACTATCTCGTAACGCTCGTCAATAATCTTCGCAATTTCTTCATCGATGTACTGCTGAGTTGTTTCGGAATATTCACGTACAAGTTGGGGTTCGTTATCTCCTAAATACCCTGCTCCTCTTTTGCCAAAAGCGACATTTTTAAATTTAGGACTCATTCCGTAATCCATTATCATACTTCGGGCAATATCGGTTGCTCTCGATAAGTCGTTTGCGGCTCCTGTCGAAACCATTCCGAAAGTAACTTGTTCTGCACCGCGTCCTCCCAAAAGCACGTCTATTTCGGCAAGAAGCTGTTTTTCGGTAACTATGTGTTTATCGTCTTCAGGGATATGGAAAGTATAACCCAAAGTCGAAGTTCCGCGTGGAACTATGGTTACCTTATGAACCTTGTCGGCTCCTTCGGTAAAACTACCGATGATGGCATGACCTGTTTCATGATAAGCAATTATTTTTCGCTCTTCTTCGCGTACTACTCGGGATTTTTTTTGTAAACCGATCATAGCCTTTTCGACTGCTTCATCTAAATCGGTCATAATTACGGCTTTTCTTTTGGATCTTACTGCCAGAAGTGCCGCTTCGTTTATTATGTTGGCAAGATCCGCACCCGAACAGCCTGCAGTAATTCTGGCGATTGAAGCCAAATCGGCAGAAGCATCCAGCTTTACCTTTTCCGCATGAAGTTTTAAAATCTGCTCTCTTCCCTTTACATCGGGGCGGTCAACTACAACCTGTCTGTCAAAGCGACCGGGCCTTAACAAAGCCGGATCTAAAACATCTGGGCGGTTTGTGGCTGCTAAAAGGATTAAGCCTGTCTTATTGTCAAATCCGTCCATTTCGACTAAAAGCTGGTTTAAAGTTTGCTCACGCTCGTCATTTGAGCTATACGAATTGTGACGAGATTTTCCGATAGCATCCAATTCGTCTATAAAGATAATACAGGGAGCTTTTTCCCGGGCTTGTCTGAATAAGTCTCTTACGCGGGAAGCTCCTACACCGACAAACATTTCGACAAAGTCCGAACCGCTTATTCTAAAAAACGGAACACCGGCTTCTCCTGCTATGGCTCTTGCAAGCAGGGTTTTTCCGGTTCCGGGAGGACCTACCAAAAGAACTCCTCTCGGAATTTTTCCGCCTATTTCGGTATATTTTTGCGGATATTTCAAGAAGTCTACAACTTCCATTAGTTCTTCTTTTGCTTCATCTACCCCTGCGACATCTTTAAATCGGGTTTCAACCTTTCCTTCGTCTATCGCTGCACTTCGGGCCTGCCCTGGAGAAAAAATGCTTCCGCCTAATCCTCCCATGCCTCTTGTCATACGCTTAATTATTGCACGCCAAAAAATAAAGGCTATAAGGAAAAATAAACCCCATTGAATTAAAATATCTCTAAGATAGTTGGCATCTTTAGGTTTTACGGAATACGTAATCCTTTTGTCGTCCAAAAGTTTTAAAAATTCTTCGGTGTAAAGCCCGACTGTTGTGTATGCAGAAGCATCTTTATTCAAAGGTAAAAACGAAAAACGGTTTGACTGTGTTTCTGCTTCTTTGTTTATATAACCTGTAAAGTATACGGGACCCATAACAACCCGTTTTATTTGTCCCGACGCTATCCGATCTTTAAACTCGGAAAACGGAATCATATTGGTTCCGTCTTGCGACAAAAATTGATTTGCAAAAAAGAGAAGAACGATTACAAAAGGTGTTAAAAGCCATATTGAAAAAAAAGGTTTTTTAGGCATTTTCTTATCTTTGCCATCGTCGGAGTCTTGATCAAAATTAAAAAAGTCAAAAGAATTTTTGGGTTCCTTATCATCTTTTTTGCCGTCATCATCTTTGCTGCTCATTATTTACTCCTGATAATAAACCTCATTTTGAGGTGTTC
This sequence comes from uncultured Treponema sp., assembly GCA_963541225.1. Lineage (GTDB taxonomy): Bacteria > Spirochaetota > Spirochaetia > Treponematales > Treponemataceae > Treponema_B. The sequence continues at coordinate 4,027 of CAUTTN010000146.1, forward strand.
TTTATTCTGCTTTAAGGATTTTATTCGATATTTTGGAACATTCAAATTACAATTAAAATACCCGTTACATAATACAAAAAAAAAAATAAAAAGTCGATAGGAAGCCTTTAAAAACTTGGATAAAGACCGGTTAATATTTATGTTCGGTATCAATATCCGGGACATGGTAACCGCATCAGAATCTTTCTTTGCTGAATTTAGCATAATAATAGTTTGTTTAACCTCTCGCATCAATAAATTGACATAACTGTCAACAAGATTTGCAGAGTGTAAATTTCGATTATGATTAGTTTTTTGGACATCCATATCCGTTACGGCAATCTTTATGTTTGTTTTTTTTAAAGAGGAAATTCGTATACTCGCTTGTTTCTGATCTTGCCTCACACAGTGAAAAAAAAGCGGCAACGACCATTGTTCTTAAAGGTAATACTGTCAGATCCACCATAAAAATTCAGCGATATGATAATTTATTATTACACATTATCAGCGTGCAGATATGCTAGCTTGATGTAACACTTGCCCGGAAAACGGTTGCCGGAAAGTCTGACAAAATACCGGCAAAAGAGTTGCTGTATGGACTATCAGGTAAAAACGATGCACCGATAGCTTGATGAGCCAA
>CAUTTN010000147.1:0-4566 GCA_963541225.1 uncultured Treponema sp.
GGCTTATTTTAGCTTTGCCGTTTTTATTTGTGCGGAGGGTTTAATACCCCGATGCTATGCGTCGGGGTATGTTGATTTCGATTTAATTATAATTAAAAAAGCTATAGCTTTTCATCATTTACGGCATTAAGCCATTTTTCGCAATCCGGAGTTACCGAGGCAATACAGCCTTCCTCAAACGGATTTTTAAGATTTGCAAGTTTTAAAAGTTCTAAGAAAGGCATACTTCCGCCTGCTTTACATAATCTTAAATAATCCTCCCATGCGGTTTTTCGATCAGTATTGGCTTTTACCCAAAATTGTAAAGCACATACTTGTGCAAGTGTATAATCAATATAGTAAAAAGGACTTGCAAAAATATGACTTTGCTTCATCCAAAAACCGCCTCTATTTAAATAATCGTTGTCCGCATAATCGATATGGGGGCTGTATTTTTGTTCGATTTTACGCCATTGGGCTTTTCTTTCTGCAGGACTTGCTTCAGGGTTTTCATAAACCCAATGCTGAAATTCATCGACTGTAGCACCGTAAGGAAGAAATTCCAATGCTCCGGAAAGATGAGTAAATTTAAATTTTTCGGTTTGGTGCTTAAAGAATAACTCCATCCAGGGCCATGTAAAAAACTCCATACTCATTGAGTGGATTTCACAAGCCTCAAGTGTAGGCCAGCCGTATTCCAGAAGTCTTGCATTGCGGCTTTGATAGGCTTGGAAGGCGTGACCTGCCTCGTGGGTCATAACCTCGACATCATGCTGGGTTTTATTAAAATTGGCGAAGATAAAGGGGACTTTATACATCGGGAAGCCCGTACAATATCCGCCGCCGGCTTTGCCTTTTGTAGAAAGCAAATCCATAAGCCCGTATTTTGTCATCATTGTAAAAAACTCGTGGGTTTCGGGAGATAACTCTTCGTACATTTTTTTTGCCTGCTCCACTATCCAATCAGGTTCGCCTTGAGGAACAGCGTTTCCGGTAAGATATTTTAAACCGGAATCGTAAAAATACATTTTGTCGAGTTTTAATCTTTTACTTTGGCGTTTTTTTAAACTTTGAGCGATGGGAACAACAAGTTCGTAAATCTGCTTGCGGTAGTTTGCAACCATTTCGGAATTATATTCTGTTCTGCCGAGGCGGTCATAAGCGAGCTGAACAAAGTTTTTATAACCCAATTTGTGAGCTATTTTTGTCCTAATTTTTACAAGAGCATCATAAATAGAATCAAGTTCGGCTTCTTTTTCTTCAAAAAAACCGTAATAAGCCTTGGCAGCTTCTTTACGGACTTCTCTATCCATATCCTGCATAAACGGAGAAAGTTGTGCAAGAGTTCTTTTTTCTCCTTTGAATTCGATTTGAGCAGAAGCAATCAGTTTTGAATACTTACTGGTAAGTTTGTTTTCTTCCATTAAGTCATCTACAATTTCGGGTTTAAAAACTTTTAATTCGAGATCGGTTAAATCAAAAACTTGATGACCGAATTCTTTTTCTAAGTCTTTTCGGAATTTGGAAGCTACAAGAGCCTTACCAAATTCGTTTGCAAGTTTACTGAAAAGAGGTCCTGCTTCGTCGTAAAAATCGTTTTCTTTGTCGTAGAACTCGTCGCGGGTATCGATAGTATGTCTGACAGAAGCCAAAGAAGACATTGTAGAATATTCTCTGTTTATGTCTTGAACTTCATCTATAGCTTTAATTTGTTCTTCGGCAGAAGCAGCTTCTTTAAATTTTTTTAAAGCTGAAGCGAAACCTTTTTCGATTAAATCCATATCCACTCTTTTATAGGGAATGTCTTTAAAAGGAACAATTGGTAAAATATTACTCATAATTTTTCTCCTTAAAATGATTAGGTGTTTAAGTTTGAGGTCAAAAATATAAAAAATTTAAGACTTGCCTTATTGCCGGATTATAACATAAAGTTTAAACTTATGCAATTATAAAAAATCTTTCGGCAGATAGAGCTACCGTATAAAATACGTAAAGGAAAAAATCCAGTTTAATTTAAACGAGTTTTAGCTCAAAACGGTTTTTGCCTTTGAGCTGCGGTCTTCCGAGTTTTCAATTTTGCCGATTACCCATGTTTCTTCATCAATAAGGGCTTGAAGTTCTTTTACGTTTTGAGGTTCTATAACGGCAATCATACCGATTCCCATGTTAAACACTCTGTACATTTCATTATCGGCAGTTCCGCTTAACTTTTGGATTAAAGGATACAATGGAGGAATTTTCCAAGAACCTTTTTCTATTTTCGCAATTAAGCCGTTATCCAAAACTCGCGGAATATTTTCTATAAAACCTCCGCCTGTTATGTGAGCCAGTGCTTTTATAAAATCGGGCTTTTTTTGTAAAATAGGATAAAGAATATTTAAGTACGAGCGGTGAGGAGTTAAAAGAATTTCCCATAACGGTTTTTGTAATTCCGGGTAAACGGTGTCTAAATCTATTCCTTTAAAAGCCTCCCGAATAAGCGAATATCCGTTTGTGTGCGGACTATGCGATTTTATACCGACAAGAACATCACCGTTTTTTATATTTTTTTTAGGAAGAATTTTATCTTGTTCTACAACTCCGACGATGGTACCCGCAATATCGAATTCTTTTTCCATGTAAACACCGGGCATTTCCGCTGTTTCACCGCCGATTAAAGCACAGCCGGATTCTCTACAAGCCTTAGCCATACCGCCGACAATATCTGCAATCATTTTCGGGTTAAGTTTTGAACTTGCAACATAATCCAAAAAGAAAAGAGGTTTTGCTCCCTGCACTAAAATATCATCTATACAGTGATTAACAATATCTTGACCTATCGTATCGTAAACTCCTGCTTGTGCTGCGATTTTTACCTTTGTGCCTACACCGTCGGTAGAGCCGACTAAAACAGGTTTATTCATTTTAAATATTTCTTCGGTTCCGAAAAGACCGCCGAAAGAACCTATTTCCGATAATACCGACTTATTAAATGTCGATTTTACGGCAGAACTCATAAGCCTGACGGCTTCATTTCCTGCGTCAATATTTACACCGGCTTTACTGTAAGCGGATTGATCCGTTCCTGTCATATTAATCTCCTAATTATTTTTCAAATGCTCCAAACCGCGTTTACCTATATCGGTACGGTATTGGCAGTTTTCAAAATCTATAGTTTTAATTTTTTCATAAATGGAATTTAAGGCATCCCGCAAATTATTACCATCAGCGGTAACGCATAAAACTCTTCCGCCTGAAGCGAAAATCTTGGAGCCTTCTGCCGTTGTTCCTGCATGAATTATTTTAACCTTGCCGGAATTTTCTAATTGTTCTTTTTTTAATTCAATTTTAGGCGATGAAGAAAAAGGATAACATTTTCCTGCCATAACAATCGTAGCCGCATAGCCTTTTTTCCATGAAGGCATAGCTTCTTTTAAAGAGCCTTTAGTGCAGGCGTACATAGTCTTTACCAAATCTCCGTCAAAAAGCTGCATTAAAACCTGAGTTTCGGGATCGCCGAAACGGCAATTATATTCCAGCACCTTAGGACCGTCTTTTGTCAGCATTAAACCGGCATACAAAACACCGATATAGGGTGTACCGTTTTTTTTCATTTTTTGAATAACGGGTAAAATTACTGCCCTTGAGTATTCTTCGACTTTATCTTTGGAGCAGATAGGAGTAGGAGCATAAGCCCCCATACCTCCTGTGTTGGGACCTTCATCATTGTCTCTTAGGCGTTTATGATCTTGAGATGGAGGCATTACGGCTATCTCGTTTCCATCGGAAAATGCCAAAACAGAAACTTCTTCGCCTTCAAGTTTTTCTTCAATTATTACGGAAGTCCCGGCATTTCCAAAGCATTTTTTTATCATTATGTTTTCCAATTCGGTTAAAGCCTCTTCCTTACTTTTAGGCAAAATTACACCTTTACCTGCAGCAAGACCGTCGGCTTTTATTACAAAATTAAACCCGTTTTTTTCGATAAATTCCTTTGCCGAGTTAAAATCGCCGAATTTGAAGTATTTTGCAGTCGGAATATTAAGTTCTGTCATAATTTCTTTTGCAAATATTTTAGAACTTTCAAGTAAGGCACAAGCTTTTTGAGGCCCGAAAAAGGCAATATTCGTTCCGCATTCTTGATTTTTTTTATAAACCAAATCGGCAAAGCCCATACAAAGCGGGACTTCAGGACCGGCAATAATTAAGTCGATTGAATTTTTAAATGCAAAGTCCGTAAGTTTTTCTATTTCGTCAGCCGGTATAGGGACATTTTGACCTATTAAACCCGTACCGCCGTTACCGGGAGCAATAAAAAGTTTTTCTATGCAAGCCGACTCTTTTAATTTTAAAGCTATTGCGTGTTCCCTTCCGCCGGAACCCACAAGAAGAATATTCATAATCTTATCCTGTACCTGATTTATATTCCGGATTATATCAAAATAAAAAAAATAAAACAAGGCAGAATTTAAATCTGCCGATATAAAGTTTAACAAGCTTATAAATGCTAATCATAAACATCGCTGCATATAAACGGGGACTTGATTCCTTTACATAAATCAACAACCCCGACGCAAGCGTCGGGGTATTAAACCCTCCGCACGAATA
>CAUTTN010000148.1:0-4557 GCA_963541225.1 uncultured Treponema sp.
TTAATATAATAAAGAAACTAAAAGTTATAGAATGGATTTCCACGGCACTAACTAGTCATCTGTTTCGGTTCGAGCGGCTAAAAACGATAAGTCATAAATTAAGGCGACTCCTTTAAGCAGTGCTTGCAAAACGACAAATTACTCAAAAAACATATTCAAGGCTTATGCCGAGCGATGAATCGATAAGGCAGGGTTTAAAAATCGGTTTACATAATGCAAAACTGACTACAAAATCACTTAAACATTGGCAGCACTCCTTTCAATTTTCCCGTGCAAATATTATAATAAAAATATCTATTTATTGTAAGATAATAAGTATGCTAAATTGCTATTTTTTATTTTATAAATTCTACTGTTTCGGTTCTTTCTTTTACAGCAGGTTTTTCCGCAGGGTAACCTAGAGCCGAAAAACCGCAGACAATGTGATTTTTGGGAATATTAAAAGAGTCAAGTACTTTGCGTATTTCCGATTCATTGCATTTATTTCTTAGCTGATTTATCCAAACCGAACCAAGCCCCATTGAATGAGCGGCTAAATAAATATTTTCAATTGCACATGCCGAATCACACCGTCCGAATCCGTCGTCTTCTGCAAAACTTATGAGTATTATTGCATCACAGTCATAGATCCTATAATTTTCAAGATTTAATACTTTAGCTATGGCTTTTGCAAGTTCTTGTATTTTTTCTCTGTTTTGTATAATTGTAAATTTTCTAGCCTGCCTATTGCGTGCAGTGGGAGCAGCTTTTGCACAGTCAACTAAGATTTTTAGCTTTTCTTCTTCAATTTTTTGATCCGTGAATTTTCTGACACTAGTGCGTGTTAAAATGTTTTTGATTACTTCGTTCATATTTTCCTCCAAATAGATATTATCGAAAAACAAAGTTTTTTCGGCTGATTTATAGGGAACCTTTAAAAACGTCAGTTTTTTTGAGGTTTTCCTTAAATTTAATTTGCAATATTTTTCATAAGTCATTTATATATAAAAATTTATGAAAAACTCGACGTGCATCTCTATTCCGAAGGACGCGAAGCAAATCTAACCGAGCTTTTAGAGATATACTATATTAAATAGTTTTATCAAATTAATCAATATGGAATTATCCCAGCATTACGATAGTTTTTCCGCTTCCGCCTTCTTCGGGTTTTGCAAAGCAGTAGCTTTTTACATATTTATTTTGTTTTAAAAACCTATGTGTTAGTTGTTGTAGTATTCCGTCGCCCTTGCCGTGGATTATTGCAAATTCGGAAATACCGTGTATCAAAGCTAAGTCCATTTGGTTTTGCAGTTCTTTTTCGGCTTGTTCGGCACGAAGCCCCAAAAGTTTAAGTTCAAAAGCCGGTCTTGTTTTTGATGAAGATTCATCATCGGAAACTATTGTAACAACAGGTTTTGAAAGTTTAAAACTCTCCTGATTGCCGCATATTTCCATATCATCAGGATCGATTGTAAGTTTTAAATTATCTACGGCAACAAGCCATTTACCTTTTTTTTCTTTGCGGAGGATTTCTCCGTTGCGTTTATAACTTTTTATATAAACTTTTGTTCCGGACCGTATATTTTGTAATGGAGAATCGTTGTTTTGTTTTAAACCGTCTTTTTCTTTAAGTTTTAATTCTTCGGTTTTTATTTCGTTATGTTCATAGTCGAGCTCCGTTTTAAAATCGTCTATCCATTTTTTTACGGCAAGAGTTTTTTCTTTATTAAGTTCGCCCTCGCGTATTTCTCTTACAAGGTTTTCCAAAGCCTTTCTTTTTTCATCAAAGAAATTATCAAGCCGCCGTATTCCGCTGCGTTTTAACTCAAGTTCTTTTTGTTTTAATTTGAGTTCTTTTAAGTCGGCCTTTCTGCGGTCTTCTTTAAGACGCAATTCTTCTTCTTGTTTGTGTACTTCAAATTCGTTTAGGTTTTCGTGCTTTTGAATTAAGCCTTTTATTAAATCCGAAACATCGGCACGGTTGGTTCCTAAATATTCTTCGGCTTTTTCTATTATGTTAATGGGAAGTCCATTCCTTTTTGCAATATCTATGGCATGGCTTTCGCCGGGCACACCCATTATGATTTTGTATGTAGGACTAAGCGTATTTTGATTAAACTCTACGGAAGCATTTATGCAATGTTTTTTTCCGTATCCGTAATTTTTTAATGCACCGTGGTGTGTGGTTACAAATACGAAAGATTTTTTTTCTAAAAGCTCGTCAAGTACAGCCATAGAAATTGCACAGCCTTCCTGCGGATCTGTTCCGCTGCCCAGCTCGTCCAAAACAATTAAACTTCTTTCGTTTGCATGTTTTATAATTTCGGCAACATTTTTCATGTGTGCAGAAAATGTAGATAAAGATTGATCGAGAGATTGTTCATCGCCTATATCGCAAGCTATAAATTCAAAATACGGAAGCAAAGTTTTTTCGGAAGCCGGTACAGGCCAGCCTGTTTGATTTATCAGTGCAAACAAAGCTGCCGTTTTTAATGTTACGGTTTTACCTCCGGTGTTAGGTCCTGTTATAATAAGAACTTTGTCATCGTTTGAAAGTTTTAAATCGATAGGAACGGCAGCTTCTCCCAAAATAGGATGTCGGGCTTGATGGAGATAAAATGAACTTCCGTCTTTTGGAGTTTGTGCATATATGCAGGATTTGGAAGCTGCCCATTTTGCAGCCGCAGCAATGCAGTCAAGATTTATTATTATTTCGGAAGCAGTTTTGATTTGCTCCAAATGTTCTGCAATCTTTTTTGTTAGTTCCTGTAAAAGTCTTAACAGCTCCCGTTCATATTCTGCATGTGCGGTAATCAAGTCATTATTTTTTGCGACAATATCTTCAGGTTCAAGATAAAAACTTTGCCCCGATTGCGAATACTCGTGTATTATGCCGGGTATTCTGCCTTTAAAATTCGAGCGTACTGCAATTACTTGTCTGCCGTCTTTGATTGTAGGTAAATTGGATTGCAGCATTTGACGTGTTGTTTCTGCCGTAAAATAACTGCGCATCGTTTTTTCTATATCGTCTTCAATTTTTTTTATTTTGTTTTTAATTGTACGCAAAGAAGGAATATCTTGGATTTCTCCGTTTTCGTCTATAAATGAAAAAACCAATTTGTTTAATGTTTCCATTTCGGGAATACTGTTAATAAGTTTTAAAATAGAGTTTGAAAGTTCTCCGCCGTTTTCGGTAAAGTCTTCTGCCCATAAATGAAGTCCGCATACAGCCTTGGCTAAAAGACCTACAGAGTAAACGCCTTCAATATCTAATGCAGCTCCTTCTATTTCGATACCTTCCAAAAACGAAAGAACCGGAGGACGGTATTTTATTGGCGGAGGATTATAAGCTCTCATAAGTGCCGTAAAATCTATACCGTATTTTTTTTCTTTTTCTATTATTTCGATTTGAGTTATCGGTTTTTTATTTAAACAAGTTTCTTTTCCTTCGTCTGTTACGCAATAAGATGCAATCATTCCGCATATTTTATCGAATTGCAATATTTGCAAAGTATGAGAAGTCATTAATATTCTCCTTTTGTAAGTTCTTTAATTTCTTGTTTTAGAAAAAGCCAGCTATCATAGCGATCTTTATGGATTTTGTTTTCTTCCAGAGCTTTTAAAACGGCACAATCTTTTTCGTGTGTGTGTGAACAAGAAAGACCGAATTTGCATTTTACTATCAGGTCTTTTAATTCCGGAAAATAAAGAATGGTATTTTCGTGGGAGATTCCCCATATAGAAAAATGTCTTATTCCCGGAGTATCTATTATGTTTATTGAATGTTTTTTCCCGTCATCGGTAAATGTATTAACTTTAAAAAGTTCGCCTTGAGTTGTGGTATGTGTGCCTCGATCATATTTATATGAAACGGATGCGGTTTTTAAATTGAGTTCCGGTGATATGGAATTTAAAAGGCTGGATTTTCCTACGCCTGACTGTCCCACAACAGCAGATGTATAACCGCTTAATTTCTTTTTTAATTCGTCAATACCGATGTTTTCTTTTACAGAAACACAAAGAACATTGCAGCCAAGTTTTTTCCATACATCAATTCTTTCGTTTATATTTTCCGAAATACCTAAGTCGATTTTGTTTACAATAATTAATGCGGGGATATTTTGATGTTCGGCTTGAACTAAAATTCTATCTGCGAAGCGGGGTCTAAAAGGAGGGTTTGCGGCAGATATAATACATAAAAGTAAATCTATATTTGCAGCCAGTAATTGTGGGGAATTTAATTTTTGATTTCGGCGGACAAAATAATTTTTACGGGGAACCAAATCTATAATCATACCTTCATTATCGTCATGAGAATCCGCTTCAATATTAACAATATCTCCTGCAGCAAGAGGATTATAATATCCTTCGCACTCTTTTAAAACTTTTCCTTTTATTTGGCATGACCGTATTTTTTTGTCTTCACATTCTACAGCAAATAAATTATTTGCACCTTTTAAGATAAGTCCTTTCATAATTTTTAAAATTGTTTTATATTATATCATAATTTATAATGTAAAGACTATACCCCCGACATTTATAAAAAAGATTTTTTAAAAAATTAAATAAGTTTTTTAA
>CAUTTN010000149.1:0-4378 GCA_963541225.1 uncultured Treponema sp.
TTTTTTTATAAAACTAACAAGGTGCAAAAAACTGCCGGAGCTTTAACCGGCAGTAAATCCTAAATTATTTAATTGCTAATGATTAATAGGCAATATTTCCCATCCAACATGGAAGACGAATAAGCTATACCTCTGCCGTTTGAATTAATTTTGATGTGCCGGTTTCCTCAAAGGCACTTGCAGCCGTTAAGAGCCATCCGCTGCCAAAAAAGCCCTCAGCAGCCCAATCCCTTGCCCAAATTCCTACGGTCGTAACCGATATTGCATAAACAAAAATCATTACAGCGGCAAAAATCTGAAGAGCGAAAAGTCTGTTTGTCAAAACTCTGTCTAATTGCAGGATAGTGTCAAGTTCCTGCGGCTTTTCTTTTTATAGCAGCTTTTAACATATCCGCAATAAGAACGTATATTTTACAACATACCCCGACGCGAGCGTCGGAGTATTAAACCTTCCGCACGAATAACATTTTCAGTGTCATCTTTGCCACGGATAGATTTGACAATAACAGTCTTACCGCATTCGGCATACTCTTAATCTTTACATATAACCAAATAAATATATAAGCTATCGATAAAAGGTTCATTTTATTAATCCGGTAAATCCGCAATCCTATGGCGTATTTGCAGAATAGACTATGTTGACTTAATATAAATTCTTCTATATATTTTTACGATGGAGACGTTTTATGAATGAAGAAAAATATATAAGACCAAGTTGGGACGAATATTTTATGGACGTATGCAGAGCTATTGCAAAAAGAGCAACTTGCAGTAGAGGACGTTCAGGTTGTGTAATAGCAAGAGATCATCAGATTTTGGTAACCGGTTATGTCGGAGCACCGACCGGTTTACCTCATTGTGACGAAGTAGGACACCTGCTGAAAAAGGTACAGCATGAAGACGGAACCGTAACACAGCACTGTGTAAGAACCGTACATGCAGAACAAAATGCAATTTGTCAAGCGGCAAAACGCGGAATAAGTATTGAAGGAGCAACTCTTTATTGTAAAATGACTCCTTGCAGAACTTGTGCAATGCTTATAATCAACTGCGGCATTATTCGTGTTGTGGCAGAAAAGCGTTATCACGATTCCGAGGATACAATCGCAATGTTTAAAAAAGCGGGTATAATTTTAGAACATATTTCGGATTCTGTTGAAACTTACGGAAACCAATAAAAGTTCATAATTTGATTGACAACTTAAAACTAAAAATTAAAGGGTTAAAGTTGTCGACCTTAACCCTGCAAATTTGTAAGCCTATTTTATTGAAGCTTCATAAATGCCTTTTATCGAATTTTCCAAAGTTTTATTGAATTCTTCATCTGTTTGTTTTGCATGCAAACCTTCCGCTAAAGCTCTCGAAAAACTGGCTATCATGCCGCCGTTTTTTGCAAGCAACTTATTGGCTTCATCTCTGGAATAACCGCCTGAAAGAGCTACCACCCTTAAAACTTGCGGATGTAAAGTAAACTCTTTGTAAAAATCGGCTTCCGTAGGTATAGAAAGTTTAAACATTACAATCAAATCTTTCGGCAGCTTTTTAAGGTGTTCTTGTAATTCGGCTCTTAATATTTTTTCGCATTCGGCTTTTGAAGAAGAATTTATATCGACTTCCGGTTCTATGATTGGAACAAGACCTGCTTTTGCAATTTGTATACCTATTTCAAATTGCTGATCCACAACGGCTTTTATACCTGCGGGATTTGCTTCTTTTATTACCGATCTCATCTTTGTTCCGAAAATATGTTTTTCGACTGCATGTTTTAAATCTTTTTCCAACGTAGGCATGGGTTTCATCATTTGAACGCCGTCTTTTAAATCTGCAAGTCCCTTATCTATTTTTAAAAAAGGCAGGATATGCTTTTTCTCCCATAAAAAGTCTGCCGTAGGCATTCCTTCTATTTCTCTTTCCATTGTTTGTTCAAACAATATGGCTCCCAAAATATTATCTTTATTGAAAGCCTTACCCGTAATTATTCTTGTTCTCATAGCATGAACCATATCGAACATTTCGGCTTCATTGGAATATTCGTTTTCCGAAACACCGTATGCAGCCAGAGCTTTAGGCGTACTTCCTCCACTTTGATCAAGAGCTGCTATAAAGCCCTTGTCGTTTTTCATTCTTTCTAACTTTATATTGTCCATAAATCAATCTCCCTATAAAATAATATTTAATTAATATTTATTTTCTGTTATTATATCATATCTTTTATACGGCTTCAAGCCTTTTATATTGTAGAAATGTTTATAAATACTTGCAGTCTTAAAAGAAATAATGTATAATAAGTTAATTAAACAAATAAGACCGCTAGGTAAAAGGAGATATTATGTCAAATATAAAAGCTATGGATCTTTTTGAAGCTTATGCACAAAGTAAACTTCCAATGGATGAAGGCTATATTGTTTCTTCATTTTTCAAAGAAGAGTCATCTTACAGTGTTTATGAAGTTATTTCGTATTCTACCGTAAAAGATATTTATATGACCGGGGATGGTCTTACTTTCCAAACAAACGGCAAAAAGCTTTTTTTATTGGTTGAACCGGCAAACTTTATACACAAAGCCACGGAACCGGTATTCCGCGATAAGAATTTTCAAGTGCCTTTAAGATTTAAAGAATCCAACATAGTAACTGCAAAAAATCAATCGAAAATTATATACAGCAAAGAACCTCAAGATGCTATGTCGGCATTTACGGTTGTTAAACCGGTCGGTATAAACTTTGCTTTTCTGTTTTACAAAAGACCCGATACCTTTAAATCTATTGAACTTTTCTTTGAAAAGACCTTAAATCAGGAAGCGGTAATTCCTGTAGCCGATGCAAAAAATGTTGCAAAAAGCTTTGCAGCTCTTTGTGCCGAAAAACTTACATGGCCGAAAGATCGGGAATAGTTTATAATTAACGAATTACAAATCCCCCTGTTAAAGTTTAAGCCTTAATAGGGGGATTTTTGTAAAAACAGCATTTTAAAAAAGACTATCGTCGGGCGGAAGTCCGATTGTTTCGATCTTTTTCGTTTTTTTTCCGGTTTCAACAGGTACGGCAGATTCTTTTTCTTCATCCGGGTCAGGCTTCATTGAAGCCGCTGCTTTTTCTTGAGCCACTTTTTGTTCCGGAGTTTTTTCGACAAAGCTTGAAATATAAGGTCTTCCGGGAAAAAGTTTTTCTCTAAGCTGCTTTTCTATTTCTTTTGTTATATCAAGATGTTCTTCTAAAAATTTAACGGCATTGGGTTTACCTTGCCCTATTTTATCATCGCCGTAAGAATACCATGAGCCGCTTTTTCCGATTATGTCTTGTTTTACGGCAGCATCTAAAAGAGCTCCGTAAGAGGAAAGCCCCTGCCCGAATAATATTTCGGTTTCTATTTTTCTAAAAGGGGGCGCAACTTTGTTTTTAACGACTTTTATGCGTATTTTATTTCCCCAAGCCTCTTCCTCACCTTTGCCGAGTGTTTCAACTTTTCTGACATCAAGTCTAACGGAAGCATAAAATTTGAGTGCATTACCGCCGGTCGTAGTTTCGGGACTTCCAAACATAACACCTATTTTCATTCTTATTTGGTTGATAAAAATTATCATACAATTCGATTTACTGATAATGGCTGTCAGTTTTCTTAAAGCCTGACTCATAAGCCTTGCCTGAAGCCCCATGTGAGAATCGCCCATTTCCCCTTCAATTTCTGCCTGAGGGGTAAGGGCTGCTACAGAGTCTATGACAATTACGTCTACAGCACCGGAACGCACAAGACTTTCTGCAATTTCCAAAGCCTGTTCTCCGGTATCGGGTTGAGATACCCAAAGTTCATCTATATTTACCCCCAAAGCCTTTGCATATTGAGGGTCAAGGGCGTGTTCGGCATCTATAAATGCAGCAATTCCGTTTTGCTTTTGAGTTTCGGCAACGGCATGAAGAGCAATTGTTGTTTTACCCGAAGATTCGGGACCGAAGATTTCTATAATTCTGCCTTTAGGATAGCCGCCTATACCCAAGGCTTCGTCCAGCAATATACTTCCGGAGGGAATAACTTCAATATTCCCTATTGCAGAGTTTGCTCCCAATTTCATAAGAGAACCTTGACCGAATTGTTTTTCTATTTGAAGCCTTGCCGCTTCAAGAGCTTTTAATTTATCTTCCGGATTAACACCCGTAGGTATTTCGTTTTTTGCTTTTGCCATTTTAATCTCCTAATTTTAAGTTGTTTAAGTTTTTTATATTCAGGCAATCGATAGATGATATAAGAGGTATACCCCCTCTGCATTAATAAAAAGCCTTAATCGGTTATACAAAATATAAAGATTTCCGGCTGCATTTATCTATAAAATATTTGTAAGATTATATATAATTTTTTCTTAATATACAAGAGCAACAGTAAA
>CAUTTN010000150.1:0-4369 GCA_963541225.1 uncultured Treponema sp.
CCTTAATCTCCTGTAAATTAACATAGAATACTTCCTGCTTCATCGGGGTGGTGCCGCCGAATTTAAAACGGCTGAAGGTTTCTTTTAGGGCATCTCCGAATTGACCGCCGAATAGGGAGGGCGACGCCGAATTTTCAACTTTAAAATATCCCGGCTCCGCCGTATAATCGACAATCTTTCCCCCGTCCACCAACATCATAAACTGGTTTTGATTTACATGAATAATAGAACCGTTTGAAACAATATCGCTGGAACCTTTTTTGTTTGTGTTCCGTTTGTCCGTGCGGACGGCAACTCCTTTTGCAAGGACAACGCCCTCACCCATATCTCCTGCTTCAATAACTTCGAGCCATTGATCGGCCAAACCGCCGCCCACGGCTCCAACTGCTGCTGCTATAAGCCCCATAATTCTCTCCTTTAAATTTAAACTTATATAATTATGATATAACAAAAAAGTCAAAATATCAAGGTTTATTTTAAATGATACAAATAGCACCGGTCAAAACAAAGCGAGTTTCGGCTTATCGCTATAGAAGACATAAGTTTAACCAAAAGCAATATTATGCTGTTTCTCATTATATAACGAAACGGCAGCTTAGACTAATTATATAGTTAACTATATTACAAGATTATAAATTAATATTGACACAAAACCAATAATCCCTTATCATTTCAATGATGGAAAATCTAAGATCTATATTGTCAAAAATAAAACCAAATAATATATTAGAATTCGGTTTTGGAAGCGGAAATCTTAGCCGTATTTTAAGAAAATTATATCCGCAAAGTAATATAACAGGTATAGATAAAAATAAGAAATTTCTAACAGAAAATACAATTAAACTTTTTGATGAAGTAATTAACGCAGATATATTAACTCTACAAAACCATAAACAATTTGATCTTGTAATATTCGGTAATTCAAAAATTCCATTTTGGTGGATTTATAAATGTTATAAAAAAAAAGATTATAAAAATATTTTAAACAAACTTATAAGTTTTCTATCTAAAAAAGGAACGCTTGTTTTTATAACAAAAACATACAATAAAAATTCTTTACCTAGCGAATTTTTATTTAAAAAGATGCAAGATTTTTTATTAATTGATTGCTCAGAACCAAACACTTCTAAAAATATTAAAGAAGAATTTATAAAAGCGGATATAATTAATCTTACATGGAAAATTTTAAAGCAAAAAGGTTTTACAGATATACACATATTTTATATAAAAGATTCTGAATTTTGTATTTTCCAAAAAAATCCTTGCCAAAATTTAAAAATAAATTTTTCACCTGAACAATTTGCAAAAGCAAAAAAATTAGATTTAGAAATAAATAAGTACAGTTTGGAATACGGATATTATACAATTTTAATGGCTAACGTTTCACGTGAAACATTTTGATTTACTAATTGCCTTATAATGATTTTTATGATAATATATTTTTATGGAATCATTATCAGCAAAAGAAGCCGCTCAAATATTCTTACAAAAGAACATCATTTCTGCCGTATTTTCAAAACCGTTAAAACAAAATAAAGAAATATCAAAAATTAAAATAAGAAAAATCATTTTAAAAGATGTAGAGCACTACCAAATAGAAGAATTTAAGGGAAACAAAACTTTTCATAAAAATATAATGATGGATAAAATTATTCCACAACTGGAAAATCTTTTTATCAATTTTAAAACAGTACAAAGTCAAACCGGAACATCAAATATACAATTTTTACAAAACAATAAAGGAAAAATTAGATTTAACGAATATTCTTTACCCGATATAAATTTTAATTCAAAAAATATCATCAAAAACACAGAAACTTTTCATGACAATAAAAAAAATTATTTATTACCTGTAGATCCGCCTCCTAATTTTCTTAAAAAACTCAACTTTTTTACAGAAGATGGAAAAATTATAAATAGCAAATATAACAAATTTAAACAAATATGCCGTTATTTGGAATTTATAGAAACAGTTTTACAGGATTTGAAACCAAATACCGCTTCATCAAAATCTTTAAATATTATTGATTTTGGATGCGGAAAAGCATACTTGAGTTTTGCATTATATTATTATCTTACAGAAATAAAAAAAATCCCAACCGTAATTACCGGTCTTGATTTAAAAGAAGATGTTATAAATTTTTGTAATAAGTTGAGCAATGATTGTAAATTTTCAAATTTACATTTTGAAATAGGAGATATAAGCGGTTTTGAATTTAAAAATAAACCCGATATGGTAATAAGTCTTCATGCCTGCAATACGGCAACCGATTCTGCTATAGCAAAAGCAATAAAAAACGATACAAAAATAATTTTTGCAGTACCGTGTTGTCAACATGAAATTAATATACAAATACGGAAAAATATTAAAATAATACAAAAAAATAAAAATCCTATCTTCCCGATGTTGGATTACGGAATTATAACAGAAAGATTTTCTTCACTGTTAACCGATACAATACGGGCAAAATTACTCGAAGTAAACGGATACAAAGTTTGTATAGAAGAATTTATTGACATGGAGCATACACCTAAAAATATTTTAATAAAAGCAGTCAAGAAAAACAACAAAACAAAACAAAAAATAGAAGAGGCAAAACAACAAATAGAACTTATAAAAAATCAATTTTCCATAAAACCTGATTTGGAAAAGTTTTTAGAATCATAAAATTTATAGAATAGGAGATATTATGTTTTATAAAATAATTACAACGCCTATAGGCAATATTTCTATTTTTACAGATAATACAGGTTTAAAAGCCGTCAAATTTGAAACATCAAAAAACCCTCAATACAGCGAACAATCATTTTATTCAAACGACCTCAAAGCAAACTATCAGGGGTTTGAACAGTCCGTGCAAATAAAAAAATGTAAGCAGGATTTAACTATGGCAAAATCTATTTGTTTGGAAACAGAAAAACAGCTTTTAGAATATTTTTCCGGAAAAAGAAAAATATTTGATTTACCATTATCACCTGACGGTACAGATTTTCAGAAGCTGGTATGGAAATATTTATATACAATTCCGTATGGAAAACTAGTTTCATATAAAATGGTTGCACAAGGAATAAACAAACCGCAAGCCTGCCGAGCTGTAGGGAATGCAAACGGCAAAAATCCCATTTCAATTATAATTCCGTGTCATCGTGTTATAACTTCCGATAAAAAAATCGGGGGCTATTCTTCAGGTCTTAAAATAAAAAAATATCTTCTAAATTTGGAAAAAGCTATGCTTGTGGATAACTTGTTATAAACTTTTGCATAAATTGCGGAATAGAAGATTCGTTTCACGTGAAACAGATTTCATTAAAAAAGTCAATTAAATTTTATAAAAATGCTTTATTTTTTAGAGAAATTTGACAAAATTTGTTAAATTTAGACATTTTTTTTATAATAAAAGCAAATTCAAAAAAAACATTATTAAGCAATATTTTCCTGCTTGTGGATAACTTGTTAATTTTCTGTATAATTTTTTTTATGTAATTGTGGATATTATTTTCGATTAAGAATACTTTTTTTTAAGGCTTTAAGAGCTTTTTTTAATTCGGGAGGTAATTTTTTCTCTATAGCATATTTCTTCTCAAATTCTTCAATTTCTTTTATTTCTTCAGCAGTAGGAATATAACGTTTGCTATAATTTTCTTTTTTAGGATATAAAAATTCACTTTCGACAACCACGGAAATATTTTTTATTTTTAGTTCCGGATAATATTTATCAAAATTCTTTAAGATAGTCCTCTTATACATCATAATTTGCTGGCTCCAACCGGAATGATTAACTTTTATAATCGCAATTCCGTTCTTAATATCAAACAATTCGGTATTTAAAGAAAGTTTAGAATTCGGAATTATTTTCTCCCATGTATCAAAAATCGATAGTATTTTTCCGCCTGAATTAGTATCATTAAATTTAATCAGACTATCTAATTTTTGAGAAAACATATTTGCTAATTCTTGTGACGTTTTAAAATTTTTCATTTCTACCGGAAAGAAATTATAGCACAATTAGAAAAGGACGGCAATATAGCCGTTTAAAAAGCTCATGTATTTTTATGATTGACAAAAAATAACCGCTAAGTTATAATTTACTTAAATCATTTTAGGGGACTTAATGAAAAGATTCAAAGTTTTTTTACATCAACAAAATTTACGGCGTCGTGCGGGTGCTTTAGCCGGAAAAGTCGAAATACTTTTGTCTTTTGCGATGCTTATCGGAATTATAATTCTTTCCATACAGATATTCTTTGATTTAAAAAACATGATAATTGCCGTAATTAATGATAATAAACCGCCTTCATTTTCGGAATTTCTTTCATTAATTTTTTCGCTTGTAATCGGACTTGAATTTGTACACATGCTTATAAAACA
>CAUTTN010000151.1:0-4368 GCA_963541225.1 uncultured Treponema sp.
ATTATATTCAATTTTCTGCTTCCGACAACTTATATTGCTCCTTAAACCATCCGTAAAGGGCATTTAAGCGTGAAGTAAAAGCATTCTTTAACTTTTTTTCAAGACCCGGAACCCGCGGAAATCTAGCAGCAGTAGAGCAATATACCAAAACATAATTGCCCATATCGTGTGTGGTAAACATAATCTTCATATCATACGGAGATAAAACTTTAAAAACAGAATATAAAATAGTTTCGGTATTGGTACAAATAAAACCGACATCGTATTCGTCTTGAAAGTATTTATACCGATATATATAATTTCCAAAAGTCATATCCTGCTGTCTGGTCAAAATATTTAGACCGTCAGCATTTCCTTCCAATGGATCCTCAACTTTTTTATACACCGTCTTACCGTCCTCCTCTACTTTTTCTACAACATCAGCCTCCACATAAAGGGGCTGCATTTGCTTATTTGTATGAGAATAGTACTGTATACCTTTGAGTTTAGAAATAGAACGCAATATTTTGGAAACATCTATTTTTTTATCCGTTTCTTTTTTATAAATATACAAGGCTTCTATTAAAAAACGCGGCGTATAATCTCCCCTATAAATATCGTTTTCCATCCGAGTCAAAATTTTTATATCGGGAACAAGTACGGCATCCATATTTTTATTCTTGTATTTATATTTTAAAACAAAGCCGTTTTTGACAAGTTCTTCTGCATTTTCTTTATTCAAAATTTTTGATAAATCCTGAACAAGCAGTATATCATCTGCAAAAATTAAAGCAGCAGCTATTGCAAAAACAAAAACAAATAGTTTCTTAATCAAAAACGACTCCTCAAATACAATCTTAAAAAACGGCACAACCATGTACCATTTTTCTCTCCATATTTTATAAACCTTTTTATTTGATACCTTTATAAAAAACTCTAATCTGCTTATAAAGACCGTTACCTTCACTTTTGGTTTCAACATCGCTTATGGCATTTAAAGCGGTATGAATTATACGCCTTTCATAAGGATTAAGAGGTTCCAAAAGTTGAGAACGCTTTGTAATACGCACTTTATCGGCAGTATCATAAGCCACCCTAACCAAAGATTCCTCTCTGCGAATTCTATAGCTTTCGCAATCAACGGAAATACGGGTATGCCCCCAACCTATAGTAGTAGCATATACATTTGCCAACACCTGGACAGCATCAAGATTTTTTCCTTTTTTACCTATCAGCATAGGAGCATCTTTTGATTCTATTCTATAAGAAAAATGTTTTTTTTCTGCGGAAATAACCGAAACAGAACATTCATACCCCATCTTTTTTATCATTGTTTCCAAAAAAATTCTTGTTTTCTCGGACGCTTCGGTAATATCGCTTGAAGCACCCGATACAGCGGGTTTAGTATCGGTCTCATTGCTTTTTTCCGTAAAATCGGCATTTGTTCTCAAATTTTCATCTACATGAACACGTATTTTTGCATGACCTCGTTTAAAAAGCGAGTTTTTTTGAATTTCTACAATTTCAACATCAAACTGATCTTTTTCAAGCCCTAATTCCGAAACGGCAAGGTCTATGGCCTCTCTTTCCGTCTTTGCTTCAAATTCGTAAGTCATAAAATTTCTCCTTAAAGTACATATTTGCGGATAATTTCCGCAGCAGTTAATCAAAATAATCTATTTTTTCTTTTTTTTAGATTTATTTATAATAATTTGCTGAAGCAGCATTAATAAATTTGAAAATGTCCAAAACAATAACAAACCTGACGGAGCATTGTAAAATATAAAGAAAAAGAAAACAGGCATAAAATAAAGCATTATCTTCATCGAAGGATTTTGCTGTGTCTGCCCCGGTGTCTGAGTAAGCTTACCATACAGTAATTGAGAAGCTACATATATGACGGGCAAAATTCTTAAATCCGTCCAGCCCAAAAACGGAACCGTAAACCCGAATTTTAAAACACTGTCGCCGAGCGAAAGATCCGGTATCCAGCCGGGAATAAAACTTGCTCCTCTAAATTCAAAATAATTATTAAAAAGTCTAAACATTGCAAACCAAAAAGGCAGCTGTATCAACATAGGTAAACATCCCGAAAGAGGGTTATACCCGGCTTCTCTATAAAGATTTGCCATTTCGGCATTCATTCTTTGGGGATTATTTTTATATTTAGTCTGAATTGCAGAAATCTGCGGCTGCATTTCCTGCATTCGTTGTGTTGCTACAGAACTTTTTTTGGTAAGAGGATAAAATACCAGTTTTACTATAATAGTAAGAAGAATTACGGCAACACCCCAGTTCGGAATAAGTTTGTATAATAATTCCATTATCCATTTTAAAAGGACTTCCAAGGGGCGTAAAAAACTTCCGGAAGCCGCTACGGCATCAATCCGTAAATTATCATATCCGTAATTATTGGAAATAGCGGTATTATACATATTAAGAACTTTTTCCGTGCTTGGTCCGATATAAATTCTATATTGGTCAAGGGCGGAGTTTCCCGTTATGGAAGGACGCGAAATAAACACTTGCGAATTATGCACCGGTTTATTTTCCGCTTTAAAACCCGAAAAAGTCATTTTTTGTATAGGGTCTTTAGGAACAACGATTTGTGCAAAATACTTTCCCGAAACGCTTACCCATGAAGCAAGGTTTGTTATAATTTTTTTCTTCCCTGCAGAAATACCTCTTTCTTCTTTCTTTTTTTCATTTGCAAAATACGAAATATATCTATACTCGTACCGATCTTTACCTACCTCCCATTCGGGACCTATCTGAGGAGCTGTCCTTATAGTGTAAGCTTCATCTCCGAAAGCCAAACCTTTCATTCCGTCCTTACCGTCTACAGCCACTTCAAGCGTAAACATATAATCGCCGGGTATAAAGGTATATCTTTTAGCAAGAGTAAAAACTACTTCGCTTCCGTCTGCCGCATTTTTTACCGAAATATCCCTGTAAAACCCTATCTGCTTTTTACCGTCAGACAAAGTTTCTTCTTTTACATTAAAAAGAAGGTCTACCGATTTACTGTCGGCTCCTCCAAAAGCTATTGCAAACGCACGGTTATCCTCGGAAAAGTTTTCTATCATTTCTACCCTTTCGGAGCTTCCTGCAGACGCATGTTCTTTTAGTTTATAAGAAACAAGGTCTCCGCCCTTATTTGTAAAAACGGCTCTTATTAAATCCGTTTCTACAACATAAGTTTGTTCTCTTTCAGGAACTTCCGAATTTTCCAATCCGGAAACCGCACCGCTTAAAATTGCCGTACCGGAATCAGACTGTGTAAATGTATTTTGCGGAACATCCTTATTCTCCGCTAAAGGAGCGGATTGCTGAACCGGAATATACTCCGGCGGAAAAAATTTTTGCTGAATATACATAGCCGCACCTATCACAATCATCGATAAAATAACGGCCAATACGGTATTTTTTTTCATCAATTATCTCCTATTGGTGTAATACTTTTAACTAACACTGAAGAAAAACAAATTGGTGTAAATCCGCCTTTTAAGGAACGGGATCATACCCGCCTTTAAAAAAAGGGTTACATCTTAGTATTCTTAAAAAAGCCATTAAGCCCCCTTTACAAGGACCGTATTTTTTTATGCTGCCTAGAGCATATTCGGAACAGGAGGGATAATACCTGCAACAAGGAGGAAAATGCGGCGAAATTGCTTTTCTATAAAAAACAATCAATGAGCATAAAAAGTATACTAAAACCTTTTTCATACAGCCTCATTATATATTTTTGCAGATTTAAAAAGAGAAATCATTTGATCAAAACGGCATGAAAAATCTATGTGTTGAGAAAAAACGAGTAAAACAAGATCATATCCTGTTTGCAGCCGGTGTTTTATTTGCCTGTAAACTTCTTTCGATATACGTCTTGAGCTATTTCTTACCACAGCACAACCGTAATTTCTTCTAAAAGTACACAAAAAACGATTATAGTTTAATCCGTTAGGCAAAAAAAACAAACCGGCACCTTCACAGCCGACCTTAACGCCTCTTTTAAAAACAGCTTTTATACATGCTTTATCTCTAAGGCGTTCCTCTGCAGGAAATGTAAAATTATCCACACCTGAGGTAAAATTAATAAGGCTTTTTTTCGTCGGAAACAGAAAGTTTTTTTCTGCCCTTTGCTCTTCGGCGGCTTAATATAGCTCTGCCGCCCTTTGTCTTCATCAATGCACGGAATCCGAATCGCCGAACCCGTTTTGTCTTACTTGGTTGATATGTCCGTTTCATAAACTAGACTCCTTATAATATAGAGCAAACATATTTAATATGTCCAGCTCAAAAATTTTACAAAATTAACAAACACCACCGTTTTACAGAGAGCGGATTATATCATTTAAAAGTATAAAAGTCAAGTAGGCACATTGGCTCATC
>CAUTTN010000152.1:0-4350 GCA_963541225.1 uncultured Treponema sp.
ACAACGAAAACCATATTTCTCCCGATTTTGAATTTACCAAAATAAGCGATTGGGATGAGCTTATTTCAATATTGGAAAATTATATTTAAATCCGGCTGTGTTTTATATATGAATTTTCTTTATTCCGCTACCGTACATTTCGGCTCGAAGCTCTTTTACATGCTCATCTTTTATATAGTCATCAAAATTCATCATGCGGTCTATAATACCGTTGGGTGTTATTTCGATTATTCGGTTTGCAATCGAAGATATAAATTCGTGGTCATGCGAATTAAAAAGAATTACCCCCGGAAAAGCCGTCAACGCATCATTTAAACTGGTAATAGCTTCCAAATCAAGATGGTTCGTAGGTTCATCAAGAATTAATACGTTTGCACCCGAAAGCATCATTTTACTAAGCATACAACGAACCTTTT
This sequence comes from uncultured Treponema sp., assembly GCA_963541225.1. Taxonomy (GTDB): domain Bacteria; phylum Spirochaetota; class Spirochaetia; order Treponematales; family Treponemataceae; genus Treponema_B. Next base: position 417 of record CAUTTN010000152.1, read on the forward strand.
CTCCTCCCGACAATACTTTTACGGGCTTTAAAGATTCATCTCCCGAAAAAAGCATTCTTCCCAAAAAGCCTCTTACATAAGCATCATCCTGTTCAGGCGAAAATTGTTTTAACCATTCCGTAATATTTAAATCGTTATTAAAATATTCGGAATTTTCTTTTGCAATATAAGAATAAGAAACCGTTTGCCCCCAATAAATATCTCCGCAATCGGGTTTTATTTTTCCGCATAAAATATCGAAAAGAGCAGACTTTGAGTTATGTTCTTGTCCGACAAAAGCAATCTTGTCTGTACGGTTTACCGTAAACGAAAAATCTCGTAAAAGCTGTAAACCTTTTTCGCTACCCGAATCTTGCGATTTGTAAAAAAGTTTTTCGGCTTTTACAACATTGTTACCTATTTCACGATTAGGTTTAAAGTTGACATAAGGAAATTTACGGCTTGTAACTTCAATTTCTTCCAAAGCAAGCTTATCGTAAATTTTTTTGCGGCTGGTAGCCTGCCTGCTTTTTGCAGCATTTGAAGCAAACCTTAAAATGAATTCTTTTAGGTCTTTCATTTTTTCTTCACGTTTTTTTTGCTGATCCTTAGCCTGCCTTTGCATAATCTGACTCATCTGGTACCAAAAATCGTAATTGCCGGAATAAAGACGTATTTTTCCGTAATCGATATCGCAAATATGAGTACAAACCGTATTTAAAAAATGTCTGTCATGCGAAACTACAATTATGATATTGGGAAATTCGATTAAAAAATCTTCAAGCCATGCGATGGATTCCAAATCAAGACCGTTTGTAGGTTCATCGAGCAAGAGAATATCCGGCGTACCGAATATTGCCTGAGCCAATAAAACTCTTACCTTTTGCCCTTCATCAAGTTCGCTCATCATTCTGTCATGATACGACTCATCGAGCCCAAGACCGGAAAGCATTTGTTCGACTTGATTTTCGGCTTCCCAACCGTTTAAATCTGCAAATTCGCCTTCAAGCTCCGACGCTCTTATTCCGTCTTCTTCGGAAAAATCGGACTTTGCGTATATCGCTTCTCTTTCTTTTAAAATTTTATATAACTTGGGATACCCCATAAAAACGGTATCTTTTACGCTGTATTTATCAAAGGCAAAATGATCCTGTCTTAAAACCGCCATTCTTTCTCCCGGAGTAATACCGAACTCTCCTGAATCATGTTCTTGTTCACCGGAAAGAATTTTTAAAAAAGTGGATTTACCGGCTCCGTTTGCTCCGATTATTCCGTAGCAATTACCTTTGGTAAATTTTAAATTGACATCTTTAAAAAGATGTCTGTCACCGAATTTTAAACTTAAATCGCTTATTGTAATCATTTTTCCGATGATATATAAAAAAAGATAAAAAGTCAATGATAAGATTTTGTAGATAAAGTTATTAGTGCGGAGGCTTAGTACCTGACGATTTTCGTATACGCTTCTTGCGTCGGGGTTGTTGATTTGTACCGTATCTTTTAAATCGACAACCCCGCAATTTTGAAACGGGGTTGTCGATATCGGTTTAATATAATAGACCTGTTCGATAACTTCGTTTTCGAACAGGTCGACGAGTTCTAAATCGTGCAAATAGCACGATTTAGAACGTCGCATTTCAAGGTAACCTATTCAGAAACGCAAGTTTCCGAATAGGTTTAATATAGTTTTTCTTTCGGAAAGAGCCTTTTTAAATTAAGCCCATTTCCTTTCCGACTTTTTCGCAGATTTTAACAGCCCTGTCAAGCTGTTCGGTTGTGTGTCCTGCGGTAACCATACATCGGACTCTTCCGGTACCTTTCGGTACTGTCGGGAAAACTATGGGACCCGAAAAAAGCCCGTTTTCAAAAAGTTTTTTTGAGAATTCCAAAGTCTTGGCTTCATCGCCTATAATAACCGGAGTTATAGGAGTTTCGCTATGCCCCGTGTTAAAGCCTAATTTTCCCAAACCTTCTTTAAAGAACTTGGCATTTGTCCAAAGTCTGTCCGTATACTCGGTTGAACCCATAAGCATTTTTACCGCTTCTATTGCAGCACCGATTGCTGCCGGAGGCAGCCCCGTCGAGAATAAAAACGGTCTTCCTCTGTTTTTAAGCCAGTCGATTGTAACCTGCTTTCCTGCAACATAACCGCCTATAGTACCTATTGCTTTGGAAAGCGTACCCATTATAATATCTACTCTGCCGTGGAGTTTAAAATGGTCTACGGTTCCGCGTCCGCTTTCTCCCAACACGCCGCTTGAATGAGCATCGTCAACATAGGTAAGACAATTATATTTTTCTGCTAACTCGACTATTCCGGGAAGATTGGCAATATCTCCATCCATAGAAAAAACACCGTCTGTTATGATAAGAACATTATTGTAATTACCTCTTTTTTCTTTTAAAACTTTTTCAAGGTCTGCCATATCCGAATGCTGAAATACGGCTTTGTCGGCTTTTGACAGACGCGTACCGTCTATTATGGAAGCATGATTTAATTGGTCGGATAAAATTAAATCGCCTTTGTCGGTAACAGCCTGAATAACACCGGCATTGCAGTTAAATCCTGACTGAAAAACAAGAACGGCTTCTTCTCTTTTAAATTCCGTTAAGATTTTTTCCAAATCATCATGAATTTTCATATTGCCGATAATAGGACGTACGGCACCTGCTCCTGCTCCGAATTTTTCGACAGCTTCAATTGCAGCCTTTTTTAAACGCGGATGATTTGCAAAACCAAGATAGTTGTTTGAAGAAAGGTTAATAACCTTTTTTCCGTTTATACTGCATTCGGCTTCATTCGGACCGTCAAGGCTTACAAGTTCTTTATATAAACCTTGTTCTTTTAATTCTTGAACTTTTTTCTTTAAAAAGTCCATATCATGTATGCTAGACATAGTTCCCCCTAAATTAAGTATGTCGTAAAATTATTTAGCTTATTATTTATTTTTTTACGGATATTGTCAAGTGTTATAGTAATGCGGCGATACCATGTATATTTTTAAAATCAACACCCCCGATGCAAAAAGCGTAGACGTAAAACGTCAGGTATTAAACCCTCCGCATAAAAAATCTTAAAACCTTTCCCTAAAAGCTGGAAATCTTTAGGGAAATATGCTATACTATCCCGTAATGAAAGGTAAACGCCTAGATAGCAGGTACAAACATTCTCGCAAAAAAAGTGAAAAAAGTTTTGCAAAAGTACTTGACATAAAGTGCCGTATCGGACAAAATTCGCAGCCTCGCAGCCTCGCAGCCTCGCAGCCTCGCAGCCTCGCAGCCTCGCAGCTGAGGGGTACCTGTGCCTAAATAAAATTTTCACAATAAATACCAATTACTCAAATCACGCCCAAAGACAGCCCGTAAGTCAAATACCGGCTTTCTGTCTTTGGGCTTTTTTTATATTACACAGTTTAATAAAACCGCAAGGAACGCAAAGCGTTGAGCTTCGCTCAACTTCGCAAATAAATAATCGGCATGTCCGGATTGAGACCCGTCAATCCAAATGTATAGGGGAGGGACAGCGAGTTTTAGGCTTTCCGCCTAAAACATCGCACGCCTAGAGTTTTGCGGCAAGCACAAAACTCTCATCATCGTATGCACGTTCTCACTAACGTTGCGAACGTGCGTAAAAATTGTTCCTCGGCTTTTGATAAAGCCTGCGGGACAATTTTTAGGAGGCAGGTTGAAGCTCACGGCGCAAATAGCACCGCTCGCTTCAACTAGAGTTTTGCGGCAAGTGCAAAACTCTCATCATCGTATGCACGTTCTCACTAACGTTGCGAACGTGCGTAAAAATTGTTCCTCGGCTTTTGATAAAGCCTGCGGGACAATTTTTAGGAGGAAACTATGTTAAAGTATTGTTTACGTGAGAACTTACTCACGGCAAAACCGGATGACTACATGGCACAAATAACCGACAGCCAAGTATTCACATTGGACGACATTATTGACC
>CAUTTN010000153.1:0-4334 GCA_963541225.1 uncultured Treponema sp.
GCCTCCATTATAAACGCCCTGCTTTATATGATGGTAGAAAGGGAGTAAGATTCAATAAAAACAATGTCTTTGTATTTTCAATCCGCAAATGTTTCACGGCAATATCTGAAAGGCACTCGCTTTTCCAATCGGTGCATGAATAAAAAACGAAAGGTATTCCAACTGCTTTACAATGAGGGTTAGCACTGCAGCTGCAATAATAAAAAATTTTTGCATTGGTTATTTCTCTTCTGCTGCATACATCGCCAGCAAATCCCTTCGGTAACTGACTGTAACAAAAAGAGCGGGCGGTACCTACCTACGTATCCATCGAAATATCAAACCAATCGCTTTCTTCGGAAATAAGCCATTCAAGTCCGCGCCTTCGTTCCATTAAAACATCGGGATTTAAGTCTTTGATTTCCGTTTCGGGGCGGAGCCGCTTTTCTTCCGTTGCCCAATGGTAACGATAGTGAAGATCAAGCATATCCAGTATTTCTTCTATTCCGCGTAACCTGCATTGTGCTTTAAACGCAGCTTTCCCATCGGTATCGCCGACCAGTTTTATCGCTCGTTCCACATCACAGATATCATTCGGATACGAAATATCTTCGACCAAGCCCAAAGCCCACACAAGCGGCCAATAAGCTTCATAAGTCCAGCATACATCGATGGCATCCTGTTTGCTGTATGTTTCGTCAAAAAGCCGTTTTTCTTTTTCCAAAAGGTAGTCCGATACTTCATATTTTTCAACTAAACTTAAAAAAAGCTCCTTCGATTCTTCATACTCTTGCTCATTATGAATGTCTTGGGCCAATTGAATCGACAAAAGAGATGCGACGGCTCTGTTGCAGATTTCATCAAGGCTTTTAAGCTTCACCTCTTTTGACGACTCCAGTACAGGCAATTCTTCCATACAGGCGATTCCCATTCCTTTGATTTTTTAGTTTGACTTTTTCCGCCGATCTTCCGGTGTGATGTACATAAACATTCTCCTAATAAAAACTTTTGAAGAAAGCTTCAAACATTCTCCTTGATATTTACTGGTACCGCCGTTATATCATAAAATAAAATGATTGAGAAGAGAGTATATGACAAATTATTCGTCTATTCTTAATTATCTATTTTTATCGTATTATCGGTAATTTCTTTAAGCCTCTTATCATGTGAGGTAAAAACAACGGTTTTTGTTTTTAAAATTTTTATAAGTTCTTCTACCGATTTGTTATCCAAATTATTTGTAGGTTCATCTAAAATTAAAATACCTGTTGAGTTTAATAAGCTCCGCAGAATATCCGTTTTTTTTATTTCTCCGCCTGAAAAATTAATGTCGTCTTTTTCGGCAAAATTCCTTTCTGCAGTTTTTTCAAGTGAAAATGTTTTAAGCATTTTATTTATTTCGTTTTCCGGGATTTCATTGCCTAATGTGATGTTTTCTTTTATACCTGTATTAAATAAAAGTGAAGTTTGCGGAACATAACCCAGAGCTTCTTTTACCGGATTTGAAAATATAATTTCTCCTGCCTGAGGTTTAACTTCACCTGCAAGAATTTTTAAAAAAATACTTTTACCTGTTCCGTTTGCTCCCTCAATTAAAAACTTATTACCTTTTTTTATTTTAATATCAGGGAATGAAAATTTTCTGCCGCTGATTGTGTAAACAAGATTTTTAGTTTCAATATTTTCATAACCCGTTTTAGGTATGTTTGAATTATCAAAGTTTAAAAAGAAATTTACACGCCCATTTATAATCTTCATAAACGGAATTATCTGTACCCATTCAATAAGTAATTCTATTATTTGCCCGATAGGATAAATTAAAAAAAGTGAAGCGACCAAATTTTCAATGCTTACGGACTTAAACAAAAAAGAAAAACTTATAATAATTAAAACTTGTATTGAATATTTACAAAGCCCTAAAACTGCTTTTGAAAGCGAGAGGTTTATAATATTTTTTTTGGCATGTTTGTTTATATAAGAGTTGTATTCCTTATTATATAATTTTAAAATATTTTCTTTAAGTGAAAATAAAATAAGAGGTATTTTATTGTTTACAATATTTTCTTCAAACGCAATACGGCTATTATTGTAAGTCGCAGAATGGGAGTAGTAAATTCCTTCCAAATGTGAATATAATTTATTAAATAAAATGGGGATTGCCGATACGCAAAACACTGTGAGTAAAAAAATTATATTGGAGCTTTGAATAAAAAGTACGGCAGTTAATACGGCTACAACAATCGGCGTAACAATGAGAGTACGCAGTTTTAACCTATATTCAATTAAATCCGATTCAAAAAGTTGTAAAATGCTTCCGCTTCCAGAATTATGCACTTGGCTTATGTCTTTTTGCAAAATCAATTTTAAATTAGCTCCATCGTGTAAAACGGACTTTTTTAAAAACACCTTTGCACTTAAAAAAGCTGCAAATGGGGAAATAAGAGAAAGTAACAAAATTATAAGCAAGGTTTGTAAAATAATGCCGTCGGCAGAAGTTTTATTATAAATATGAGATACGATAATTCCAACTTGTGCAGAAAAGTAAACAGGTAAAAAAAGTGAAATAATTTGTGAGGCACTTTCCAATAAAAAACTGTACCAAAATATTTTTACAGTTTTTAAATTCATTTATTTTCTCCGATATTTAATATTTTTGAAAAACAGGATTCAATATCTTTATCGTGTGAAATAACCATAAGGGTGTTTTGATATTTCGTGAAATCTTTTTTTAGTGCTGAAATTCCTTGTGAATCCAAATCATTTGTAGGTTCATCAAGTATAACTATCTTGTTTAACATAAATGCCAAGGGAAGTAAAAGTTTTTTCTTTTCACCGCCTGAAAGGTCTTTAATTTTTGTGTGCTTGTGTTTTTCAAATTCAAAACCGTAGACTTTAAATTTTTCTTTAAGAGCCTTAATATCGATATTATTTTTTTCGATACTAATATTTATAAAGTCTTCAGCTGTTAAAGAAAGCAAAGGAAACTCTTGCGGAAGGAAAATGCAGTTTTTTATAAAACAATTTTCGGAGACCTCCGCGCTGTTTTTAATTCCGGATTCTGTTTCAATTTCTATTATGCCTTCATATTCGATTCCGCAAAAAAGACATTTTATTAAAGATGTTTTACCTATTCCGTTTTCACCCTTTATTAAAACCTTATCATTTTTATTTATACAAAAAGAAATAGGTTTAAGTTTTCCTTTTAAATAAGAAGGAAGAACATCTTTATATTCTATTTTTGTAAATTCTGAATTTGATAATTTTATGTCCATGTTTTTATTTACAAGATTTTGAAAACGTTTTAAGCTTACGGTAAAACTATTTTTTGCTCCTATGATTGAAAACATCATTACTGCCCGTGAAAAAAAAACGGGTAAAATTGCAGCCGTGCTTATTGCTTCTTGTACTGTTATGATTTCTTTTGTTTTAAAATATGCAATTAAAAGATAGCTTAAGAGTGTAATAATTACTTCCGAAAAGCTGTGTAAAAAATCTTCAAGTTTTGCAAAGAGTTCAGCTTTGTTTCCGAGTTTATAAAATTCGTCCGTTATTTTATAAAACCGTTTTAAAAACCAAGAATGCGCCCGGTATAAATTTACCATTGCATTAAGATTAAAGGCCTCAATAAAATAATTGCTTAATTTTTTTTCAACTTCCCTCGTATCCCAATAAGTTTGCATAAAATATTTACGCAAGATTAAATCGGGGGTGATACATAAAAAAGAAATTGCCAAAATACAAAAAGCCAAATAAAGATTGGAACTAAAAAGAAAAAACAAAACGGTTCCGTATAAAATAAGATTAGAAATAAAAATCGGTTTTTCCGTCCCGTAAAACGAAGCGATTATTTTGCAGTCTTTGTTTAACACGGAATTTACATTTTCGTAACTATTTTTATCATTTAAAAATAAACACGTATCAAGCACCTTGCTGCGCAAATCTTGTGTTTTTTCTAAGGTTACCAACATACGCAGTTTTCGTGCATAAAAGCTGCAAAAAAAGAAAAGAAACCCAGCCGCTAAAAACAAATAAATATAAGGAAGAGGTTTATGCAATGAGGTAAGTAAAGCTGCAATTATTCTTATTAAAGTATATTCTAAAATAACTGCAAAAGAGGTAAATATAAAATTAGCCGACGAATGAAGTGCAGTTCTTTTCATTTTATATTTCCTCTTATATATGCAAATTAATGTTTTGTCAATACGTACGGTAAGTTTTCATCATTTTTTATTTATGTACTGTGCGGCAATAAAAAAAATGTTTTTTTTAGTTGACAAATACTGCCCTTGACACTCAAAGCGAAATTGTGTATACTAAATAAAATAGCATTGCTATTTTTATTGGAAGGCGGTTCG
>CAUTTN010000154.1:0-4303 GCA_963541225.1 uncultured Treponema sp.
TTTGCAGCCGTCGGGCGATGACGACAAACGTTTTATCCCGCACCGGATTTTTAATCACCGGCTGAATTCGGTTTTCATTTTCCGCATCAGTGTAAGTAAGAGCTTCATCAATAATAACAATCGGCACATTTTTCAAAATCGCCCGCACGATGGAAATCCGCTGCACTTTCCCTCCCGATAGTCTGCCGTGTCCTTGAGGTCGCTTCATAATCAACACCCCCGCCAAAAAAATCGTAGACGTAAAATGTCGGGTATTAAACCATCTGCACGAATAAATTTCAAAAAGTTACCGGTTAATCAAATTAACCGATAACTTTGAATGATTTGTCTATAAAACCGTACTGTCTTTTTTTAAATCTTTAAAAAAACTTACTACAATAAGAATTATTATTATTCCGAGAGGAAAAGCGGCAATTATCGAAAGACTTTGAAGCTGATTTAAATTCGTACCTATTAAAATAAGTGCTGCAGGAAGAAGAATAAAAACCACAGCCCAAAAAGCTCTAAGCCGTCTTTTCGGTTCCGCATTCTTTTTAATATCTGTTTGCGAGTAAGAAGCTATTACTAAAGTTATTGCATCAAAAGTACTCGAATAAAAGGCTATCATTGTAACAATTAAAACGCCCATTACCAATTTAGGATAAGGCAGCGTTTGTATAATATTCATTATAACCTTAGAAGGAGCTGCAGAAGTCAAAGCTTCGGCTGCATTCAATATACCGTGAGACTGTAAATGTAAACCGTAATTACCCAAAATAATAAATGAACAATAAGTTCCCGCTATGCCGCAAGCAAATCCGCCTAAAATCGTGTTTTTTATAGTTCTACCCTCGGAAATTGTTCCTATAAAAAATGGAGTTGCAACAAACCATGCAATCCAATAAGCCCAATAAAAAATAGTCCAATTTTGAGGAAAACCGGAACCGTCTCCGCCTGAAACACGTAAAGGGTCCATCCACATTGACATCGAAAAAAAGTTTTGAAAAACTTTACCAAGTCCCGTTATACCTGTTTCGATAATGTAAATTTTAGGCGATGCTATAAAAACCAAAGCCAATAAGAGAACAAACGAAATAACGGAAATCTTTGCAAGCTGCGAAATACCTTTAAATCCAAGCAATACTGCTGCCGTATAAATTGCAGCAATTGTAAGCAAAATACCTAAAGTTAAAAATTTACTTTCGGGTATACCGCAAAGAGAAGAAATAGCCAATGACAATAAAGGTGTTGCAAGCGAAAAAGTAGTTGCAGTACCTGCCAATAAACCTATTACGGAAAAAACATCTATAATTTTTCCTGGAGCTTTATCCGCACAACTACCTAAAACAGGGCGGCAGCTTTCCGAAAGTTTTTGTTTTGTTCTTTTGCGTACATGAAGCATATAACCGAAAGCCGCTGCAGGCACAATGTGAAAAGCCCAAGGTGTTATTCCCCAATGAAAAAGCGGATAAGCCGAAGCCCAATCCTGCCTTTCTGCGAGACTAAGGTTTAAAAAACCGAAAGGCGTTTCGTTATAATAATAAGCCCATTCTATCAATGCCCAATACAAAATATCGGCAGCCATAGTCGATGTAAAAATCATCGATCCCCATTCAAAATTAGAATAAAGAGGTTTTTCTCTATTGCCAAGTTTTACCTTACCGTATTTGGAAAAAGCCAAGCCGAACGCAATAAAAACAAGAGAAAGTCCCAACAAAATATAAAAAAATCCCAACTTATTTACAAAAATATACCAAAGAGAATCAACTACTTTTTTTGAAGCGTCGGGAAAAGCCAAAAGTAAACCGGAAAGACACACAATTACAGCAAGCGGAGCTATAACTATTAACCAGTCTATTTCTCCATGTTTTTCGTTATTCATAATAATACTCCCATAAAAATTTTTTTAATATCACTGCTAAGTTTAAACATTTTAAAACCTGCCTGCCTACTTTTCAAAACCGGATTTTTTTTCTATTAATTCTTTTGTTTTTTTATAGTAATCCTTTGCGTAACGGTACATTTTTAACCCGTAATCCCCAAAACTTACGCCTAAGGCTTCTTTATAACAAGTCCAAAGAGCCCATAAAAAACCCGAAAGAGCAACATAACTGTAAATTCTTATTCGCTCATCGGGCTCAGGTTCCCGCTCAAAATAAATGTGCATTATATTTTCCAACTCTACCGTTCCGTAATAAGCATAAATTGCAAACATTGCAATATCTGCAAGAGGGTCACACATTGCGGCGTATTCCCAATCGAGTAAAAAGACTTTATTTTCTTTTATCAAAAAATTATCTGGAACCAAATCGATATGGGTTAAAGCTGAAGGAATAACCATTGTATCAAGATTATCTAAAAGTTCGTTCATCATAGAATACACTTCAGCATAATCATGATAAAAAATACCGTGTTTTTCTTCAGCAAGTTTATGATGATAACTTATACGTTCCCTAAAATCAAAACTATGATCGACTTTAATACCCGAATTATGGAGATTTTTTGCGGCATTCATACAAAGCTTTAAATCGTTTTCATTTTTTATGTCGATGGTACGGGCATCTTCAATAAATTTTGTAATTTTTACCCCTTTTTCGGGATCCATATATATTATTTTATCGCTTATTTTTAAAGGAGTAATTGCTTTATAAACGTCCGCTTCTTGTTTACGGTTAATTAAAACATCGGTTCCCTCACCGGGTATTCTAAAAATATAATTTTCCCCTTCTATCTGAAACAAAAAGGATTTATTTGTCATACCGAAGTTAAGAGGCTTTAAATTTGTAATTACATGTTCTGCCCTGTTAAAAACTTTGGAGATAAGTTCCATCCAACTGTCATGAGAAGAAATCAAATACGAGGAATCAAACAGCCTTATATCGTCAAGAGATTCAAACTCATAAACTTGACGTTCCGGTTGTTTATTTGCAAACATTGTAAGGGTTTTAATGTTCCGCATATAAACATCTTCCCAATACCAGTCGTCCGTATCTTCGGCATTGTAAGCCTTTTCGATTAGCGGAACCAGCTTTTTGGAAAATTCTTTTGAAAAATAAACGGGACCGTACATAACCCAACCGTTTCGTCCGCCGACCTTTACATCCAAAATTTTATCGTGTAAACCTATTTTTAAAATCCATTCTTTGGTTTTTCCGGAAACTTTAACCGCAGAATACCAAGAATCATACTCATGCGAATGATACATATTTTCTCTAAGCCAGTTATCGCTGGAAAGAATATATGTGTTTTTTAATTTATCTCTTACGTGATAAAGGGTAGAAAGATTATTTTTTGATTTAAAATCGGGATTATAAACCAGTTTTATGCCGTATTTATCTATAAGATATTCAAAACTTTCTTTTAAATACCCGACTACAATCGTAATATCGTCTATACCGGCTTCTTTTAACTGAGCTATCTGCCTTTCTATCATACACTCTCCGAAAACTTCCAAAAGACCTTTCGGAGTTGCATAAGTTAAAGGAACAAAACGGGAACCGAAACCGGCAGCCATTACAATTGCATTATCAACCCTGCATTTTTCATACTCTTTTAAAGCCTTGGCAGTCAAGACTTTTTTTCCGAAAACGGGCATATCTTTTGTATATAAAAGCCCGTCATTTTCCATGTCGAATATAATTTTATTAACATAAGCAAGGGATATTTTTAATTTTTTTGCAATACCTCTTTGCGGAATACTTCCGTTTTCTTTCATTAATTTTATAATTTGAAAATATCGTCTTTGCATACATACTTTATACAATAAAAAGCGTTCACTGTCAATAGTTTTTTATATAAAAAGTGAACAAATATTATATTTTTTGCCGCAAATACAGCCCCCTCTAAAAACGGAGTACTATCCGCCTTTTTAGGCGGACTCTCCTATTCTAAAGGAGCAAAATACCCTATTTCATCTCTGCCCGAGCGGTTTAAAAGTCTTACTTCAACTTCCACCGGTAAAAAAGCTCTTCCGAAATCGGTAGGTTCTGAAGAAAGATATTGAAGTCTATATATTCCCAAAGGTTTTTCTATTAAATCCGTAACAATATGCTTCAATCCTTTTTCCGCATATATGTAAGTTGTTTTTCCTTCCGTTTTTTTGGCAAGATATGCAATTTCGGGAGAAACCGCACCCTGTTTTAAATTTATGGCATAAAACCGTATTCCGTTATTCGACATATAGGATGCAAGATCGTTTAAATTATATTGTTTAAAATTATCGGAAGAAATATTTTCCAAACTCAAAAAAATTACAGCCCGTTTTTGCTTCGCATTTATAAGTTCTCCCGAAGCAAGCCGTAAAGCTAAATCCAACTTCCAGTTT
>CAUTTN010000155.1:0-4264 GCA_963541225.1 uncultured Treponema sp.
TTGCCCTTGCACAAAAGCCTGCTTTATGATAATTTTAACGCTATGTCAGGCGATTTTGTTCATCTTCATGTTCATTCCGATTTTTCACTTTTAGACGGAGCTGCTTCCATAAAAACATTAGTTGCTAAGGCAAAAGAAACGGGACAGACCGCACTTGCACTTACGGATCACGGAAATATGTTCGGTGTAATTCATTTTTATAATGCCTGTGTCGCTCAAGGTATAAAACCTATAATAGGCTGTGAAGTATATGTTGCTTCGGAAAGCCGTTTTGAAAAAAAAGAAACTATAAGCGGAAAAAAATATTATCACTTAATTTTGCTTGCGAAAAACGAAACAGGGTACCGTAATTTAATGGTGCTTTGTTCAAAAGGTTTTACCGAGGGAATGTATTATAAACCCCGAATTGATGATGAACTTTTGGCACAGCACGCAGAAGGGCTTATTTGTCTTTCCGCATGTATTGCAGGCGAATTACCTGTTCTTTTGCTGAACGGCGAAACGGAAAAGGCAGAAGCTCATGTAAGAAAATATCGCGGAATATTCGGAAACGAAAATTATTTTATAGAACTGCAAGATCACGGGTTAAAGGAAGAAAAAAAAGTTGCTCCGCTTCTAATCGAAACGGCAAGAAAAATAGGCGTACCTTTGGTTGTAACAAACGATATTCACTATGCGGAAAAAAAAGATTATATAGCACAAGATATTTTAATGTGCATAGGAATGAAAAAACTGCGAACCGATGAAAATAGAATGAAGTTTGAAGGAAGCGAATTCTATTTTAAATCGGCAGAAGAGATGGCAAAACTCTTTCCCGAATATCCCGAAACTGTTACTAATACATGCCGTATTGCGGATATGTGCAATGTTAAAATTCCTAAGCCGGGACCTATCCTGCCCATATACGGAATTCCCGAAGACTTTAATTCAAAAGAAGAATATATACGGTATTTGGCAGAAACGGGTTTAAAAAAACGCTATACCGAAATTACGCCGCAAATTACCGAAAGGCTTGAGTACGAATTACAAATAGTAATGAAGATGGATTTTGTCGGTTATTTTTTAATTGTTTGGGACTTTATTAACTGGGCAAAAGAAAACGGTATTCCCGTAGGTCCCGGACGGGGTTCGGGTGCAGGCTCTATTTTGGCTTATGCACTAAGAATTACGGATATTGATCCTTTAAAATATAATCTTCTTTTTGAAAGATTTTTAAATCCGGAACGGGTTTCCATGCCGGATTTTGATGTGGACTTTTGCTTTGAACGCCGTCAGGAAGTAATAGATTATGTACGCCGTAAATACGGAGATGAAAACGTAGGACAAATAATTACCTTCGGAACATTAAAGGCAAAAGCCGTCGTAAAAGACGTAGGCAGAGTTTTAAATATACCGCTTTCCGATGTAAATGCCATAACCAAACTTATACCCGTTAAAGCAGCCGATGAAAATGTAAAAGAAGTAACACTAAAATATGCCCTCGATAATATTCCCGAATTAAAAGCTTTGGTAGATGAACCTCAATATAAAGAGCTTTTTGAAACCTCTATAGCTTTGGAGGGGCGTAACCGCAATACCAGCTTACACGCTGCAGGTATAGTTATAGGAAGAACTGCTTTAACCGACTATGTTCCTTTATACAAAGATTCTAAGACGGGCAAAATTGCAACACAATTTACTATGGATTTAATAGAAGATTGCGGACTTGTAAAAATGGACTTTTTGGGATTAAAAACCCTTACACTTATAAAACACACCGAAGATATAATTCATAAGAGAGGCGGAGAGTGGAAGAATTTTTCTATAGATAATATCGACTACTCGGATAAAAAAACTTTTCAAATGCTTAGCGAAGGAAAATCGGCGGCTGTATTTCAGTTTGAAAGTCAGGGTATGCAAAATATCCTAAAGCGGGCAAAACCGACAAAAATGGAAGACCTTATAGCTCTTAACGCTCTTTACCGCCCGGGTCCTATGGACTTTATCAATCAGTTTATAGAATCCAAATTCGATAATTCTAAAATAAAATATCCCGATCCTTGCCTTGAAGATATTTTGTCGGAAACTTACGGGGTTATCGTTTATCAGGAACAGGTTATGCAGGTTGCGCAAAGGATTGCAGGATATACACTCGGTCAGGCAGATATTTTACGGCGTGCTATGGGTAAGAAAAAAATCGAAGTTATGAAAACCGAAAAAGAAAAGTTTATAGCAGGAGCCGAAAAAAGCGGATTTAAAAAAGAAGATGCAGACCGCATATTCGAAATTCTTATTCCGTTTGCAGGTTACGGTTTTAACAAAAGCCATGCCGCAGCCTATTCCGTTTTGGCTTTCCAAACCGCATATTTAAAAGCTCATTTTCCGGCAGAATTTATGGCGGCAAACTTAACGAATGAAATTACATCTACGGATAAGCTGCCCGAATATATAGTCGAAGCCAAGAATATGGGACTTAAAATTCTGCCTCCCGATATAAATTTGTCGGAACCTTTTTTCAGCGTATCAAAAGAAGGGCATATAATATTCGGTTTATTGGGTATAAAAGGTGTCGGATTGCAGGCAGCCGAAGAACTTACTTTAGAACGGCAAAAAAACGGCGATTATAAGTCTTTTATAGATTTTTTGGAGAGAAACGATTTGCATACACAAAATAAACGGAATCTTGAAGTTATGATAAAAACAGGCTGTTTTGACAGTTTGGGGCAAAACCGTTCAACCCTTTTGCTAAATATGGAGGCTGCCGTAGGCTATACTTCCCAAAAAAAAGAAAACTCCTGCAGCGGACAGGGCAGTTTATTTGAAGTTGCCGGTATAAAAGAATTTTCCGATTTTAAATTTGAAAACGTAGAAGATTTTCCTCAAAAAGAAAAACTAAGGCTGGAAAAAGAATTAATGGGTTTTTATATTTCGGGGCATCCGCTGGACGAATTCCGTAAAACAATAGAAACCTGTGCAACATTTAATACGGCTCACCTTTCAAGAGCAATAAGCAAAAAACAATATGTAATTGTCGGAATGCTTACGGGTGTAAGACCTCATCAAACCAAAAAAGGCGATACTATGGGGTTCGGCACTTTTGAAGATATAAACGGCAATCTTGATCTTGTTTTTTTTCCGCGTACATGGGAAAAATACCGTACAAAACTTTTGCCGGAAAGCGTTTGCGGTTTTTCGGGAACGATAGATACTTCCGGCGAAGGAACTCCGTCTTTTCTTGTAAATGACGTATTGGATATAGACGGTTTACAGCAAAAATCTTTAAGCGAAGTTCACATAGAGCTTGATCCGAATATAACGGCAGAACAAGAGCTTAGCCGTTTAAAAGATTTTTTGTATGAAAGGAGCGGAAATTGCGATGTGTATATTCATACTTCGGCAGAAGGATATAATTATATAATAAAAGTTTCACCGCAAATCAAGGTACCGTCGGCACCGGATTTTATAGAAAATCTTAAAGAACAATTCGGTGTCGCCCTTGTGTGGCAAGAATAAAATTAGGAGTTATTTATGCTTTCATCGATTTTTTCTACATTGGGATATGCTTTAAGGCTTTATTCATACCTTTGCATAGGCTACGTATTTTTGTCTTGGGTAACCTCTTCCGATTCACCGATAAGTTCGTTTTTATCCGAGGCTTGTTCTCCATACCTTAATTGGTTTAAAAGGTTTAGATTTGCACAAATAGGAGCTTTGGACTTTTCGCCGATTTTGGCAATAGGCATACTTTCTCTTCTTTCCAATATGTGTTTTCAAATATCCATACGCGGCTTTTTTTCTCCGGTTTCTATAATCCAAAGTTTGATTTCGATTTTTTGGTCGTTTTTCTCTTTTATTATAAATATTTTTATAATTGCCTTGGTAATAAGATTAATACTGGATATGTCTTCTTCTTACCGCTCCGGAAATTTTGTATATATGCTGGACAGATTTTTATCGCCTGTTTTTGTAAGAGTCCATAATCTTTTAGGCGGTAAATTTATGAGCGTACGTAAACAGATAGTTGTTTGTCTTATTATAGTTATCATTATCCGGCTTATATTGGGTGCCGTTTTCGGTTCTGCCTATATTTTATTTAGAGGCTTTAGAATAATCTAGCTTGCATTTTTATTCGTGCGGGAGGGTTTAATACCCCGCCGCTGTTGTCGGGGTTGTTGATTGTGTACTACAACCGGCGAAGGTTTACTACAATGAATCCGAAAGATTATCCTCACTTGACAGACGAAACAGGTACACGGATGTACCGTTAGTTACCGCACAGGATGTG
>CAUTTN010000156.1:0-4251 GCA_963541225.1 uncultured Treponema sp.
CTCCGTTAATACACACAAATATCTGTGATATTGAATTTTTATCTAAATATTGTTAAAATATATATAAATCTCAAATAATTTTGATTTTAGTAACTCTTTAAAAATCAAAAATGTTTTAATCGTTAAGAAATATAAAAGGAGTTTTTCATGTATTTCCCTAAATTTCATTTTAATTTGAAAAAAACATTTACACTGTTTTTTTTGATTTTTACATTGTGTTTATTTGCGTTTGATCCTGTAGCAGGCGGTGAAGAAAAAAACACATTGCAATCGACATCTGTCTTGGGAGGACAAGCAAGTGTTACGGGAGGACCATTTTCGGATAGTATTCCCGGAACCCTCGCCGTAAACCCTGCACTTGGCGGTGCAGAACAAAGACCTATATTAGACATTTCTTATTTTTTGCTTGCAGGACTTGGAAAAGAAGAAAAAGGATTAGGGCATACTGCAAATTTGGCAGTGCTTTACCCTACCCGTGTAGGAAATTTTGCAGGAAGTTTGCATTTTTTAAATTCCGAATTTGATTCTTTAAAATTGGGGACTATGGGAGGTGTACGTTTTTCTTATTCAAAAGAACTTACCGAAAAATTCCTTGTAGGTGTCGGAGCATATTCCGATTTCGGAAAAAGTTGGGGACTTGGAGCAGACCTCGGAATTCTGTATAAATTCGGCGATTTAAGTATTTTTAAAGACTCCAAACTGGGTATTTCATTAACCGGTATGGGAAAAACATATAACTCAAACGGAATAGGTATAAAAGGCGGAGTTTCAAGCGGAAGTCCTGCAATGTTTACACCGCGGGCAGGTTTTGCCTCTACTTTTGTAGCCATTGACGGATTTAAATTGGGAATGCACCTCGATATTTCATTACCCTTTTTCCAAAACTTCGTGTTTAATACGGGGCTTCATCTGGAAATGGCTGATATGATAAGCATTAAAACAGCATTCGTATTAAATGCACTTGAAGCAAAATACAAAAAACAAACCTTTATCCCGTCATTTAATTTAGGTGTTGCAATAAAAATAAATTCCGGCGGAAACAATGCGTTTATGAAAAAACAAGGCTGGGAAAAAAGCGATCTAAAACCGGAATTTTCTGCAAAACCGTTTTATAACGAAATTTGGGCATTCGGTGCAGGTGTAAACATGCACTTCGGTTTAAAAGACAGCGATCCGCCCAAAATCGACCTTTCAATGCCCCAAGATAATATCGTTTATTTTTCTCCAAACAATGATGGAGAAAACGATGCAATGGAAATTCCGTTAAAGATAACGGATAAAAGGTATGTAACTTCATGGTCGGCAGAAATAAAAGACTCAAACGGAAATATTGTCCGTACAATATCGAATAAAATACCTTTACGTGAAATGAAAGATGCAAAATCTTTTATTAAACTTTTAGGAAAATTTAAAGAAGCCGTTGACGTACCTCCTGTATTGCGTTGGGACGGCAGAACCGATGCCGGAGAGATTGCCGCAGATGGAAAATATACATTTGTAGTAAAAGCCGAAGATGATAATCACAATAAGGCCGTAACGGAAAACTATGTTGTAGAACTTGATAGGACACCGCCTATCGTAGAACTTAAACAGCCCGAAAGTGCTGCAAATCTTATATTCAGTCCCGACGGAGACGGAAATAAAGACGTATTTACCTTTGAAAATACAGGCTCAAAAGAAGACTTATGGACAGCTGTCATTACCGATGCCTCAGGAAAAACCGTCAAAAAAATTGAAGTAAAAAATTCGGAATTAAAACCTATCAGCTGGGACGGAAAAGACGATTCGGGTCAACCCGTACCGGACGGCATTTATAAATACACGGTAGAGGCAGTTGATAGAGCAAAAAACAGAACGGTAAAAAGTCTTTCCAACATAATCATAGATACAAATAAACCTGCGGTAAATATAGCCATAGACAAAAAAGCCTTTTCACCAGAAAGCTCTTCCAACGGAACAATCACTTTTACCCCATACATTCCTTCAGTAAACGGACTTAACGAATGGAACATTGAAGTAAAAGACGAAAAAGGAAATACCGTCAAAAAATATCGGGGAGAACCTGCCAAAATAGAAAAAATAGATTTCGACGGAAAAAATGAAAAAGGTACCGTTTTACCGGAAGGTAAATACAAAGCCTTTATTTCGGCAATGTATATAAACGGGCATAACCCAAAAATGGAAACGCCTTCGTTTATAATAGATACCACAGCTCCTGCCGCTAAAGTTTCGGCTTCGGATAAAATATTTTCTCCGGACGGAGACGGTCTTATAGACAGTGTTATATTCTCTCAAGAAGAAATAAGTAAAGGAAACTGGACTGCCGAAATTTATAAAACGGACGACAAAAACACCACAACCGGTTTACCTATTTTTAAAACGGAATTCGGTAATCTGCCATCACAATTTGAATGGACGGGACGTAAAGATGACGGCAGCTTTGCAGAAGACGGAAAATATATCTACGTTCTAAAAGGTGAAGACGAAGCAGGTAATAAAGCTTTGTCGAATAAAGTAATTGTAGAATTAAATACCGAAAAAGCAGATATTATATTGCAATCAAATTATTCGGCATTTTCGCCGAACGGAGATAAGATAAAGGATACTTTGGAATTGTACCCTGTTATAAAATCGCTTACAAAAGTCGATAAATATAAGGTTACAATAAAAAATGCCTCCGGAAAAGCCGTAAAAATTTTTGAAGGTGCGGAACCTCCCAAAAAACTTATTTGGAATGGTACGGATGACGAAAATACCGACGGTAAAAAAGGTTCTATAAGTGCAGACGGAAAATATTCTGCAGAATTGGAAGTAGAACTTGCAAATAAACAATCTGCAAAATCTATAATTCCCGAAATTGAAATAGACACAGAATTCCCGAAGATCAAAATATCGGCTCCGTACCTTGTATTTTCGGCTTCGGCAGAAAACAAAAAATCGGTTCTTCCGATAAATCAAATTTCTTCCGAAGAAAAAAAATGGGTAGGGTATTTTATCGACAGCAAAAATAAAAAAGTTAAAACGGGAACTTGGGAAGGTAAGGCTGAAAACCTTAACTGGAAAGCCGATGACGATTTAGGAAATAAAGTTCCAGATGGAAAATATTCTTATATAATTGAAGCCGAAGATGATGCCGGAAATAAAACCGTGCAAAAACTTGAAAATATAACCGTAGACAGCAGAGAAGCCAAAGGGTATATTACCGCAAAATTGCCGGTATTTTCTCCAATAGCGGCAGCCGAAAATATACAGGAGCTAACTATCTTTACAAATATAGATGCAGAACTTGACAATTGGAATATAACGGTTTCTTCGGTAGAAACGGGAAAAACCCTTGCCGAATGGAATTCCCAAAAAGAAAAGACTTTACCCAAAAAGCTTAATTGGAACGGAAAAGATTTAAAAACGGGAAAAGACGCAGAAGACGGAAGATACATGGCTTCTATGTATGCAGAATATAAAAAAGGCGATATTGTAACCGCCTTTACCGAACCTTTTGTAGTTTCCACAAAACCTGCAAAATTAGCGGTAAATACTTCTCCCAAATATTTTAGTCCCGATAATGACGGTATTGATGACGATTTATTTATTAAACTAAAAGTAGAGACTCTTGCCGGTGTAGATACTTGGAGTTTTGAAATAAAAGAACCGGAAGAAAACGGCGGAAGATTATTTTGGAAAACATCCGGAAAAGAAAAAATTACAAATCAGCTTATATGGGACGGACGTTCTCTTTCGGGAGAAACGGTTCAATCGGCAACCGATTATCCTTTTATATTTACCGTTACCGACAAAACGGGAATAACGTCCGTATACCGCGGTTATATTCCTGTAGATATTCTTGTAATAAGAGATGGCGATAAGCTAAAAATTGCCGTTCCTTCAATTATATTCAGAGCCAATGCGTCTGACTTTAAAGGTCTTAAAGAAGATATTGTTTCCAAAAACGACAATATTTTAAAACGCGTAGCCGAAATATTAAATAAATTCCCCGAATATCAGGTACAGGTAGAAGGTCATGCCAACACGACGACCGGCACCGAACGGGAAGAAAAAAATGATCTTATCCCTCTTTCCGGTCAAAGAGCCGAAGCTGTCAGACAAATCTTAATTAAAAACGGAGTACGAGCTGCCCGCCTTTCTTCCGTAGGAATGGGAAGTTCAAAACCGATTGCTTCTATCAATGATAAAGATAATTGGTGGAAAAACCGCCGTGTAGAATTTGTTTTGATAAAACATAAATAAGAAAAA
>CAUTTN010000157.1:0-4244 GCA_963541225.1 uncultured Treponema sp.
TTACTTTTGAATTTAAAAGAATAAGAAAAACCGAATAACCGCCTTCGGGATTATCGAATTCGGTAATCTGTTCTTCAAAATATTCTGCAAGGGCTTGAGGGGAATCTATTTTTGCTGTGTAAGATTTATAAATTTCGGGAAGAGAGCGATATATAAACACTTCATTTAAGTACTCGGGAGCATATTCAATAATAACCAATCTGTTCGTTTTTATAGGCTCAAATTTCATTAAAGGTATATTATAAGATTTATATATAAATTTCAAGTACATAAAATAGTTACGGGAAAAATATTAAACCTGCTCGGAAACTTCCGTTTCTGAACAGGCTACCTTGAAATGCGATGTTCTAAATCGTGCTATTTGCACGATTTAGAACTCGTCGACCTGTTCGAAAACACAGTTATCGAACAGGTCTATTTATAGGATTTATTCGTGCGGAGGGTTTAATACCCCGACGCTTGCCTCGGGGTTGTTGATTCGATATTGGAATTTTGAATTCTATATTTTGTTTTGTAGCATACCGGTGTAATTTTTGTCTAATCATTGACCAAGCCCTCTTTTTATGTTATGATTACACTTTATATTTTGACACTACAATTTATCAGTAATTAATAAGGCAGCTTAAAGAATAATTTAGATAAAACGAAAGTTGTCCTTACCGGAGAATCAACGTGGAAGAAACGCAAACAAAGGAAGGCGGAACGGTTATTCCGATTCCCATAGAAAATGAAGTAAAACGTGCATATATAGACTATTCGATGTCCGTTATTGTAAGCAGGGCTTTGCCTGATGTAAGGGACGGTTTGAAGCCTGTTCACAGACGAATCCTTTACTCAATGGAAGAAAAAAGTCTGCGAAGTTCCGGACCGACACGAAAATGTGCCAAGATTGTCGGTGATGTACTTGGAAGTTACCACCCGCACGGCGATGCTTCGGTTTACGATGCTCTTGTACGTTTAGGGCAGGATTTTTCGCTAAGGTACCCTGTCATATATCCGCAAGGAAACTTCGGAACAATAGGAGGCGACCCTCCCGCAGCTTACCGTTATACGGAAGCAAAGATGGCAAAGCTAGCCGAAACAATGGTAGAGGATATAAAAAAGGAAACCGTAGACTTTATTCCCAACTTTGACGATTCGACTACGGAGCCTACGGTTTTGCCTGCAAAATTTCCTTTTTTACTTGCAAACGGATCAAGCGGTATTGCAGTCGGTATGGCAACAAATATGCCGCCGCATAATCTGGGCGAAATTGCACAAGCCGTTTCCGCATACATCGATAATCCCGATATAGACATTGATGAACTTTGCACCTATATGAAAGGACCCGACTTTCCCACAGGCGGCATAATTTACGGACGCAAGGGGATAAAACAAGCCTTTAAAACCGGCAGGGGTAAAATTCTTGTACGGGGAAGATTTACAATTGAGGTGGATAAAAAAGGCAAGGAAACAATCGTTTTTACGGAAGTGCCGTATCAGGTAAACACCACAACCCTTGTTTCAAGGATCGGAGAACTTGCCAGAGAGAAAATAATCGACGGCATTGCAAATGTAAATGATGAAACTTCCGACAGGACAGGCTTACGCATAGTTATAGAATTAAAACGAGGGGCAATTACGAAAGTTGTTTTAAATCAGCTTTTTGCAAAAACCGCCCTACAATCCTCCTTTGGCGTTATAAACCTTGCTCTCGTAAACAAAAAACCGGAAACCTTAAATTTAAAACTTTTAATAAAATATTTTGTGGAACACAGGGTCGATGTTGTAACACGCAGAACCCAATTCGATTTACGAAAAGCCGAAGAGCGTGCTCACATCTTGGAAGCCCTTATAGTCGCCATAGACAATATCGATGAAGTTATAAAGATGATAAGAGCGTCCCGCGACACTCAAACGGCAAAAAATAATTTAAAAGAACGATTCGCTTTTGATGATGTACAGGCACAGGCAATTGTGGATATGCAGTTAAAGCGTCTTACAAGTTTGGAAATAGAAGACTTAAAAAAAGAATTAAACGAACTTCAAATTCTTATAGCCCGTTTAAAAGACCTTCTGGCTCACCCCGAAAAAATTCTTGCTCTCATTAAAGAAGAAACAAATGAGCTTGCAGAAAAATTCGGCGACAAACGCAGAACCGATATAGTTGCCGATGAGGTGGAAGAACTTAATATCGAAGACCTGATTCAAGAAGAAGAAATGGTAATCCTTATTTCCAACATGGGCTACATAAAACGCATTCCTGTTACTGCATACAAAAGTCAAAACCGGGGCGGAAAAGGTTCCAATTCTGCAAATCTTGCGGAAGACGACTTTTTAGACCAAATTTTTACAGCCTCCACCCACGACTACATTATGTTTATAACAAATGCGGGAAAGGCGTATTGGCTTAAGGTTCACGAAATTCAAGAAGCAAGCAGAACCGGTCGCGGTACTCATATTAAATCTCTATTATCGGTTTCCTCCGATGAAGAAATTACCGCAGTCGTTTCGCTTAAAGCCTTTGACGATAAAACTCATCTTTTAATGGCAACGGCAGGCGGCGTTGTAAAAAAAGTTACAACCGATAATTTTGCAAATGCAAAAACCCGAGGAATAATCGCCATAAAACTTGATGAGGGCGATAAACTTGTAAGTGCAATATTGACAACGGGAAACGACGAAGTTATGCTTATTACACGACGCGGTCAAGCCTTACGGATGAGCGAACTTGAAATAAGAACATTGGGCAGATCCTCGCGCGGTGTTACCGGTATCAGACTTTCTTCCGAAGATGAACTTACCGGTGCCTTGCGTGTTACGGAAAACCAAAAAATGCTTGTTATGACGGAAAACGGGTACGGAAAACGTGTCGAGTTTTCGGAATTTTCCTCGCACGGACGGGCAACAGGCGGACAAAGGATATACACTCTTTCCGAAAAAACGGGAGAGGTTGTAGGACTTTTAACAGTGCTTGATGATGATGAGGTTGTCTGCATTACGGGGCAGGGAAAAACTATCCGCGTTGCGGTAAATACCATAGGCACAATGGGCAGGGCTGCTCAGGGTGTGCGTGTTCTTGACATAGAAAAACCCGATATCCTTATCGGTATGGACGTTGTTGCCCGCGACAAGGAAAATCAGGAAACTTAAATAGCTACGCTTTTACTTTATACTTATTGCCGAATACATGGTTGCCGGTAGTTTTCGGTTTAAATCAACAACCCCGACGCAGAACATCGGGGTTCACAGTGCTAAATGTTTCGCACTGTATGTTATATAAGGTTTTTGCAGTCGGTTTTAATAGCCTTTGTTACGACGCAAAGCGTAAACGAAAATCCTCAGGTATTAAACCCTCTGCACGAATAAATTGGTGTAATAAGTCCGCAAGTTGGGAGGTCTTATGTCAAATAAATTAAAATCGAATTTATATGCACTGGCTGCAATTATTATGTTTGCTTCGTCATTTCCGGTTTCGCGGTATGCTCTAACCCATTTTACACCCGAATCCTTGGGTTTTTTAAGGTGTTCTATGGCAAGCATTGTTCTTTTAATTATCGGAAAATTCAACAACCTCAGAAAACCTTTTAGTATAAAAGATATGGGGCTTTTTTTTATGGCAGGAGCTATGGGTTTCGGACTTTATCTTATTACTTTTAATAAGGGAATGCAAAGTATTACGGCGGCAACTTCAAGTATCATAATTGCAACAACCCCGATAATGACAGCACTAACAGCCTCGATTCTCTATGGCGAAAAACTTAATAAAGCCGGTTATATTTCAATTATAAGTGCTTTTTGCGGCGTATTAATCATAATTTTATGGAAAGGAATACTTTCCATTAATTTGGGTATTTTATGGACATTGTCGGCTGCCGTACTTTTTTGCGGTTATAATGTTATAAGCCGCCGTCTTTCAAAAATAGGATATTCATCTATAGAAATTGTAACTTACAGTATGATTTGCGGAGCAATTATTTTATCGTTTGCCTCTGCGGACGGGTACAGGCAAATTCTTTCCGCAAATTTTAAATATACCGGCAGCTTGCTTTTTTTAGGAATTTGTACAAGTGCTTTAGGTTATTTTTTCTTTAACAGAGGAATTCAAATTGCAGAAAAAACAAGCGATGTTACAAACTATATTTTTTTAAATCCTTTGATTGCAAGCCTTTTAAGCTATTTTGCTTTAGGCGAAACTTTAAATGCAGGTACGGCGATAGGAGGAATCATTATCGTTGTAAGTATTGTTTTATTTGCATTGAAAG
>CAUTTN010000158.1:0-4232 GCA_963541225.1 uncultured Treponema sp.
AATCAACTTTTCAAGACATCATCATTTTACATCTTAAATCGTTTTGTATAAGAAGTTTTATCTTATACTTTAAATTTTCCTATTTCTCCTACAACATTTGCCGTATTCTTTTTATTACTTATAGCAATGTCATTTACTTCTTTTACGGCTATATTTACTTTATTTACTCTGTCTGCCATATCGGTCATACTGTCGGTTATATTTTTGGACAATGCAGAAAGGTTATTAAGTTCTTTTGAAATTTCTTCTGCACCCAAAAGCATATCGTCGGAACTTTGTTTTACTTTTGAAGTAAGACTGTTCATATCCGTAATAACATGTAAAACTTTTTGACTGTCTTCAAGCTGCTCATTCATAGTGCGGATAACGCCGTCTTCTTGTCTGTATATAAAATCCATCATTGAACTTATTTTTTCAAACTGTTCAGAGACAAGAGGACCCGCACCATTTAAATTTTCTATTTTGCGCTTTAATTCTTCCAAAACCTTGGTAATATTTTTTCCTTGTTCGCCCGATTCTTCGGCAAGTTTTCTTATTTCGTCCGCAACAACCGCAAATCCTTTACCGGATTCTCCTGCATGGGCAGCTTCAATTGCCGCATTCATGGCTAAAAGATTTGTTTGACTTGCCGTATTTTGAATAACCGAAATTGCATCAAGCAGAACTTCGGACTGTTCCGTAATTACCCTTGCAACATCAACTACCGTACTTACCGTTTCCTTTCCTTTGTGGGTAGTTTTTTCGAGATCTTTTATGGCACCTAAATTTTTTTCGGCTCTTTCCATAATGACTTCTATGTCCTTTACAATCGTACTTATGGAAGCTGCAGAATCCGTTATACTTTGTGCTTGCGAATCAATATGAAAATCAAGTTCGGAAATAGTTTTGGCTATGCAGTTCATCTTTTCTACGGTGCCTGAAACACTGTCATTTTGCCGTAAAACTTTTGATTTTACATCTTCTATAGTTGTCGTAACTCTATCAAGTGCAGAAGCGGAATCCAACATATTTTGAGAAAGCTTTTCGCTTACGGTTTGCATTGTTTTTGTGTCCTTAGAAATATTCGAAAGAGAAAGTCTTACTTTTTCGATAGCACCGTTCAAAGAACCGGTTATAAGACCTAATTCGTCATCACTTGTTTCGGCTCTTATAGTAAAGTCTCCCTCTGCAATTTTGTTAAATATACTGTCCATTCTTACAAATCTTACAAAAAGAAAGCGTATTAAAAAACTGCTTGAAATTAAAATCAGTACTGCAAGGATGATTGTCCCTAATACAGGTAAACCCAAAATACTTATTACGGGAGGAACAAAATCTTTTTCCGGAATAGCAATAACCATGGAATACGAAATAGCTTCCAGCTGCGTTTTTTTAATAATTGTTTTTCCCAAAGACTTATCGTTATAATATTCAAGACCGCTTTGATTTTTTAGCGGCAATAAAGAACCTGTAATTTTACTAAGATTTTGCGATATAATATCAGATTTTGAAGCCAAAACTATATTATTTTTGTCGTCAATCAAGCCTATCCATGAATCTTTGCTTGGCAGCGATTTTTTCATTGTAGCTATGGCTTTATCGAGATTTACGGCAACACCTGCAAATCCTATAGCCTGATTTGAAGAATTAAATATTTTACAGTCAAACCAGAAATTAGTTATGTTTAGTGTTTTGTTATAGTCTACATTGTAAAATGTTTTTTGAGGCATTTTCATTAAACTATAAAACCAATCATCTTTTTTCTCTGTTTCATATAATTGATCACGGACGATATTATTGTTCTTGTCTACAACGTAATAACTTCCGGTCAATTTTGATGCAACAAAACAAGTCGAAAAAGCTTCATTGCCGCTTAATTTGAGCATCATTTCTTTTACGTCTTTTTCACCGTCGCTGTCTTGTTCGTAACCTTCAAGCCATCTTACAAGATAACCGTGCTGTGCCAGATTTTCCGATAAGGCTAAGCCTACTGCAAGATCTTTTTGTAAGTCTAAGCATGACGCTTCCAAAATAAAAGGTACATCTTTGTAAAAGTTTTTTTGAATATAAGTTTTAGTATGCAGAACCGTAAATGTAAGAGCTCCAAAAATAGTTATACCCAGTGCTGCCGCTAAAAATAAATTAACGGATGTTCGAATTTTCATTTTATCTCCTTAATTGATTAAGAAATAACAATTATTTTAGACTATTTTAATATATTTTATAGATTTTATCTAGTAGGTAAGTATTTTTTTATTGAAATGAAATTAAGATAATACTCTGTCTGTCTTTAGACAAAAGAATCGTTTTTTTTCCGGGGCTGACACTTTTCCGCCTTTTAACAATACTTATTGCACCGCCACCATTTAATATCCTTGACCGCTTTATATGAATGTGATATAGTTTCCGTTATGGATTCAGGAATTTTTATTACGGATGACAGATTAAAATTTTCTCAAGACCTTGCAGAAAATTTACGAGATAAAGGTCTTAAAGTATGTTTAAGTACAGAGCCTAAAACGGAAAGTAAAACTATGGGAGCGGCAGCTCAAATTGAGTGGAACAGGTCTTCTCTTTTTTCGCTTCAATCGTTACCGCTGCAACTTAAAAATATTAATATTTCGCCGGATACTTCAATAGTAATTTTTGATGCTCCGGCTTATACACAGGTATATTCAGAAACGGACGCTTTGTCGATAGATAAAACCATAAGCGATTTGGTTTCCGCAAATATATCGCTTTCAATTTTGTTAAAAAATATGTACATAAAGAAGGCTCAAGGAAGACTTGTTTTTGTTCACCGTGATATGGATATACCTTGCGGCAACACAAACATTTCATCATCATCGGCAGCTTTTATACGCATAGCCGAAGAAACCGTATCGGCAATCCGTAAGGCAGATTTACCCGGTATTCAGACCCTTTTGGTACGATTGGACGGTTTTGAAGACGAGCTTTTTATAAAATGGATTTCGGAACAGCTTGCTTTGCCTGTCTTGTCGAAAAGCCCCGGACGGTGGGTAAAAGCCGGTCAACGGGGTTTTTTCGGCAAATAAACCTCAAATTAACAATTTTATGACTGCAACCATCTTATAGAACATATAATGCGAAACATTGAGTTCTGTATCCGATGCTCTGCGTCAGGGTTGTTGATTTCGTGCGGAGCGTTTAACTGCTTCGGGTACTATGTTGCAAGGCTGTCTATTCTAACCTAAAGCCGATTATAAAAATTTAAGCTGCATATTAAAAAAACTTGTATATGCAAGATATTTTTTTTGCACGGCTGGATTATTTAATGTAACATAAAATCCGCAGGTGGTATTACTTTTATAGCTCTTATCTAATGGTGAAATATTTAATGCCTGTTTTACTACCCCGTCCAAAGAATCTACAATCCGAATATCCGGAAAACACTCGGTTTTAAATATATCTTGCAGATGAAGAAAATGGGTACATCCCAAAACTGCCGTATCCGCACCTGTCGAGCGGAAAAATTCTATGGCGGGTTCGACGGCTTTTATTTTATCCGATCGGGAAGCATTAGGTAAATCTTCCTCTATCCGTATAATAAGGCGGGGGTCTGCACGCATAAAAAATTTACATCCCGCTCCGAATTCTTCAATTAGATTTTGTGTATAAATATCGTTTATGGTACGTTCCGTTGCAAGAAGAGCTATTTTTTTATTTTTACTTAAACTTGCCGCAGGTTTTATTGCCGGTACGGTTCCCACAAAAGGAACATCAAATTCTTTTCTAAGACAGGCAAGAGAAGATACGGAAATTGTGTTGCAGGCTATTATTATTACTTTAGGATTAAATTTGCAAATTATTTTTTCTACGATTCGACGGGAGAATCGAATTACCTCATCGAGTTTTTTTTCTCCGTAGGGGAAGTGTTCTATGTCGGCGATATATGCACAGGAGGCATTAGGTTCCGTTTGCCGTAAATATTTTAAATACGGAATGCCGCCTATTCCCGAATCCAAAAAAACATATTGAATATTTTGGTTTTCCATCATTTTTTAAATATACTTTTTTTTTATAAAACTAACAAGCTGCAAAAAAACTGCCGGGGCTTTAACTTTTGTCCCTATTCACACACATTGAGAATTCTCATTTTATTTAAAATATTCTATAACTATATATCTTATATAGACTTACAAGATTTTATCTTAAAATTGCCGTGCAAATAAAAAAGCCTGAAATTTAGCGAATTTAGGCAAAAAACGGCTAAAAAAGCCCTTTTTCGGGCT
>CAUTTN010000159.1:0-4138 GCA_963541225.1 uncultured Treponema sp.
CCTTACAGTTGGTATTGAAAAAAAAACTATAATTGGTTAGAATAACAAAAAATATAAATCGATAGGGTTAGACTATCGGCATATTACGGAGGTCTTATGAGTGTTATAAATGTTAAAAGTGAAATTGGAAATCTTAAAAAAGTTTTACTTCACCGACCCGGAAAAGAACTTTTGAATTTGACACCCGATACCTTGGATGAACTTTTATTTGATGATATTCCTTTTTTAAGAGATGCTCAAAAAGAACATGATGCTTTTGCAAATATCCTTTCGGAAAATGGAGTTGAGGTTGTTTATCTTGAAGACCTTGCAGCAGAAGCAATAGCTGTAAATTCGGAAATTCGAAATAAATTTTTGAACCGCTATATTGAAGAAGCCAATGTTCACTCGGAATATTATAAGACTATGGTTTATGAACTTCTTAACGATATAAAAGATCCGAAAGAGCTTATTCTAAAAACTATGGAAGGAATTAATGTAAATGAATTGCCGCTAAAAGAAAAAAAGCTTTTTTCGCAATATGTTCTGGGGGATGGCGTTATGCTTGTAAATCCTATGCCAAATCTTTATTTTACAAGAGACCCTTTTGCCTGTATAGGGAATGGCGTAAGTTTGAATAAAATGTATTCGGAAACACGCCGCAGGGAAACGATTTACGGTGAGTACATTTTTGATTATCATCCCGATTATGCAGGTAAGGTTGAGAAATTTTATTGCCGATACGGAGTGCCTAATATTGAAGGCGGCGATATTTTGAATATCAATGCGGAAACCTTAGCCATAGGATTATCTCAAAGGACTTCTGCAAATGCAATAGACGAAATTGCTTCGAATATCTTTTATAAATCGAATTCGGAAATAAAAACAATTTTAGTTTTCCAAATACCTGCCATAAGAGCATTTATGCACCTTGACACGGTTTTTACTCAAATCGATAAAGATAAATTTACAATTCACCCCGGAATTTTAGGTCCCTTAAAAGTTTTTGAAATTAAAAAAGGTGCAAGCCAAGGCTGTCTAAATATAAAAGAAATTGACACTACGCTTGAAAAACTTTTGGGTAAATATACGGAAACCGGCAGTGCCGAATTGATACAATGTGCAGGCGGTCATAAAATTGCAGCCGAAAGAGAACAATGGAATGACGGTTCAAATACACTTTGTATAAAACCCGGAACAATTGTTGTTTATGAAAGAAATGATGTTACAAATGAAATCTTAAATAAAAAAGGCTTAAAAGTTTTGGAAATGCCCTGCGGTGAGTTATCCAGAGGACGTGGCGGTCCCAGATGTATGAGTATGCCTTTGAATAGAGAAGATTTATAAAAATACATTCCAACAAATAAAAGGCAATTTTTAAAATTGCCTTTTATTTTATCTTTGCAGGATGAATAATAACTCCTGTCTGTATGATAGTGCCTTCTATAAAATGTATTTGAGGTTCCAGTTTGTCCCAGCTATTAAAAATAGGAATATAAGTTTTTAACATAATACCTACTTTCCAGCCGGAATTGAAAGTATATTCGGTTTTGAATCTTAAAGACGGGTATAAAAAGCGTCCGTTTTTCCACAAATATTTATTTATTTCTTTTATTTCTTGAGAAGCTGTTATTCCTTTGGTTAGTTGTTCATTTGCATTTACTCCCGGTTCTAAGACTCCAAACCTTATAAGGAACCCAAGTCCTCCGCCAAAACTTATCGACCACGATTTTAAATCGAAATGAGCCAATACGGGAATATCTGCCATAAAGTTAAAAACAAGTGCCGTTCTATTTTCTAATTCCGTTATGTATGCTCTTCTATTCAGCCAACCGTAATGAAAAAAAGAAAAATCTACGGATGGATGAATGGCTACGTATTTTGTAAATTTATATTCATATTCACAGCCTAAATTAAAGGCAATACCGGCTGGAGGATTTGCATTTTGTTCCGTGTCGCAAAGAATTATACTTGTGCCGAAATAAAAACCGAAAGGATATGGTTTTATTTGTGCAGGCGGTTTAACATCCTGATGGTCTGCATCAAGGCTGTCGGTTATTTTTCCCTCTTCATTTACGGGAATACCCGTTTCTTGTGCAAATATAAAAATATTAAAACTCAAAAAAAGTAAAACTATTAATTTTATTTTTTTTCTCATTATAGCTCCTTAAAATTTAACAATTAAAGAAATATCAATTTTTGAAAATTGCTCAATTCCACCGTTTCAAGAAAACGAAAAACGGTATATAATCTGACCGGTTTGCTCAAGCAAACTCGCCGTGTTTTTAAGCAGTGCCATTTGTACCGCTTAAAATAAGTTATCCTATAAAACAAGCTCTTTGAGATTTTATCAAAAATCGAAAAGAGCTTGTTTACGCACTTTCGCAACGTAAGAAAGTACATAAAATGAACAAGGTTTTGCCGCAAGACAAAACTTGAGTTTAGCGAGGCAGATGTATTCCGGCTGTCGAATTTAAAGCCTCTTTTCCTATGGCAGCTATACTTTTAGTAACAAGTTTTTCAAAAATAGGCGCAGTCGAATTTGCCGCTTCTAAAACCTCTTCGGCTGTAAGCCAATTTTTCGTAATCCCTGCTGCCATATTTGAAATACAGGAAATTCCGCATACTTTTATTCCCATGTGGTTTGCTGCAAGAGCTTCAACGGCTGTACTCATTCCTACCGCATCTGCTCCTAAAATTCCGGCAGCTTTTACTTCCTGAGGTGTTTCGTATGCAGGTCCTGTAAACTGCATATAAACTCCTTTTTGAAGATGAATATTTAAGTTTTTTGCCGTATTTAAAATAATTTCTTTTAAATGATTATTATAAACTTCGGACATGTCCGGAAATCTTACGCCTAATTCGTTTATATTTTTTCCTATAAGAGGAGACGGTAGCAATATTCCGATATGGTCTTCAATCAGCATAAAATCGCCCGCTTTAAAAGATTTGTTTACACCTCCCGCCGCATTAGTTAAAAACAAGACCTTTGCTCCCATAAGCCCCATTAATCTTATAGGAAGAACGACATCTTCAATAGGGTAACCCTCATAATAATGTATACGTCCCTGCATTATAACTGACGGTACTCCGTCTATGTACGAAAATACAAAACGCCCCTTATGTCCCGGTGCTGTTGAAACAGGAAAATCTTCAATTTCATTATAAGAAATTTGCCCTTTAATTTCGGTTTTATCCGCAAATGCTCCAAGACCGGAACCTAGGACAAGAGCTAGTTCCGGTTTGAACGGGATTTTATTTTCTATACTTTTAAAACAATTTAATAATTTTTGGTACACGTCCATAATATTCCGCCTTTTAAGCTTTTTCTACCAAAAGATTTCCTATTTTTTTTAAGTCAGGTATTCCTGATGCTACGGTTCTGTTTTTTGTCATTTTTTTATCGTAAGTTATGGTTGCAACATAAAGATCATTTAATATATCGACAAGGATTTTTATATTCGAGGATAAATTATTAAAAGCCATGGTTCTATAAACTTTATCGGCAGAAGCCGTTTTTATGTTCTCATCTCTAAGATTTGAAATATTGGGCAAAATATCCCGTCTTATAAGAAAAATAAATTGTGCCAATGCCAAGATATCGTCATATAAATCGTCTAACCTAAATCCTTGTAAGATAAAACTTTCCGAATGTTCCGTTAGTTCCGAAATACGTCTTGCCATTGTTGTGTCGGAAAGAATACCCGTAAAAAGAGGTCTTAAAAATCTTGTAGAGATGTTGTCCGTGTAATGCTTACTTAATTTAACTATAATATCCGAAATATCTCGATCTTCTACTAACATAAAATATAGATTACTATAAAAATATTCTTTTGACAAGAGCTTTGTCTTTACAAATTTATTGAAAAAACGCTGATAACACTTTAATTTATGGTCAATAAGAATTCGGAAAGAAAGGGCATGTATTGAATACTTCTTTCGTTTTCTTGTTTACGCATTGCTTCAGTTAATCTTGTACTCACATCCTTTACTTGATTGGATTAATTAAAGATTATATTGAATTTCCTTCTGCCGTTTTAGCGGAATCCGAAAGCATTTGTATTTATGTAGTTAAAATTTTCAATGTTGCGGTAGTGTATAAGCGGTACTCGTCCGGGGCGTTCAGTTCAGCTTTAAATGCAGGATAATCGTTCTTCCG
>CAUTTN010000160.1:0-4107 GCA_963541225.1 uncultured Treponema sp.
CCTGCTTGAAAAACTTGATTAAATGATTTAGAATATCAAGATACTATGTACAAGGAGAGAACCGCAATGCTTGAAATTTATAATGTATCAAAAGCTTACGGAAAATCAAACATTAAAGCTGTAGACAATATTTCAGTTAACGTAAAAAACGGAGAAATTTTCGGCTTTTTAGGACCGAATGGAGCGGGTAAAACCACTACAATAAAAATGATAACCGGTGTTTTACATCCGGACTCAGGTTCGATTGTAATAGACGGTATAAACATAGCGGAAGATGCAATAGAAGCAAAAAAACGGATCGGTTATGTAACGGATAATCCGGAACTTTTTTCTCAATTAAAAGCTGCCGAATATTTAAATTTTGTAGGCGATGTTTATGGTGTTGCCACGCAAGTAAGACAGGAAAGAGTTGAACGGTATACTTCAATGTTCGGTATTCAAAATGTACTCAATGGGAGTATAGGAAGTTTTTCTCACGGAATGAAACAAAAGCTTTTAGTAACTGCAAGTCTTTTATCCGACCCTGCCGTTTGGATTTTAGATGAGCCTATGGTAGGTCTTGATCCTAAATCTGCATTTCAGTTAAAAGAGCTTATGAGGGAAAGAGCAGATGCGGGAAAAGCCGTATTTTTTTCCACCCATGTAATGGAAGTCGCAGAAAAACTATGCGACAGACTCGCAATTATAAACGGCGGAAAAATAATGTTTGAAGGCTCGCTTCAAAACTTAAGAGAAAAACGCGGAGAAAACAGCTCTTTGGAAAAGCTCTTTTTAGAGTTGGTAGATACGGGAAACGCTTCCGTATTTTCTTCCGAAAGTCAAGGTAACGAAAATCCCGATAAATTAAATCCATCAGACGGACATAATTAAAAAGGAATTTTGATATGAAAGTATTTTTTAAGCTCATAAAAATTTATCTTGCTTCAGTTTTTAATTTTAAAAATTTGAAAAATCAAATTCAAAGCCGCAAAAAGAAAAAGAGCGGAGAAACTATAACAAAAAATTCTTCTTTAAAAATTATAGGAATTGTTTTTTTATTTATCATTATCTTGGCAGAATTCCTTATCTTTTTCGGATTTCTTGTAAACTCTCTTTACACAACTGCAAAAGCAGTCAACAATCTTAGATATCTTTTTGAATTATCGACGGCGATTATTTCGCTTATGTCGCTTTTATTCGGTTTTATGATTACCGCTTCTACCTATTATATAGGTGAAATAGAAGAGCAATTTTTATCGATGCCCATAAAACCGAAAACTCTCTTTGCGGCAAAATTTACGGCAAACTGTATAAACGGAATAATAACGTCTATTGCTTTTTTTGGTGTTTTAATGGTTATTTACGGAATTTATGAATCGCCTCCGGTAATTTTTTATGTTTGGTCATTTTTAACAGCCGCTGTAATTCCTCTTCCGGTAATTGCCTTTTGCTATATCATAAATATTCTCATAATGCGTTTTACACGTTTTTTTAAAAATAAAAATGTTATTATGATTATAAATGCCGTGATAGGAATGTGCCTTGCTTTAGGTTTTAATTATCTTGTGCAATCTGGTACCGGAGATAATGCCGATATTATAATGCAAAAAATAGCGGAAGGCGTATCCGTTTTTGAATCTTACGGAATATATTATCCCCCCATAAAATTTGCAGGACAGGCTTTAATTAACCCAGCTTCGGTTTCCGGTTGTTTAAACATGTTATTTTTAATAATTTCAGCGGGGTTACTTCCGGTTCTTGTAATTTTCTTTATGTCTAAAATGTATGCGGAAAGCCTAGTAGGTTTTAGCGAAAAAAAAGTAAAAAAATTGGAAAACAAAGAAATTTCAAATTTTATAAAAAACAATATCAAAGCCTCCCCCACCCTGCTTTCATTTATAAAACGGGAATTTAATGTTATGAATAGAACTCCTATTTATCTTTTAAATGGTCCTTTTATGATAATTTTTATGCCCGTATTATTGCTTGTTATTTTTATTGCAAAAGGAAATAGTCTTGAAAAAATGCAATATGCCCTTGCACCTTACATGAGCGAAAATTATATATTTGTCATACTCGGTATGGCGGCAGGGCTTTTAGGTTCTATGACCAATATTGCTGATACGGCACTATCACGGGATGCAAAGTTTATTCCGGTGATAAAAAGTTTGCCTGCAAATATTCAAATGTATATGTATGCAAAATTAATACATGCAATGATTTTTGCAGTAGTTGCTCTTATACCTTCAATTATTGTTCCCGCATTTTTGCTTAAACTAGAATTTATAGCGGTAGTTCTTGCAAGTCTTACCGCCTTAGTGCTTTCTGCTCTGCTTAATCTGATAGCGCTTTTTATAGATACGGCTCATCCCAAGCTGTATTGGGATAATCCGATTGCCGCTATGAAACAGAATATGAATGTAGTTTTGATAACGCTGCTTAATTTTATTCTTGTAGGAGCTTTAGCTATAATATTTATTTTTGCAAAAAATTCACCTATGTGGCTTTTAATGATTTATTTTATTTTTATTCCGGTCTCTGTATTTGCAGTTTTAATAAAACCATACGGTATATATGCCGAAAGAAAAATAGAAAAGCTGGAAATTTAAAACATGATTACCGGCTTGCACTTACTGTAAGCCGATTTTTTTAAACTTACCTATAATTAAAATCTTGCATATATTTTAAATTTAAAATAAAATAATAACATAATCAATTTTTAAGGATAAAATATGGCAAAAAAAAAGAGCGGAATTACGGCTTTTAAATGTTCCGTTTGCGGATATGCCCAACCCAAATGGCTGGGAAGATGCCCCGATTGCGGCGAATGGAATACGTTTGAAGAAGCAATACTAAACGATAGCTATAATCTTTCTGCAAAAGAAGGAAGTGAAAAATTTACAAAACAAGCTCAATCAATTCCGCTTGAAACCGTAAAGGCAAATGATGCGGAGCGTTTTACTTCAGGCATAGCCGAATTTGACAGAGTATTGGGAGGCGGAGCCGTCAAACGTTCCGCCGTAATGATAGGAGGAGAACCGGGTATAGGAAAGTCTACACTTCTTTTACAAACTGCCGCAGTATGCGGTAAAAAAGTGCTTTATGTTTCCGGTGAAGAATCCGGCGGACAAATAAGAGCAAGAGCCGACAGATTAAATCTCCCTTTAAAAAATATAGAACTTTTATGCACATGCAAACTTGAAGATGTAGAACGCGTATTAAATAAATTAAATCCGATATTTGTTATTATAGATTCTATTCAAACCATGTTTTCTCAAGAGGCAGGTGCAATACCCGGTACAATCAATCAGCTAAAACTTTGTGCACACGAATTAATTTCTTGGGTTAAAGAAAGAGATAGTGTACTTTTTTTTACGGCACATGTTACTAAAGACGGAAATATTGCAGGTCCTAAAGTACTGGAACACTTAGTCGATACGGTTATCTCTTTTGAAAGAACAGAAGATGATGTCAGGTTTTTACGAGCCTTAAAAAACCGTTTCGGTTCAGTAGATGAACTGGGTATTTTTTCTATGGACGAATTCGGACTTAAAGCCGTAGAGGATCCTGCATCTCTTTTTATAATAAACCGTGAAGGCGAACTTCCGGCAGGTGCGGCTCCTGTACCTGTTTTTGAAGGAAGCCGTGTCTTTATGGTAGAAATTCAAGCTCTAACGGTTCCGGCAAAAGGAGCTGTTACCAGAGTTTTTTCCGATAAAATTGATTCCGCACGTATAAGCAGAATCGCAGCCGTAATCGAAAAAAGAGTAGGCATACAATTTTCGGATCAAGATATTTACGTAAATGTTGCAGGCGGAATACGGTTAAAAGAACCGGCTGCAGATTTAGCCATAGCTTTGGCCCTCTATTCTGCAAGAACAGGAATCCCCGTACAAAAAAATGCCGCATATATAGGAGAACTCAGTCTTGCAGGAGAAATAAGACCCGTAAAACGCTTAAAGCCCAGAATCAAAACATCTCAAAGTATGGGTTTTATAAAGGTATTTTCTCCGGCTCCTTCCGAAAACGACAGTACCGAAATCGATTTACAAAATACCGTAAAAGTAGAAAATTTAAGTTCTGCGATTAAAGCTATTTTTGCAAACTGAGATGAATTCCCCAAATCCT
>CAUTTN010000161.1:0-4093 GCA_963541225.1 uncultured Treponema sp.
CTCTCAGCACAACGGTTTTCAAGACCGCCGCCTTCAACCGCTCGGCCATCGCTCCTAAAATGCAAGAAGAATAATACCACAAAATGCTGCTTTTTGTCAAGGTCTTATATTTTATTTTTTACAAAATATTTATTTTCGTTATAAAATCCGACAAAAGTAAATATAATAAAAATTAAAATAGCACAGGAAAAAATTATAAAATATCCGCCTATATAAAAAAACATATTATATAGTCCGTGTAACAAAAAAGTTTTTGTAAAAAATATAATTTTATGTTTTAAACTATGTGCTATATGTATTTTTATGTAATACAAAGTTAAAAAGCCATGCAGTAAATTAGCCGTAACAAGTCTTACCGGTATGAAGTTTCCTGTATGGATAGAATAAGCAATGTTTTCAAAAGAGGAAAAAATAAGTCCGAAAAAAACACCAAAATACAACAATGTTTTTATGTCGATTTCTTTATATACTGAATTTATCCCTGCAGAACGTTCGATACCTGATGTTCTCCGACCATGTTCTAAAGCCGGGGTGTCTATTTTTATAAAAATCAGAAAAAAAAGCACTTTGGAAATTTCTTCAATAAAAGCCGCCTCAAAAAAATTTTGATATAAAGTAAGTATTTGTTTGGAGTTCTTAATAAATCCTATAAATAAATAAGCTAAAAAATTTTGTAAAATGATAGAAACAATAAACGCTAAACAAGAAAGAATAAAAGAATATAAAAAGTTTTTAATTTTTATTTCCGTTTTTTTTTGCATTTTGGTAATAGCGGGGAATATAATAACATATATAAACGAAAGAAAAATTATAAATATAATTCTCATTCTAAAAGAATACATTTTTATAAAATTAAAGTCTAGATACATTTAAATTTCATATTTATATTTTTGTTCCATTGTTGATTTTTTATATAAAAACTGATAAAGTGCTGGTGTAAAAATCTGTATTTTTTACCTTGTAAAATTAATATTATACTTTAAAAAAGTTTTAAAATGAGCGTCTAAAATATTGCCGCCCATTTTAACTTGAGTTTTGCATATTGATACCGTATCGGCAAAACTCCGATATTCACTGCCGTTTTTTATTATATTACAAAACGGCAGAAATTCATCAATCCTCAATTTTTAATAAAGTCTGCGATTGATAAAGTTATATGGAGGTTTTTATGGTTAAAAACAAAATCAAAACTGTCGTTTCTACAAAATTTATTTTGCAGGTTTGTATTGATGTTTTTATTGTTACTGTCGGAAGCGTTATAGCGGCAGTATCTTTGCAGTTTTTTCTTATACCGGGTACAATAGCTCCCGGCGGTGTAAGCGGTTTATCGGTTGCAATCGAAAAACTTACAGGTATCAGGGTTTATATTATGAACCTTGCTATTAATATTCCGCTTTTTATTTTCGGAGCAAAACTGTTAGGAAAAAAATCTGCAATTTTAACTTTATATTCTATTTTAATTCTTTCGGGAACGTTGGCTGTTTTACCTCAAGATTTTGTTTTTACGGAAGATTTATTTTTAGCCGCACTTTTCGGCGGCATTCTTTTGGGTATAGGTTTAGGCTTGGTATTTAAGGCAGGCGGAACTACAGGCGGTACGGACCTTGCAGGAGCTATCGTAAATAATAGATGGCCCGGTTTAAGTATTGCAAAAGGAATGGCTATAGCCGATTTTGTTATTGTAGTATTCGCAGGCATTGTAGATAAAAATGTAAACACATCGCTTTATTCTCTTATAGCTTTATTTTTTTGTACCAGAATTGCCGATATGGTGCTTGACGGTTTGGGTTATTTTAAAGGTTTTTTTATTGTTTCTTCTTTACCCAAAGAAATCGGTAATGCTCTTATGACACAGATTGGACGCGGAGTGACTATGCTTCACGGAGAAGGAATGTATTCCGGAGAAGACAGACCTGTTCTTCTTTGTGTTGTAAGCAGAGCTCAATTTGTACGAGCAAAAGAAATTGTAATTGAAACGGACGAAAAGGCTTTTATAATGGTTTGCGATATGAGAGAAGTTTATGGTCTTGGCTTTAAGAAAAAGTAAATAAGTTAAATCTATTTTGTATAGTAATAAACTAAAAGTTGGGTTCTGTCACGCAAATTTAATTTTTCAAGTGTAGAAGAAATATAATTTCTGACAGTACCTTCACTTAAGGATAAACGTTCTGCAATTTCTTTATTGTTAAATCCTTCAGCCAATAAATCCAATATATCGTTTTCGCGGTCATTTAATTCGGTAAAATAATTTTTTTCTGTTTTTGAAATAGATAATTTGGTTAATATCTCAGAGTCAAAAACAATACTGCCTGCTTTAACCGCATTTAAAGCAGGTATAAGAGATTTGATGTTTTGTTTTAAGATATATCCCCTGCATCCGAAATTAAGAGCTTTAGTTATATATTCTTCGTCATTAAAAGTTGTAAGTAATAAAATCTTGGCATTCTTATAATGTAACAAGATTCTTTCAGCAGCCTCAATACCGGACATCCTTTGCATACGTATATCCATAAGAAGAACATCAGGTCTATATTCGGCAAAAAGTTTTTCAGCTTCTTCCCCGCTATAACCTGAAGCCGGTACAGTAAAATTATTTGCCTCTAAAATTGTTTTGAGAGAATTTACAACTAACGGATCATCATCAATTATAACAATTTTCATAATTTACTCCTTTTTATTCGTGCGGAGGGTTCAAGCGTCTCCCAATGTTCTGTATTGAAATTAAAAGGATTGCATACGGCTGCGATACCTTCTTAAGAACAATATACTTCACTACACTGCGGCGGAATTGCCGATTTTTGCTTTAAAAATACAATATGTATTCTAAATCCTTTATCCGAATAAAAATTTATGGTTCCTTTATTTTTTTCTACGATTTCGGTTAAAATGGTAAGACCTATTCCTTTTGATTTTTGGGAATTCAAATTAAAACCTTTTCCGTTGTCATAAATCGAAACGGAATAAAATCCGGGCTGCTCCAAAATTGAAATTTTCATTTCGGAAGCTCCGCTATGCTTAATTGTATTTGAAATACATTCCTTTACTATTGAAAGAATATCATGTTTTAACACGTATGATAAATTTTCTATTTTGCATGAAAGTATTATATTTAAATTATTTGTTTTAGCAATAAT
The DNA here is from genome assembly GCA_963541225.1 of uncultured Treponema sp. Classification (GTDB taxonomy): domain Bacteria; phylum Spirochaetota; class Spirochaetia; order Treponematales; family Treponemataceae; genus Treponema_B. Next base: position 3,135 of record CAUTTN010000161.1, read on the forward strand.
ACTTTCTATTGCTGTTTGTAGATCGAATGAATCATCATGAATATTGTGAAGACATTCTCTAACTTCTGTCATTCCTTTTTCAAGCGAATTTTGCAAAATATTTAAACTGTTTCTTACTTTTTCATTTTCCGAAATATATTTTAGTGCATTTACTTGCAAAATAGCGGAGCTTAATGTATGACCTATAGAATTATGAAGACTGCCTGAAATTCTGTTCCTTTCTGCAAGAACAACTACTTCGGAATTTTTTAAAGCATCATTTTGTAGTCTGCGTTTTTGTTTTTCGGTTTCCAGTTTGTTTTCGGTCAATTCATCTTGAAGAATATTAAATTTTTTTTCATAATTTATATACTTATTTTTTTGTATAGAAAAAAAATATATAATGATTGTAAATACAAAAAAAGTTATATTAAAATTTATTATTACACAAAAAATTATACAGACTTTTAAAAGCAAGTTTAAGACAATGAGAAAATTATCGGTATTTTCAATATCTTGTCTTTCATTTTCAAAATTGGATATAAGTAAAAGCGGAGAAAAAAAAGATATATTTTTGTCAAAGCCAAAAACAAAAAAAATAAAACCGGCATATAATAATATTTGCAGTTTTTTATTTGACATAATTTCCTGCCATAATGAACAGGAAAAAAATATAAGAAAATAATGAATAACCGGCATTGCAGAATTTTGCATTTTAAAAAAGAGAGAACAAAGCAAACTTACTAAAAAAAATTCACTAATTGCAAACATAGTTTAACGGTATTTATAAAAAATATTTTATCATTTATATTTATAAATTTCAATCGGCACTTTATGTATGCGGTTTTGTGTTTAGAAAGTTTAATTTTACAAGTCTCTAACCTGTCCCTTATCTTTAACCAATTGACTTATTAATAAATTAACGGTATCATACAGCCCCGATGGAGATATGATAAACAGTTCGTCAGGAATTCTGCCTC
>CAUTTN010000162.1:0-3987 GCA_963541225.1 uncultured Treponema sp.
CCCATAAGTTTTTGCTGTAAGCCTTTGTTCTTAGATACTTTACGCATCATCTGGCGTGTTTTTTCAAATTGTTTTAATAGCTTGTTTACATCACCTACAGAAGTTCCGGAACCTTTGGCTATACGTTTTCTTCTAGGCGGACCTATTATACGGTGGTTATCCCTTTCTTTTAAAGTCATAGATTGAATTATGGCTTTTTGGCGTTTAAGCATTGAAAGGTCAAGCTTATCTTTGTCGATTTGTCCTGCAAGTCCCGGAATCATATCCAACATGGATTCCAACGGTCCCATCTTTTCTGCCTGTTCAAGCTGCATAAGCATATCTGCAAGCGAAAAAGTTTCGTTTTGCATCTTTTTTTGTATACGCTCGGCTTCTTTTTCATCGTAGACGGCTTGCGCTTTTTCGACGAGCGAAACAATATCGCCCATTCCCAAAATGCGGCTTGCTATTCTGTCGGGATAGAACGGTTCTAAATCTTCAGGTTTTTCACCTGTTCCTATGTAAAAAATAGGTTTACCGGTTACGGTCTTTAAGGAAAGAGCCGCACCGCCCCTTGTATCGGAGTCAAATTTTGTTAAAATAACCCCAGAAAGTCCTACTTGTTCGTCAAATTCCTTAGCAACATCTACGGCACTTTGTCCCGTCATAGAGTCTGCAACCAAAATGGTTTCCATAGGTTTTACCGCATGTTTTATATCGGTAATTTCTTTCATCATAGGTTCGTCTATTTGAAGACGACCTGCAGTATCTACTATTACTGTGTCATAAAAATTTTTCTTTGCGAATGCAAGACCGTTTTTGGCAACTTTTACGGCATCCTTTGTTTCTTCCTTGTAAACCGGAATGCCTATATTTTGCCCCAATACCGAAAGCTGTTCGACGGCAGCAGGGCGTATAAGATCGCAGGCTATAAGTAGGGGGGTGCGTCCTTCATTTTTAAGTTTTAAGGCAAGTTTTGCAGCACTTGTAGTTTTTCCTGAACCCTGTAATCCTAAAAATAGGATTACGGATTGAGTATCGGGTCCTCTTAAATCCAGAGATTTTTTTTCATCGCCTAAAAAAGAAGTCATTTTGTCGTAAACAATTTTTGTAAATTGTTGTCCCGGATCGACCGAGCGGAGGACTTTTTCGCCTTTTGCTTCTTCTGCTGTAGCATTTATAAAACGCCTTACGACCCTAAGGCTTACGTCTGCGTCAAGCAATGCCATTTTTATTTCTTCTATTGTGCTTTCGATGTTTTTTTCGGTAATTTTAGATTTACCGCTTAAAGTACGCATTATTCCGCCGAATTTTTCGGTAATATTTTCAAGCATTATTTTACTCCGTTTAATAAGTTTTCTATAAATTGAAGAGGCTGAAGCTCTTTGTTTAATATTTTAAAAAGTCCCGAACATATAGGCAGTTTAAGATTGTGTTTTTTTGCCAAAGTATTAATGTACTTACATGCAACTATACCCTCAGGGAGATAGCCTACCGTAGATATGTTTAAAATGAGGTCTTCCAAATTTATAAATTTGTCCAACAGGTTTATTGTAATTATCTCCCGCCCGAAACGCCTGTTTCTTCCGTATTTGCTGCGGCAAGTAACGTCTAAATCTCCTACGCCGGAAATGGAAGTAAAGGTTTCCGGATGTGTAGCTCCCATAGTTTTTCCGATAACCTGTATTTCGTTTAGACCTGCCGCCATTAATAGCGATTCGGTATTATCACCGAAAAAATCGTAAATTTCCGTAAGAGCTTCTAAAATACCGAAAGCTACTGCCATAACATTTTTTGCGGCAGCACAAACTTGTACCCCTATTATGTCCAAACTGGAATAAACCAAAAGACTTCGGGATTTTAAAATTTCGCGGCACCGAATTGAACTCATAGCGTTTTTAGATGCGGCAATAAGTCCCGTAAGTTTTCCTGCGGCGACTTCTTCTCCGTGACTTGGTCCTGCAACATAAACTAAATGATCTTTGTAAAAATCCGGAAGTATTTTTTCCAAACTGTCTATTATAAATTGCGGTTTACCGTTTACATCGGGAATAAAACCCTTTGTTAAAACCGAAATGGCAGGGTAAGGTAATTCATCGTTATTGGAGAAAGGCGGAATTTCCATCAGCTTTTTTACCGTTTCTATCAAATAAATAGACGGGCTTGCCAAAAAAAGCATTGCGGCATCTTTACAAACTTCTTTCATATCGGAAGATGCCGAAACGGATTGAGGTAACATATGATTAGGAAGATATTTTTTGTTTACGTGTTCTTTATTTATAGAATTACAAACATCACAGCTTCGGCTCCACAGCATAACCTTATGTCCGTTTCGGGACAGGGATGCCGCTATAGCAGTTCCCCAAGAACCTGCTCCTATAATGCCGATTTTTTCACTCACAAATTTTCTCCCGAAGATTTATCGATTTAGTTACGAGTTTATCATTTTTATACAAAAGTTTCAATCTCATAATTAAACTTTACGGATAATGCGGATTCGGGAAGTATTGCCGTAATTTCATTATGAATATATGTTGACAGATATTTAATTTACAAGTACTATAAACTAATCGGAGGTTTTTATGAGTTTAGATAAATCTAAATATGAAAAATATGTTCAAATTATAAAAGAAGAATTAGTACCCGCACTCGGCTGTACGGAACCAATAGCCATAGCTTACACTGCTGCAAATTTACGCAAAATTACGGGAGGTATTCCTGAAGAAATATTAATAGAAAGCAGCGGAAACATAATAAAAAATGCAAAGTCCGTAATAGTACCCAACAGCGGCGGCATGAAAGGTATGGAAGCCTCTGCCGTAATAGGTATGATAGGAGGAAATCCGGACAAGGGACTTGAAGTATTAGCCGATGTAACAGACGAAAATATAAAAGATGCAAAAGAGTACTTAAAAAAAGACCGTATAAAATTACAACTTTTAAAAACTCCGGCAACTCTTCATATCAAAATAACGGGAAAATTAAACGGCAGTTCTTACATTGCAGAATTAATTCATCAACACACAAATATAGTTCTTTTGAAAAAAGACGATGAAGTTATTTTTGAAAAACCTTACAGTTTGGATTCGGCAGGCGGATCATTAACCGAAAGAACCTGCCTTAATGTAAAAGATATTTTGGAATTTGCGGATACCGTAGACTTGGATTTGATAAAATCGGAAATAGAAAAACAAATGGAATATAATATGCGTATAAGTGAAGCGGGTTTAAAAAATTCCTATGGTATCGAAACCGGAAAAAACATTCTAAAATATTATCAAAAGAAAGGAGAAGGTTTTTCCGTTAAGATTCAGGCTGAAGCGGAAACGGCAGCCGCTTCCGATGCAAGAATGTGCGGCTGTCCTTATCCCGTTATAACCAATTCCGGAAGCGGCAATCAGGGATTGGCAGTTTCCGTTCCGGTAATAGTATATGCAAGAGAAGAAAAATTAAGCGAAGAAAAATTAATAAGAGCTTTAACCGTAAGTAATCTTTTAGCAATACATCAAAAAACGGGAATAGGAAGACTTTCCGCATATTGCGGTGCGGTAACTGCCGGTGCCGCAAGTGCTGCTGCCGTTACATATATGAAAGGCGGGTCTTACGAACAAATCTGCGGAACAATCACAAATACTTTAGGTACAGTATCGGGACTGGTTTGCGACGGAGCAAAACAGTCTTGTGCTTCAAAAATTGCGGCAGCTTTAGATTTTGCCCTTTTTTCGCATGAGCTTGCCATGGACGGGTATTTTTTTGCAGATGGAGACGGTATTGTTAAATCCGATATTGAAAAAACGATTGCAGGAGTCGGAACCGTCGCTGCCGAAGGAATGGTTCAAACCGACAAAGTTATTTTGGATGTAATGCTTAAATAAAGGTTTAAACTAATTTCCTATTCATAGAAATCAAAAGCTGAAGTAACAATCAACAACCCCGACGCTAAGCGTCGGGTATTAAACCCTACGCACATATAAACCTCAAAACGGAAAAAAGGCTATGTACAAAAAA
>CAUTTN010000163.1:0-3961 GCA_963541225.1 uncultured Treponema sp.
TAATAACACAAAAGAACAAGCAAAGTATTGATAACCTTGTTAAAGAAGTAGGTAAATTCAAGACAAGTGATGAAGTAAAATTCTCAGAAAATAAAAACGAAGGAATATCGATTAATCTTGCGGGGACAATCAAAACCCATGTAGAATGAAAAGGCAAACTTGGTACCGCTATTTCGGCAAAAGAAACTGCTTGATGCTGGAACTATTTCAAAGGATTCGGAATGCAAATTCGGAAAATGGCTTCACGGTGAAGCAAAAACAAAATGCGGTAACTTGGCATCATACAAAAACTGTTTGGCTAAACATGCAGCCTTTCATACTGGAAGCGGGAAAGGCAGCCTTTGCGATAAATGCAGGAAAATTCACTGAAGCTGAAGCCATGCTTAATACGGGATGTTTATTCGGTACCTCTTCAAATGAAGTCTCAGCCGCCGTTTTAGTCCTGAAAGGTGAAACGGGCTTGTAATCGTAAAAAATCAACAACCCCGACGCATAGCGTAGACGCAAAATGTCAGGTATTAAACCCTTCCGCACGAACAAAACGGACTAGCTGCTGCCGGTAAATTCAAATTCCGGCAGCAGTTTTTATAAAGTCATTCTATAAATTTAAACCGAGTTTTTAAGACGGTTTTTATTCAGGTTGTTTTTCTATGATAATTTCTTCTTGTCCGCCTAAAAATTTTATGTATATCTTTAATATATTACTGTCGCGTTCTTTAGTAAAAGATATTTTTTCAATAAAAATCTTTTTACCGTCAGCACACTGGGGCAAAAACGTGGGTTTGTTACCTGCAAAAACCGATTCGGGGTCTTTGCCGTTTACCGTAAAAGAGTAATATGCGGTTGCGCTTTTAAAAGGGTTATTCGGTTTATACACATAACATCCTTTATTTATGTCATATTCAGCATTTAAAAAGGAATTATTATAGGTACAGAGACGGCTTTTCCATTTAGTTTCAGCGTCCGGATTTGCAGTTAATTTAATCTGAAATTTAAAAAGTTCTTCAACATTCTCTTTGCTTACTTTTTTAAAACCTTCTGCCTTTGCCTTCTTTTTGGCAACTATGGGGATATCCATGTGTTCATCATACAGCATTTGTGCTATCTGCCCTTTTTCCGCAATACAATATTCTATTTCTATCGTTCCCGCATAATCATCGGCCTTTATTCCGCCATGTCTTGGTCTATATATTGCAGTGTCTATTTCCATTTTATATTGTCCCCCGCTCTGATTGTACCTGTTCATAACGTCCTTTATTTTTGCCTCGTTTATAATCTCGCCGGGACTAATATTCATATTTTGTGTAAAAGCATAATATATAGAAGCAAATTCTTCGGGGTCGGTTTTGATGATGGAGTCATCGGTTTTACCGATAAGGTATTTAAAAACATCGTTTTTGGAAAAGTATGGTTTAGTAAGCTCTTTATTTAAACGTAAAAATACTCCGCTGCAATCCTCTTCGGTTATATTTTCATTTCCATTTTTTTCTTTTTTTAACTGTTTAACGGTATATAAAGGTTGAATTTTAACTTTATCTTCTTTTTTTTTCAAGGTTGCCGTTAATATGTAGTTTTTTCTTATACCTTTCTCTATTTGTCCTACGGTAGCATCGTTAAAGATGAATTCTTGGAGTCCGCTTTCGATATTATTATTTGTGTCTTCTATAAAGCTATCAATTTTTTTATTATACTCTATAGCTGTAGAAAAATTTAATTCTGCAGCAACAATGTTCGGAACAATATTTGTATATGGATTTGAAAAACCTGTAATAGTTAATTCTTGATCAAAAGTTTTATCATCCTTTGATCCCGTTACCTTTACGGTAAAAGTTCCCGTCTTATCATCATAAGCTACAGCTTTTGCTTCTTGGAACAAAAAACCGTCAATCTTAGTATTTTGGGCAGCTGCAATTTGTTTTGCGGCATCGGAGGCTGTAATTTTTGTTTCGGTTAAACCGAAAAGAGCAAGTAATTTATTTTGAGGTATATCAATGGTGCCGGGGGCAACCGTTTTTTCTTTAAATCCGGTTATTTTTACGGTTCTTGCTTTTGAATGTAAATCTGCCTTTTCAAGTCTGAAAGTGATTTCTGCTTCTCTTTTTGCTGCGTCAGGTTTAATTGCGGTGTAATTAATAGTATAATCTGCCGTATTATAACCGTCGGCTTTTATTTTATCCTTTTGTGAAGGAAGTTCATCCGCTGTTATTCTTTCCTTTTCGGTAACGGTGAGTATAATTTTATCCGCTTTACCATTAATTATCTCCTGTGCTGTAGGTATTGCATCAGGGGCTTTGAATCCGCTGATAGTTTCTGTACGCTTTTTTGATGTAATGCCATTTTTTTTTAAGAAGAATGTAATATTCGCTGTCAGCTCTGCGGGCTTTGGTTCAATTTTTTCGTATTTGATTGCATAATTTTTTTCGTCATAACCTGAAGAAGCTATATCTTTTTGTTTTAATTCGCCGGCGGTTATGTTTGCTCTATTGGGAACATCAAGCTTAACTTTTTCAACTTCGGAGTCTATTTTGTGTTGTTCCGAGTTTTTCGGAACAGTAGGGGAATTTTGCGTTTGCGGACAGCCGGCAAAAAATAAAAGAATTACAGCAAGGGCTAATATCAATTTAACAGTTTTTTTCATTTAAACCTCATTATAAAAATAAAATCTCTAAAATATCTACTGCTTTAATATAGTTTAAACTTAAAAAAAAATCAATATAAATTTAAAAAAATGTACACCGGATTTTTAAAAGCCGTAAATATGAATAAATAGGCAATTATAGAAAGTCTATACCATTAGGAGGTTTTATGAATTGTATAAAGAAGTTTTTTATTTTTGCAGATGGTTTAATATACCGGCGATATGCGGCTAGGTTGTTGATTTGTTTAGTTATTTTACACATTACGCTTTGTGCCGGCTGTCTTGGTTCTGCGGATCAGCCGAAATTTGTAAGTATTTTTTCTGTTGAAAGCAATTCCGGTACGCTAAAAGATTTTGAACTTTTAGATAAAAACATTGTAAAACTTACATTTTCGGGAAAAATTTCGGAACTAAAAGTTCATGCACTACGCGAAAATTCTGAAAATAAAGCGACATGCACGGTAGAAAAAGAAGAGGTAGAGGGAAATACGGTATTCAGAGTTAAATCTTTAGAAGATTTTAATGCCGGAGAAAAATTTAAGATAGAAGGTTCTGCCAAAATAGGCAGTAATTTTCTCGATTTTCTTCTTCCGTTTGAGGGGATGAATGTAAATCCTGCCGAATTGTTTTTTACCGATTTAAAGTTAGGAGATGGTAAAAATCCGGGCTATATAAAATTTAAGGTTACAAAAAACGGTAATTTATTCGGTTTAAGCATTTTAAGTGCTGCCGACATAAAAAAAGGCGTTTATAAATTTCCTTCGGCAGAGGTCATTGAGGGGGAAACTATTGTGTATCATTGGAACTTACCTAAAGATAAGGAAACTGCTATAGACGAAATATCTTCGCCTAATGAATGTACTGCTGCCGAGGCTTTTAAAGGAGAAAGAGATTTTTGGGATAACGTAAAAAGAATTTCTCAATCGAAAAAGATAAATGCTGTTTTGCTTAAATCTTCGGAAAAAGGAAATATCAAAGATGCCGTTATTTTTATGTTTCCCAAATCGGAGCAATGGGAAAATGCCGATATAGAGCAAGCCGTGATTGAAGCTGTTGCCGCAGGTAAATGGCAGCCGGATTCGGAAACCGAAAATGCAATAGTTAAAAATATAACGCCTTCAAAATGGATAAGCCGCAAAAACCTTAAAAATATTACTTATTCCGCAAACGATTGGGTACTGAAACCGGAACAAAAACCAACGCCGCCAAAACCTCCAAAACCGAAGAAGCCAAAAAAACCGAAATCGAAATAAGGCTTATCGAAATCTGTTATAAGTTTTTAAAGGCTTTTATATATGAACAAATCGGGTACGGTAAATTAAA
>CAUTTN010000164.1:0-3874 GCA_963541225.1 uncultured Treponema sp.
CATTAATTTTTTCGCTTGTAATCGGACTTGAATTTGTACACATGCTTATAAAACATACTCCGGGAAGTGCTTTAGAAGTTGTTCTTTATACAATAGCCCGTAAAATAATTGCAGATCATGGAAGTATGATAGATGCACTATTAGGAGTTATTTCAATTGCAATTCTTTTTGCAGTAAAAAAATATTTAAATGAAAGTATTGAGTATGGGTTTGCAGATGAATTTGATTATATAGTAAATGGTGGAACAAGTATTAAAGAAATAAACCGACGGCTGGATTCGGATTTTGATGAAACTTACGGAAATACCGTAGCCGGTTATCTTTTTAATTATTTAAAAAAAGAAGAAAAATTGCCACATCTTGGTCTTGAAACTATTATAGGCAATTATAAATTTATTGTGCATGAAATGGATAATGATTTAATTCGTTACATAAAAATTTTACTTATAAAATTGCAAAAATAGAATTTTTAACAAATTTGTTTGTTTAAAAAGCTGAAAATATTTTCATTATTTTATTATGTTAAAATTCCATTCATTTAAAAATTCCAAAATAAAGCCTTTCATATACAACTCTCTCTTTTCTGCAATTTTTTTTGCCGTATCGGTATTCATCAAATCTTTAAGATAAAATAGTTTTTCATAAAAATGATTAATTGTAGTCGATACATGATTTTGATATTCCTCTTTTCCCATACCCATACGGGGCAGGAAAGACGGATCATAGATTGGTCTATTACGGCTTCCGCCATAAGCAAATGCCCTTGCTATCCCTATCGCACCTAAAGCATCTAATCTATCTGCATCTTGGACACACATCCCTTCAATTGAAGACGGTTTATTAGAATCTTTACCGGAGTACGAAACTTCTTCAATAATAGAAACAATAGTTTTACATAGAGCACCGCTTATTTTTTTAGATTTCATGAATGAAACAGCTCTATCTTTATTTGCAGTTGTGTGCGGTGAAAGTTTGCGGTCATCTACATCATGTAATAAGGCAGCCAATTGAACAATAAAAATATCGGCATTTTCTTTTTCTGCAAGGTAAGTTGCCGTACGGAACACTCTCATTGTATGAAAAAAATCATGACCGCTAAAATCTTCTCGAAATATACTTTCTACATATTTTTTCGCAGCAGTTATAATTCGTAAATCCATTCAGTATTTGCCTCAGATTAATATTTGTTCTCATTATTTTAAACATAATTATATCCGATTTTCCATTTTATTGAATACCCATAAGTCTTTTTCTATAGAACTAATCGTAAAATTTGATTCGTTATCTATACCATAAGCATTGCTCTAACATTATTTTAAAACACAAACTGGTTTGTCAGCTTTGAAATTGAACATTCCTAACTCATTGCTTTTTGATAATCCCCTATTCTAAAACGATATATGATAGTCTAGACTAGAGTGGAGAGTGAGTTATAGGCTAGAACTGAAAGTGTTGCCGCCGGAGGTTCTAAAGCGTTGCTGACGGCACGAGAGCTTTAGCTTTATGCGTTTCCTAAAAATTCCCTTCATAACCTGTATCTTTTATTTTTTTCCTTTCTTTTAGGCTCAAAGCGGAGCAACCGTTGAAGACACCATACTCATAACTTAAATTTTCCACACCAATATTAAACGTTTTAAGACTGGAACAACCATAAAATGCATTTGCCTTTATAGTTTTTATTCCTTTTCCTATAGTAACACTAACAAGAGCAGTGCATCCCTCAAATGCATACCTAGCTATACTTTGCACACCATCAGGTATTGTAATGTTAGTAAGAGATGTGCATTCGCAAAATGCAGACTCGTATATCTCTGTAACACCATCAGGTATTGTAATACTAGTAATAGATGTGCATTCGTAAAATGTATGGTCATCTATCTTTTTCACACCATCAGGTATTGTAAAGCCGATAAGAGAAGTGCAATTGGTAAATGCTGCACTACATATCTCTTTCACACCTTCAGGTATGATAATGCTGGCAAGAGCTCTACATCTTCTAAATGCAAAACTACTTATTTTTTCCACACTATCAGGGATAGTAATGCTGCTAAGAGAAGTGCAACAATCAAATGCAGAATCACTTATCTCTTTTAAACTATTTGATAAAGTAACGCTAGTAAGAAAAACACATCCGCTAAATGTAGCTTCACCTATCTTTTTAACACTATTAGGTACAACAATCGATGTTATATTTCTATTATATTTAAACGCTCCTTCTCCTAACTCTACAACAGGAAAATCTTCTATTTCTGATGGAATAACTACATCTGCATTTTTTCCTTTGTAAGATTTTATGAGGATTCCTGTGCCTTCTTCATTTAAGTCATACACAAAATCACTCGCAGGATTCGCTTGTTGTGCAAGTAGCAAAATCCCCGTGTTCAATACAAATAACGCAATAATACCAAAATACTTTTTCATAAAATATTCCTAATTAAAATTGTATATCCTTTTTTTGTCGGAATATATAAAACATTCTCTCTATCAGTTACATATAACCTATATTTTCTGCTATCGCTTTTAAACCAGCCTACTTTTGTACCGAAAGCATCGTCCTAACATCTATTAAATCATTTTCTATTATATTATAAAGACTTATTTTTTGCAATATAAAATGATAAAAATTTATAAATTAAATATTTTACCATATTAGTAATAATATAAATAAACAATCGACAAATTAGGCTTATCTTTATTAAATTTTGCAAAACAAAAACTCTACTCCTTCTCCACAATAAACTTTCCATCTTCAACGAAAAATATTTTGGTGTTTTCTTTTTGGTAGTTTTTATAGGGTTCGCCGGGGAGGAAGGTGCAAAAGAGCTGTTCGTAGGGAGGGAGAAGTTCCATGAATTTTTGGCGTTTTTCGGGATCTAGTTCTAAAAGAATATCGTCCATCAAAAAAATAGGTTTTCGACCGGTTTTTTCGGAATAAATTTTAGCTTGAATCATTCTTAAAACAAGGGAGATAAGCCGTCTTTGACCGTTTGAAGCTCTTTCGGTAAAGGGTTTTTTATCCTTTATAAAATGAATACGATCGCGGTGAGGACCTATGGAAGTATTTCTATCATTTAAATCTTGTTGTCTTTTTTCTGTAAGATTTATTAGAAGATTATCTATGTTTTCCGATTTAATTACAGGTCTGTAAACTATTTCAACATTAGAAATACCGCTTATTTCTTCATAAAGTAAAGGAAATAAGTTATTATACTCTTTTATTATTTTTTGCCGCTCTTGAGTAATATTAAAGGCTATAGGAGCAAATATTTCGTCAATAGAATCTAAAAGATTACTTCGTTTTTGTTCTAAAATTGTATTTCTGGATTTTAAAGTTTTAGAATATTTTAAAAGATAATTTATATAACTTGAATTACAAAGAGAAACGGACTGATCTATAAAAAAGCGTTTTCTGGCAGGAGTTCCAACGGCAAATTCTATATCGTCCCCATGGAATAAAATACAAGGAATTGTACTTATAAGTTCATGACTTCCTTTTATTTTTTTGAAATTTTTTTGAATTTCTTTTTTTTTATCTTTTGCAATTACGGATATTGTATGACTTATTTTTTCGGATTCTTTATATAGTGCACGTACCGAAAATTCATTTGTATCTTTTGAAAAAATTTGGCTTGAAGAACGGGTTCTAAAAGAATTTCCATAAGCAGAAATATAAAGACTTTCTAAAAAGTTAGTTTTCCCCTGTCCGTTTTTTCCTACTAAAAAAACTTCGGAAGAAGATATGTCTACATTTGCATTTTCTAAATTTCTAAAATTATAGAGAGAAATAGAAAGAAAAGGCACTTTTTTATGTTACTCCGGCTATTCTATTTGCATAGGCATTATTATATGGAAGAAATCTTCTATAGGTTCCGGT
>CAUTTN010000165.1:0-3833 GCA_963541225.1 uncultured Treponema sp.
TAAAAAAGCGTAATAACTTTTTTGCATAATTTAACACTCCAATCATTAGTATACACTAAAAATAAATTTTAAGCTATAGCTTACATTTTCAGAAAACTTATTCCTACTTTTGCAGTCTGTACCATTCGGCATTTTTACTGTAGAAAACCGACTGCAACCACCTTTAGAGCTAAGATCCTTTATTCTGAATCCCTGAAATATCATTATAGTTAAGTTGACAAATTTTATATATACTGTTAATATATACAAAATATTACTTTTTTAAGTTTTTATTAAGGAGATATGTTATGTTAAAAAAAAGTTATGTAGTTATCGCAATTATGTTTTTTATTTTCGGCTTTCAGCTTTGGGCAGGAGGACAACCCGATAAATCTTCCAAAGTTTTTGCCGAAGTTACAGATCACAAAGGCAGAAATGTAATAATTCCTAAACAGCCTAAGCGTGTAATTGCTCCGTTTTATATTTTAAGCAATACGGCTTTGGCAATAGGTTGCAGGGATATTATTGCATCGGGCGATGGAGGAAAAACCGTAAGACCTTTTATAAAAGAATTTGCTCCCGAATTAGCCGAAAAACCCGTATGCGGTACTGCAAAAAATTTAAACCTTGAAGCTCTTGCATCCATAAATCCCGATCTTGTTTTAGTTCCTTTTAAAGCAATTAATCAATTACCGCAAATCGAAGCATTGGGTATTCCTGCTTTAGTTATTGAACCGGAAACAATGGCTAATTTTTTTGGCTATGTAAAAATGCTAGGCAAAGCAACCGGTAAAAATAATGAAGCCGATAAACTTATTAATTTTTATAATGAAATTATAAATGATGTAAAAGGTTTTTTAAAAAACGAAAAGCCCGTACCCGTTTATATGAGCAGCCGCTCCGACATTCTGAATGCTTTAAGCTCTAAAATGTTTCAAGCAGAATTAATAAAAGCAGCGGGGGGAATACCCGTTACTTCCGATATAGAAAATGCGTATTGGACAAAGGTTTCGCTTGAGCAGCTTCACAAATATTCGCCCGAAGTTATAGTAATGGCTGCCGGCTCAAAAATAAAAGCCGACGACATAACTTCTAAACAAGAGTGGAAAGGAATTCCTGCCGCAGATAATAAAAGAATATATACTTTTCCTTCCGCAGTGGATGAATGGGATTCGCCGATTCCGAGTTCTTGTTTAGGAATTATATGGCTTGCAGATAAATTACATGCAGGTAAAATTCCCGAGCATTATCTGGAAGAAAAAGTAAAAACATTTTATAAAGAGTTTTTCGGTAAAGAAAAAGATATTAATTCTTTAAATGTAAAATAAAGAGTGAACCGGAAATATAAGATATTTTTAATTTTAATTCCGATTGCAGTCGTTTTATTTTCTTTGAGTTTCGGACGTTTTAATATTTCTTTTTTAGAAATATTAAAAATGTTTACCCCCGAAAAAAATGAATATGCAAGCCGGAACTACAATGTATTTATAAATATAAGACTACCCAGAACTATTTTTGTGTTTTTATCGGGGGGCATTTTAGCATTGAGCGGAACCGTTTTGCAAAGCATTTTTAGGAATCCGCTCGTGTCTCCCGATATTGTAGGAGTTTCTTCAGGAGCCTCATTAGGTGCTGCAATTGCAATAGTTATTTTTCACAGCTCTCCTTTTGTTGTCCGTTTATTTGCCTTTGCAGGCGGAATTATTGCGGTTATTCTGGTTTTGCAAATTTCGCATATAAAAACCGAACATAGCCTTATCCGCCTTATTCTTGCAGGCATTATTATTAATGCCGTAACAAGTTCATTTGTATCGCTTATCAAATATACTGCCGACCCTATGAACGATTTACCTGCCTTAGAGTTTTGGCTTATGGGGTGTTTTAATATTATTACATGGCAAAGTTTTGTTTTATTTTTGCCTATAGTATTGGTAGGCTCTGCATTTATTTTTTTATACCGCAAGCAATTGAATATTCTTTCGTTAGGCGATGAAGAAGCTGCAAGTCTTGGCGTATGCGTAAAAAAAATGCGGCTTGCTTTTATAGGAATGTCAACCTTGCTAACCGCTTCCGTTGTTTCTTCTGCAGGCATAATAAGCTGGATAGGACTAATTGCTCCGCATATTACAAGACTTTTTTTCGGCAGTAATAACAACAAGCTGGTTCCCGTTTCGTTTATATGCGGAGCTGCCGTTCTTTTAATTGCCGACACGTTTGCACGTTCCATAACAGGCGGCGAAATTCCTGTAAGCATTATAACGGCTTTAATAGGTGCGGCAAGTCTTGGAACTTTTATGGTAAGCAACAAAAGAGCAGGCTATGAATACGGTTTTTAAGCTGGATAAGGTTTCGCTTATAAAAAGAAAAAAGATAATTCTACAAGATGTATCTCAAACAATTCCGCAAAACAAAATAATAGCGTTAATGGGTGTAAACGGAGCAGGTAAAACAAGTTTGCTTAGAATATTGGCGGGTTTGGAAAAACCTACGGGCGGAAATGTATTTTTATTTCAAAAAGATATTTCGAATTTAACGCGGAAACAATTTGCTCAACAGGTTTGTTATATTCCGCAAAAACACAACGGAATTTTTGCTTATACCGTTAAAGATTTTGTCGTTATGGGCAGAAACCCGTATCAATCGGCAATCCGTCAGCCTTCAAAAAACGATTGGGCTTACACCGATTATATTCTTGACAAATTAAAGCTAAGAAATTTTTCCGAAATGCCTTACACGCATTTAAGTTCCGGGGAAGAACGCCTTGTACTGCTTGCCCGCGGTCTTGTCCAAAATGCGCCTGTTATGCTTTTAGATGAACCTGCTTCCAACCTTGACTTTTATAACGAACACAAACTAATGGAACTTATATGCAATTTGTGTAAAGAAGAAAAAAAAACTATAATTATTTCCATTCATAACCCGTCTATAGCAATACAATATTCCGACATAATTTATTGTATTTATAAAAATACTATTTTTAAGAAAATAGAAAAAACCGAAATTGATTTTGATAAAAAGATAATTGAAAGTCTTAACTTAATGTACGGAACAGATAAAAAAAACGCCTTACACCTGCACCGGCTTGACGGAAATGCTTTTGTATATAAAACCTCCTCTAAAACCTAAACGGCTTTAGAGGAGGTGTAATTTTTTTTTAAACCCTACTGGATGCTAAAAAATTTCATAATTTCGTTGGTTATATCGTCATGAGTTTTATTTTTATAGGTTTCAGCTTTAAGAGCTCCTCCATTATAAACAACCTTTTTCTTTTGAACACCATAGTGTTTCTCGTTAAGACTTAGTTCTTTTTTTGCCTCTTTCTCATTAAATTCTTTTACTTTCTTGTCAATAGCTTCTTTTGATACATCAGAACCGGTACCAGAATACGGTTTTAACGTATCAACTATTGACCCTATCTCTCTTCTGATACCGTTAAGCAAGCTCTCATCATAATAAAGCTGCCATTCTGTAGCCTTAATCTCATGTTGTGCTTTTTTATACTCCTTAGCAGTCATAGGACATCCGGTCATAACCAAACTGACAGCCATAATTACAAAAGCTGCCAAAACAAGTTTTTTGAGTTTCATAGTAAACTCTCCTTTAAAATAAAAATTTCGGAAAAAGTTTATTCGAGTTCGGGCAACAGGCCTTAACTTTCGGTATAATATCTGCAAGGTTTAATCAACAACCCCGACGCGAGCATCGGGGTATGTTGTTCTCATAAAGAGGTTACAGTCGGCTTTAATACCCTCCGCACGAATAAAGTTTCGGGTTGCCGAATTCTTAAAACGACTTCCGATTCACGGAAATCAATTTTTGGCCACTATTTAAGAAATAGCTAAACTGCTATAGTG
>CAUTTN010000166.1:0-3816 GCA_963541225.1 uncultured Treponema sp.
TTTTTACCTGTTGACTTTAAAACAATTCAAAATACGGCGGCAGTATTTTACGAGATAATTTTTAATATGCTTAAAAAAGAAAATAAAATATTGCCTTCTGCATTAAATAACGCAGTCATTGAATATAAAAATTTAAACGGATATGATGATACAAATAATAATATTTCTTCTATATGTACGGCACTAAATAAATTTAAACCTCATACCGTATATATTTTATTTTTAAATAACCTTTTATTTTTTTTACATATCGGATTAAAGAGTACTTACTGTACACAAAAAGAATTCGAAGCATATTTTAAAATAACCGAATTGATTAGAGATTCTGAAACTGCGGTCGGTATATTTAATATTTCGGCTCAGGCCGCTTTGGAAAATTTATCTCAAAAAATTAAAGAGGTACTTGCATGAGAGAATTTATGCGGAGAGCTATAAAAAAATCTTATGGAATGAATGAACCCCAGCTTAGGAATTTTATAAAGCTAATTGCAGAAGAGTATGCTCTTTTGGATTCGATGGTAGATTCCGTAAATACAGGCGTAATCGTTGTAAACGTTAAAAATAAAATTGTAAGATCAAACCGTGCAGCAGAAAGAATTTTAGAATGTCATTTAAGCGAAAGTCAAGAAAAAAATGTATGGGAATATATAAACAATATTGCAATAAAAGATTTTATATCATCGGCTATTCAAAATGAAAGCAGTAAAATATCTAAAGAATTTAATTTACACACCGGTGATAAAACAAAATATATAGAGGTTTCCGTATTGCCGCTTGTAAAAGAAAAAAAAATACACGGAACAATAATTGTAATATATGATATTACCGAAAAAAGAAAAGAAGAAATAAAAACACGGCGGCTTGAAAGTCTTGCAAGTCTTACGAATGTTGCGGCAGCTGTTGCTCACGAAATAAAAAATCCGTTAGCAGCAATAAGTATTCATTTACAGCTTTTAAAAAAACACATTCCAAAATCGGATTCGGAAATTGACAAAAAAAATCAAAAACATATAACTATAATTGAAGAAGAAATTGAACGGCTAAACAAAATAGTTGTAGATTTTTTATTTGCGGTACGACCTCTTAAACTTGAATTTACATGTATAGATATTAATTCGATACTAAAAAATTTGAATGAAACTTTTGAGGAAGAATTTAACAATATAGGAATATCTATTACACTTAACTTGGACGAAAATCTTCCTTTGATTCAAGGTGACGAAAGATTTCTTAGACAAGTATTTATGAATATATTTACCAATGCAAGGTCTGCAATGCCATCAGGCGGTTTTTTAGAAATAATGACAAAGTCAAAAACCGATTATATTACAATTCTTATTATAGATTCGGGGGAAGGTATTTCTCCTGAAAATATGCATAAAATTTTTGAACCTTATTTTACAACCAAACAACATGGTACAGGTTTGGGACTCACGATGGCATATAAAGTAATTAAAGAACATGGCGGAGATATTTATGTTTATTCTGATCTTGGTATAGGAACAACGTTTAAATTTGTTTTACCCATAATAAAAAAAGGTATTAATCTTTTAATTACCGATAAAACAAAAAATACCATATCCGGAAAAGAAATTTTGGAAAATACCGATAAAATTTCTGTAACAAAAAATGATGAAGATAATGCTTGGAGTTAAATGTGAAATTTAGAGTTTTAGTAATCGACGATGAAAAAAATATACGGGAAGGACTTGCCATTGCTCTTGAAGATGAAGGTTATGAAGTTATTACTGCTTGCGATGGAAAAATAGGTTTGGAAAAAGCTCTTAAAGATGATGTTGATCTTGTAATAACTGATTTAAAAATGCCTGAAATAAGCGGTGAAGATGTTTTAAAACAGGTTATATCTCAAACGCCCGGAGTTCCCGTAATTGTTCTCACGGGACATGGAACAGTGGAAACGGCAGTTGAAGCTATGCGTATAGGTGCTTACGATTTTTTAACAAAACCGTTAAATCTTGACAGGCTCTTTTTACTCGTAAAGCGAGCCTTACAAAATAGACAGCTCATATTAAGACACAAAGCTCTTTTAAGAGAAATAGAAAGTAAGCAGCACTTTGAAAACATAATCGGAAAAAGTGCTGCAATGGAAAAAGTTTTTGAAGATATAAAAAAAGTTGCACCGACAAAAGCAAGCGTTTTAATAACCGGAGAAACAGGTGTTGGAAAAGAACTTGTTGCAAGAGCAATTCACAATCTTTCAAACAGAAAGGATAAACCGTTTGTGCAAGTTCACTGTGCTTCATTTGCCGAAAGTCTTTTAGAGTCGGAATTATTCGGACATGAAAAAGGAGCTTTTACGGGAGCCGTGCAGCGTACGCGCGGAAGATTTGAATCTGCAAATGAAGGAACTCTTCTTCTAGATGAAATAGGAGAGATAAACCAAGTTGTTCAGGTGAAACTTTTACGTGTTTTACAGGAAAAAAAATTTGAAAGAGTCGGCGGTTCTGAAACAATAAATATTGATACCAGAATAATTGCCGCGACAAACCGGAATTTGGAAGAGGAAATAAAAGCTGAAAGGTTTAGAGAAGATTTATATTTCCGTTTAAATGTAGTACATATTCACATACCGGCTTTAAGAGAAAGGAAAGAAGATATTCCGCTCTTAG
Organism: uncultured Treponema sp.; assembly: GCA_963541225.1. GTDB lineage: Bacteria > Spirochaetota > Spirochaetia > Treponematales > Treponemataceae > Treponema_B. Next base: position 2,631 of record CAUTTN010000166.1, read on the forward strand.
CTGCCGCATTTATAAAAGAATTTGCGGAAGAAAACGGTAAAAAAATAGATTCGATAGAACCGAGAGCAAGAACTGCAATTTATAATTATGATTGGCCCGGTAATATACGGCAACTTCAAAATTGTATTCAAAGTGCAGTTGTCATGAGTTCGGATTCAACTATTCACTTTTGCGATTTGCCTGCACCTTTAAAAGAAACTGTCGAATCATCTCCTATATGTATTCCTATGGGCGTAACAATGCAGGAAGCCGAAAAGCAGGTAATTCTTCAAACGCTTGCAAATCAAAAAAATAATATAACAAAAACGGCGGATATTCTGGGTATAGGAAGACGCACTTTGCACCGTAAACTTGAGGAGTATGAAAAATCAATTAAAGAGCAGGTTGAAAGTTTAAAAGAAGATTTATTGGAACAAAACCGCTAAATTATTTTTCTATTAATGATAAAACATAAGGATAAAAAATGAATAAAAAATATAGTGAACCCGATTATTGGTCAAAGAAAGCTTTTTCGGAAGGTTATCCTGCACGCTCGGTTTATAAACTTGAAGAAATAAATAAGAAATTTAATTTGTTTTATACAAATGGAAATATATTGGACTTAGGTGCGGCTCCAGGAAGTTGGACGGTTTATGTTTTAAGATTTTTAAATTCGGAAGGAAAGATAACTTCAGTAGATTTAAAACCTCTTGATGAATCGATATATGATACAAGATTGAATTTTTTTCAAGGCGATATGTTTGATAAAAAAATAAGAGAGTCCGTTAAAAGTTTAGGTCCTTATGATGCAGTTATTTGCGATGCAGCTCCTGCAACTACCGGCAATAAAACGGTTGACACAGCCAGATCTTCAGGACTTGTAGAATTGGCTATTTATTATGCTCAAGAATACTTAAAAAAAGACGGTAATTTTGTCGTAAAAATTTTTCAAGGCGGAAGTGAGCAGCAACATTTAAGCGAAATGCGTAAAATATTTAAAACTGCAAAAGCTTTTAAGCCTGAAGCATGCCGAAGTTCTAGTTTTGAAACATATCTCATTGGTTTAAATATAAAAAAATAAAGATGGTAATTAATGAAAAAGAAAATATTATTATTTGTATTTCTCATTCTAATTACATCTTGTCAATTGCCAATTTCGGTTTCAAATGAAATCGGTGCAAACGTAGTTTTTTATGCTTATAGATAT
>CAUTTN010000167.1:0-3784 GCA_963541225.1 uncultured Treponema sp.
ATTGTTCCTAAAATACGCTTTTTACTGTCAAGTTTTGCATAAACAAGTTCACGTTTTTGATCTATTTCAAATTCCAGCCATGTTCCGCGGGAAGGAATTATTCGGCTTGAATAAACACCCTTTTCATACGAAAAAATAACACCGGGAGAACGATGAATTTGAGAAACAACAACTCTTTCGGCACCGTTTATAATAAACGTTCCTCTTTCAGTCATAAGGGGGATGTCGCCCATGTAGATGTTTTTTCGTCTTATTTCTTTTGTTTCTTTAAAAAACAAATCTATTTCGGCTTTTAAAGGTACGGAGTAAGTTAATCCTTTTTGTTTACATTCTATTTCGGAAAATTTAATGCTGTCATAATCCAAAGAATAAGAAAGATATTGCAAAGACATATCGTCATTTATACTTTCAATCGGAAAAGTGGAGCGGAATACGCTTTCAAGCCCTTCGACATCTGTATCGTCCTTATCTTTTTGGTCATTATCTGTATTTAAAAATTTATCGTATGATTTAATTTGAATATCGATCAGATTAGGCAGTTCCATAAAATTGGGAACATTTTTACCGTAGTATCTGCGATTTATATTTTGACCTCGTGCAAACATTCCTTACCTCCGTTATATTTAATCACAAAAAGACTTCCTGAAAAATATATACAGGAAGTCTTCGAGAAAATTACAAATATTAAAGTATACCTGAAATACAGGCTATATTTTGCTCATTAAGCAATTTCAACTTCACCGCCGGCTGCCGTAATAGCTTCCTTAATCTTAGCTGCTTCTTCTTTAGAAACATCTTCTTTAAGGACTTTAGGAGCACCCTCAACAAGCTCTTTTGCTTCTTTTAAGCCGAGACCGGGAATAACAGTTCTAACTTCCTTAATAACTGCAATTTTTTTGCCCGGATCTGAAAGACCTTTGAGAGTAACGGTAAATTCGGTCTTTTCTTCTTCGGCTGCTCCGCCTGCACCTGCTCCTCCTGCAACAACAGCTACGGGAGCTGCGGCTGTTACACCGAATTTTTCTTCCATAGCCTTGATAAGCTCCGAAAGCTCTAAAATCGTCTTCTCGCCGATTGCTTCAATGATTTGTTCGTTTGTTAATGCTGCCATATTATCTTCTCCTTAAAATAAATTTTATTATGCTTTAAAAAGCACCAAAGCAGACAGGTGTCAGCAAAAGAAGCCTGACTGCTTTTTTGACGGTTAAATACCGTTTTAAGCCTCGGAAGCAGACTCTGCCGCTTTGGCTTCTCCGGCAGAAGCATCGGATGAAACTCCGCCTTTGTCTACTACAGCCTGTAATGTACGTACAAACTTTGAGGTTGTAGCATTGACTGTAGACATAAACATAGCAATAAGATCTTTTTTGCCGGGTAATTTGGAAAACGCTTCAATTTTTGCAGCGTCATAGATCTCCCCGTCAACCACGGCGCCCTTTATTACAAGTGCCGGAGCCTCTTTTGCATATTCAAACAAGGTCTTTGCGGCAACATTGGCATCTTCGCTTATTATTGCCAAAGCCGTAGGTCCTGTAAGCCATGAATCCACGTCTTTAATATCAGCCGTTTCAAATGCTATTCTCGCAAAATTGTTTCTTACAACTTTGAAAGTACAAGCATTTTCTCTAAGTTTATTTCTAAGCTCAGTAATCTGCTGAACTTTTAAACCTCTGTATTCGGTAAAAATAAAAGAAGAGGCACTTTTTACATCATTTGTAATACTTTCAATCGCTTCTACTTTTTGGCGATTGGGATTTTTTGTTTTTAATGCCATTTTTACTCTCCTACCTTATATTCAACCCAAACACCGGGACCCATTGTAGAACTTACCGATACCGATCTTATATAATCGTTCTTGGCATCAACAGGTTTTTTACGCATGGTTTCCGCCAACAAAGCTTCAATATTTTCCACAATTTTTTCGGACGCCATAGAAACTTTACCTACGGAAAGATGAACGACACCGCCCTTATCGGCACGGAATTCCACCCTACCCTTTTTAAGTTCATTAATTGCCTGCGGTATATTTGTAGTAACGGTTCCCGTCTTAGGGTTAGGCATAAGCCCCCGTCTTCCAAGCACCATACCCAACCTACCGACATCTTTCATCATATCGGGAGTAGCTACCGCAATATCGAATTCAAGCCAGCCGCTTTTAATTTTTTCGATATATTCGGCAGAACCTGCATAGGCAGCACCTGCATCAAGAGCTTCTTTTACCTTGTCATCGGTACAAAATACCAAAACCTTCTTTTCGCCCCTAAACTGATGAGGAAGAACAACCGTATCTCGCACCGTTTGACCTTTTCCGAGTTTAAGACTTACATGAACTTCTACCGTTTCATCGAAATTTGCAAATTTTAAATCTTTTACAACATCGACAGCTTTAGGAAGACTATAGCGTGCGGTAGAATCGTATTTTTTTATTGCGTTATTATATTTTTTTCCGCGTTTCATTACCGTTCAACCTCCACACCCATACTTCGTGCCGTTCCTGCAATAATTTTCTTTGCAGCTTCAATATCGTGTGCATTAATATCGGGCATTTTTGTTTTTGCGATTTCTTCTAATGCGGTTTTAGAAAGTTTTGCAACTTTGTTAGTAACCGATGTAGCAGAACCTTTTTCAATTTTGCAGGCTTTTTTGATTAAAACCGATGCGGGGGGTGTTTTAAGCACAAAAGTAAAACTTTTGTCGGCATAAACCGTAATCACAACGGGAATAATCAACCCCTGCTCCATAGACTTTGTACGATCATTAAATTGCTGTACAAACTGAGGAGCACTTACACCATGAGGACCTAAGGCAGGTCCGATAGGCGGTGCAGGAGTTGCTTTTCCTGCAGGACACATAACTTTAATTTGAGTTACGACCTTCTTCTTAGCCATTTTTATCTCCTTCCGGTACAAACAGAAACATTAAGTTTCCTCCCGTAAATAAAAGCCGTTAAGCAGTACTTTCAAAATTAAATAATTTCTGCCTGTGTCATTTCTACTTCCACAGGTGTTGTACGTCCGAAGATAGCGACCATAACCCTGAGTTTATTTCTATCCGCCATAACTTCATCGATCGTACCGGTAAACGAAGCAAAAGCCCCTTCTATAATTTTAACATGCTGACCTTCGCTAAAGTTTTGCATAACACGTAAATTCTTATCGCTTTTAATTTCTCCGGCTTTTTGCAATATCTCTCTGGCTTCTTCTGCCGAAATAGGCTGAGGTTTCTCATTTCCGGCAGTCCCCAAAAAACCTGAAACCCCTTGAATTTTCCTTATTTCTGCACAAACTTTTTTCCACCCTATTTCGGGCAGATTCATCTCAACCAGCATATATCCGGGAAGAAACTTACGTTTAACATTCTTTTTCTTCCCGCCTTTATTTTCAATAACAAGTTCTTCGGGTATTTTTATATCCCCCACAACATCGGGAGAAACAAGCCCTCTTTCAATAAGAGTACGTATAGTTCTTTCGATTTTATTCTCATAACCGGAATAGGTATGAAGAATATACCAAGCCTTAGCCATCGTTTAAAATATCCACCCCACACACGCAACAAAGAAAGCGTCCAGAGCACCCAGAAACACAGCAATAAGAAGCGTAGAAACTATTACAACCTTAACCGAAGACCAAACCTCAACTTTGGAAGGCCAAACAACCTTTCTAAGTTCCCCCATACACTCTTTCCAAAAAGTTCTTACTTTACCCATAAAAAACCTCATTATCGTAAAACTACAGGCCAGGAAGGACTCGAACCCTCAACATTCGGTTTTGGAGACCGACGCTCT
>CAUTTN010000168.1:0-3752 GCA_963541225.1 uncultured Treponema sp.
TCCTGTAAATTTTTTGTACCATCACAGTTAAAAATCAACAACCCCGACGCAGAGCGTAGACGAAAATCGTCAGGTATTAAACCCTCCGCACGAATAAATTGCCGTAATGACTTTCTTTAAAGTATTTTTAAAGAAATATTCCGCAAAAAAAATCGCTCCGGGAGTATGCGAACCGGAGCGATTAAGAATAGAGTATAAACCATTCATATAAAATACTTATGAACGTTTTTTGCAAGTTTTACCTTGCATCTGTGCCTACTATTAAGTTACCAAATTCTTACAATTTTGTCAATAGATTTTTCAAAAAAGTTATAATTTTTTTACTTTTTTTTCGAGTTTTTGAAAAGTTTCTTCCAAATCGTCAAATAATATTTCGGCATAATGGTCAAACTGTGTATTTTGATCATTTACAATTGCAATTTTGCCTCCGTTTCTAAGGGTGTGTATCGGTAATGCTGCCGCGGGGTAAACTTGAAGACTTGTTCCTAAAATCAGCATAAAATCGGCTTTTTGACATTCTTCTTCTGCCCTAATCAGAGCATTTCGGGGGAGAGCTTCTCCAAAGAAAGTTATATCGGGTTTTAATGTTTTACCGCATTCGGGGCATTTTGGAACGGCTCCGGTTTTTGCGATTATTGCCGTTTTTTCGAAAGGTTCTTGATATGTGCAGTTTATACATGAATGAATAAGAGGCGAGCCGTGTATTTCGATTACGTTTTTGCTGCCTGCTTTGTGATGAAGCAGGTCTATGTTTTGGGTTATTACTGCTTTTAAAAAGCCTTTTTGTTCCAGTTCGGCAAGGACTGTATGAACTATAGCCGGTTTTTTTTCGTCAAGACCATAGATAAATTCTTTTGCCATTCCGTAATATACGGACGGGTCTTGGTAAAAAATGTTTATGTCAAACATTTTTTCTGTGTCGGGTTGTTTGTAAAGCCCGTTTTTTCCTCTAAAATCTTTAATTCCCGCAAGAGTGCTTATGCCGGCTCCCGTAAAGACAACAAAATGTTTTGCAGAGGTTATCATTGAAAACAGTTTATCGTATTTTTCATCGGACATTTTTCCTCTCCATATAGATTCATCAACCACAGATTTTATCAGATACTTGTCGGCTTAAAAACCTTACCCGATTTTTATAACAGCTTTTAATTTTAGCAGAAAATTTTATGCTTTAAGTTCAAGGTATATTTGATCCGCCAAGCCAAACCCTGCACTTTTGGTAATGTTTCTGCTTAATTCTTCGTACATCATATCTTTGTACATTTTTCCTGCAAAGGATTGCTCTCCTGCAAGAGTTTGTTCGTTTAATGTTTTACGCATTGAATCAAGCATTATTTTTACAAAATAAGATTCCAGCTCAAGAGCTTGTTCATATAACTTATCGGTTTTGTCTATTTCTTTTTTTCCGTATACTTTTCTGCCCGATTTTCCAAAGCTGCGTGCCATCCCCTGCACTTCAGCATGGAAATCGGAGGGAGTAGGATTTTCTATCTTAAATGAACCTATAAAATCTCCCGGTAAACGCGGGTCTGAAATAGATACCCCGTTTTTGTTGTTGGATATTACGGAATAAGCGGATTGAGTTCCCCTTATGTTGTCCATAACCTGACTAAAGCTAAGTCCTTTGTTTGTATTACCCCTTTGTATATTCGGTTTAAAAGGATTGTTTGTATTCAAGTTATTTGTGTTATTTTGTCTTATTTCCGAAATATTCATTTTACCCTCTGTTAAGTTTGAATTGCTCTAAGAGCTTTGAATCTTAAAAATATAAAAAGGTTACGCCGGTTTAACAGCGTCCCGTTTTTATCGTTTTAAACTTACTGCCGTTCCCAACATGTTGTCGCTTGTCTGTATTGCTTTTGAGTTAAATTCGTAAGCTCTTTGCGCTACGATCATGTTGACCATTTCGCTTATGGTTGAAACGTTAGACATTTCCAAGAATTTGTGTTCGGTTTTTCCGAAACCGTTAAAACCCGGACGACCCGGAATTGCAGTACCCGAAGCAGGTGTTTGTCTAAAAAGGTTGCTTCCTTCTGCGGCAAGTCCTGCATTGTTTTGAAAACGGTATAATTCTATCTGTCCTACTTCGATTGGGTCGTCAACTTCTCCGACTTTTACCGTAACTCTTCCGTCACGGCTTACCATTATTGTGTCTTGACGGTAGCCTTCAGGAAAAATGATTTCCGGTAAAACTCTTAAACCGTTGGATGTTACAAGCTGTCTGTCCGCATCTATTTTAAATGAGCCGTCTCTTGTATAAGCATAAGTTCCATCGTATTGAAGAACTCTAAAAAAACCTTCGCCTTGAACGGCAATATCGCTTATCACCCCCGTGTTCTGTAGAGACCCTTGTTCAAAAATCCGCTGTGTAGCGGCAAGTTTTGCACCATGTCCCATTTGTACGCCTACGGGAGTTATACTGTCTTCCGTAGCAGGAGTTCCGGCAGTTTTGAGTGTTTGATATATAAGGTCTTCAAATTCTGCTCTTTGTTTTTTAAATCCGCTTGTATTTACGTTTGCCAAGTTATTTGCAACGGTGTCAATATTGGCTTGTTGACTATTCATTCCGGTTGCTGCTGTCCATAAACTTCTTACCATTTTATTTCTCCATTGTTTTTATATTACCGTTTAACGCCTTCGTTCCAAAGTTTTGCCATCATCGAATCTTCCGCCTGAATTGTTTTTTGATTGGCTTCATAGGCACGGTTTACTTCTATCATTTTTACCATTTCATTTACCACGTTCACATTTGAAGTTTCTATAAATCCTTGAATGACAGCCGGACGGGAAGTTCCTTCCGAAGCAATTGCAGGACCTGAAAGCGGAGAGCTTAAATAGAAACTTGAGCCGTTTTTGGTAAGGTATCTATCATTTTCAAATTCGACTAGCTTTAGACGGTCAAGATAGACAGAATCGGCTTCGGGGTCCTTAATTGGGCGTACATAAATTTGCCCGTCCTGATTTATTTTGTATTCTTGATCTTGAAGAAAAATACGTCCGTTTTCTCCCATTACAGGGTAGCCTTCTTTTGTCATTAAATAGCCTTCAACACCCACCATAAAATTACCGTTACGTGTATATTTTTCTCCGTATGGGGTTTCGACGGCAAAAAAGCCTTTGCCGTCGAGAGCAATGTCAGCCGGAGCATTTGTTTGTTTTAAGGAACCTTGTTCAAATTCGGTAAAAATTTCGTTTGTTTCGACACCCAAACCCAGTTTTCCGATAATCGGAGCAATATCCGATGAGCCGAACGGATTTTTAACTACTCCGTCATCGTTAAAACGCCTTAAAAGCAGTTCGGGAAAGTTTTTTTGTACTGCAATATCCCGTTTAAAACTGGTAGTATCCAAGTTTGCAAGGTTATTGGATATAACATCTAAACGTCTTTGCTGTGCAAGCATTCCGCTTGCTGCTGTGTACCAACCTCTTACCATTTAATACCTCTATATTTTAGTGTCGGTATTTTATTTTTTTTGTTAAGAAGTATTTTACAGCTTTTCTATTTCTCACTGTTATAATAGAGATTTCGGAAACGGGATAGTGATTAGCTATCACCAGTTTTGCTGTTTCAAGTTTGCTTTTTTTATTCGTGCGGAAGGTTTAATACCCCGACGCTAGCGTCGGGGTTGTTGATTCAAAAAAATAAAAACTTATTGACAATTTATATAAAAAATATAGAATAAATTACTCTTAAGGAAAACACAATGAAGACATTTATGGTTATTTGGTTCGGACAATTTATTTCGATGTTA
>CAUTTN010000169.1:0-3721 GCA_963541225.1 uncultured Treponema sp.
ATGCGTGCTGTAAAGCACACACATGAAAAAACTTTTTATGGGAGAAATATATGAAATACGATTTTGAAAATTTGACTGATAGAATAAATCAGGTCTCATCAAAATGGAATGCAATGAACAACGCCGATCCTCAGGCTGTAAAAGACGGTATCATCCCTCTTTCTGTTGCGGATATGGAATTCAAAATGCCGCCGGAACTTACAACCGGAGTATTAAAATACATCGACGGTTTAATTATGGGCTATTCGTTTGCACCTTCTTCATTTAAAAGAGCCGTGCTTTCATGGTTTAAGCGCAGACATAACTATAGCCCTTCCGAAGAAAGCATGATATACACAATGGGTGTAGTACCGGCTCTTTTTACGGCAGTAAGAGCTTTCTCTAAAGAGGGGGAGGGTGTAGTTTTAATGCCGCCGGTTTACGGTCCTTTTTTTGATGCGGTAAACAAGAATAACCGCAAACTTTTGGAATGCGGTCTTATAAATGATGGCGGACATTGGAAAATTAATTTTGAAAAACTTGAAACTATTTTTAAAGAAGAAAAACCTAAATTATTTTTATTTTGCAGTCCTCATAATCCTGTGGGAAGAGTTTGGACAAAACAGGAATTGGAAAAAATAGCCGAACTTTGTATAAAATATAAAGTGCTTTTAGTTTCCGATGAAATTCACTGCGATTTAGTTATGCCCGGATATAAACATATAATTGCAGAAACTATAAATCCGGAGCTTGCGGAAAACTGTATTATATGTACTTCTCTTGCAAAAACTTTTAATATTGCCGGAATACCTTTAAGTACTATTTTTATAAAAAATAAATCATTAAAAGATAAATTTCAAACCGAATGCGATAAAATTCCTGCTCATGTTTTTTCTTGCTTAAATTTTAAGGTAAGCGAAATTGCATACAATGAATGTGAGCCATGGCTTGATGAGGTCATTTTAAAAATAGCCGAAAATGCAAAACTGGTACGTTCTTTTTTTGCAGAGAATTTACCTGAAGTTAAAACTTTCGATTTGGAAGGTACATATCTTATGTGGCTGGATTTTAATTCCATAAATATTTTGCCCGAAAAACTGGATGAATTTTTACAAAAAAAAGCCAGACTATTTTTGACATCAGGGCTTTTTTTCGGCAAAGCCGGAAGCGGTTTTGCTCGTCTTAATCTGGCTGCCCCTACAAAAGTGATAGAAGAGGCTTTATATAGACTTAAAGCGGCAATTTAAATTTGCATTTTTTTATAAGTCCTTTAATCTCAATTACCGGCAGTACCGCAATAGGCAGGGTTTATTTAAAAAGAAGCAATGTTTCGGCTTTCTTTAAAAATCTCTGCTCAAAGATTTAAAAAACACTTTTATGTCTTTAGTATTTAGCTTTAACTATAATTTGCCGAAAATAGAATCGATATGGTATCGGTAAGAACACCGCGTAAAATAAAGATAGGCGGAAAAGGACAGGTAAAAAAACTCATCTTAGGAGGGAAATCACAGGTTTTACTGCAAACGATGTGGAAAGAACCTTTAATCGGCGGCAACCTTGATAAAATTGCAAAAAGTTTAACGGAATTGGAACAATTAGGCTGCGATATTGTGCGTTTTGCAGTTCCCGATATGGAGTCGGCAGAACAATTTGTAAAACTTACAAAGATGACAAACATGCCTTTGGTTGCCGATATTCATTTCGATTATAAACTTGCTCTAAAGTGCATGGACGGATATGCCGCAAAAATAAGAATAAATCCGGGTAATATAGGTTCAAAAGAAAAAACCGAAGCCGTTATAAAAAAAGCCGCCGATACGGGAACCGCAATCAGAATAGGAGTAAATTCAGGCTCTCTTCCTCAAGACTTAAAACCTAAAACCGGAAATAATATAAAAGAAAACAATTCGGACATAAAATTTAGAAGTTCTGCTTTAGTAAAAGCCGCAGAGCGGGAACTCGAATTATTTGATTGTTTAAATTTTGAAGATGCAGTTGTCTCAATGAAAGCCTCTACTGTTGCCGAAACTGTTTTTGCAAATGAATTATTCGCTTCAAAATTCGATAATCCTTTGCATTTGGGGGTTACCGAAGCAGGACCTCTTATTTCCGGTATAGTAAAAAGTACGCTTGCTTTTTCCGGTCTTTTAAACTGCGGTATCGGAAGTACAATAAGAGTGAGCCTTTCGGATTCATGTGAAAACGAGGTAATCGCAGGAAGAGAGATACTTACGGAATGCGGAAAAAGAGCCGGCGGTGTAAGGATTGTATCTTGCCCCAGATGCGGACGCAAAGGCTTTGATGTTCATGGTTTTGTTAAAAGATGGCAAACAAAACTCTTTGCCGAAAAAAAAGATATAGCTATTGCCGTGATGGGCTGTGCCGTAAATGGACCGGGCGAAGGAAAACATGCGGATATCGGAATTACGGGAAGCGGAGATTTTGTTATTATCTTCAAACATGGAGAAATTACACAAAGGATAAATTTAAAAAATATGAATGAAAAAGAAAAAATCGAAAAAATCGATACAGTCTTTGCAGAGGAGTTAAATAGTTTATGAAAAATTATTTTAAAATTGCAAGTTTTATTTTTATAAACATTTTTGTTTTTTGCACTTTGGCAATTTCGGAAACAAGTACCGAACTTCCTAAGACATGGCATCTTTTGGAGATGGGAAAAATTAAGATAGAAGAGGGCGAATTTGGAGAAGCTATGGGCTATACAAACAAAGCACGTGAAATTCACAAAGAACAAATTCGGCAAAAATATAAATATATGTTTAATGCCTTAAAATCCCGACAAGTCAAAAATGCGGGCGATAAAATTTTGGACGTATATGAGGTTTTGCAAAAAAGAGAAGATTATGATGCATGCAAAATAATGGACGAAATATTTTTAACTCATCCTCCGGTTTTTTTTGAAGACTCTATTTCAAGATTGATGAGCTGGCTTGAAAAAAAAGAGGCTCTTCCTGAAAGCGATTATCTTACGGGGCTAATTTATAGTGCAGAGGGAGAATATACACAAGCCTTATATTATTATAAAACTGCATGGGATTACAGAATGCTTTTGGAAATCCCCGATATGAAATTTAAAATAATATATGCTTTAGCCGATACCTCATATCTTTTACATCAATATGATGAACGCGAAAAATATCTTTTGCTTATATTAACGGAAGATCCTGTTTACGGTACAACAAATTTGGAAAGCCTTACTTTGCAGGCTATGGTACGTACAATTACATCCGAAAATACGGTAGAAAAATTTCTTTTGCTTTACCGTCATCATAATCCCATAGCATTAAAAGCCTATATGGATTTGACAAACATTTACATTGAGGCAAATAATTACCGCAGAGCCACAACGGTTGCAGCCCTTGCGGCAAATATAGTTATAACGAATTTGGATGAAGCTCTCTCAAAAACGGATTTTAATTACAGTTATACAAATTTGCAAGATCTTTTCCATCGGCTTCAGCGAAAACAAGAGATACTTACTTGGGCTGACAGTCAAAATTTTTGGCAGGCAATTATAAATCTTGCCGATATTCTTGTATTAACAGGAAATAAAAATCAGGCAGTAGATTTATATTATAAAATGGCAGAATCTGTACCTTCAATAAAACATGCTCAAGAAGCGGCTTATAAAATGACAAAACTGCAAAGCTAAAACGGAAAGAACTTGGCAACAAAAAAACACGGGTTTTTATAAACCCGTGTTTTTTTTATCCGTGCGTAG
>CAUTTN010000170.1:0-3718 GCA_963541225.1 uncultured Treponema sp.
AGCACATCGCCTCACAGACAAACCTCTTGGCAATGAATGCCGCAATCGAAGCTGCGCATGCGGGCGAGGCAGGTAAGGGCTTTGCGGTCGTTGCCGACGAAATCCGCAAACTTGCCGAAGAATCTTCTACGCAAGGCAAAACCATTACCGAAACACTCAAAGTGCTTTCAGGTGAGATTGAAGCCCTTTCCGCTTCCGCAAAAACCGCAGAAGAAAAGTTTAATGCTATTTTCGCTCTTTCGGAACAAGTCAAAAACATGAGTCAGCAGCTGATGGACGCTATGCGTGAGCAGGAAAACGGAAGCCGCGAGGTCTTGACTGCCATTCGCGACATAAACATGGTAACCAATCAGGTAAACGACGGTTCCGCCGACATGCTTCGCGGCGGCGAAAACGTTGCTCAGGAAATGCAAAAACTGGATAGTTTGACCCGTATCATCACCGACAGTATGAACGAGATGGCATCGGGTGCGGTACAGATTACCAATGCCATGCAGGAAGTAAACGAAATAAGCCAAAAGAATAAGCAAAGTATTGAAAATCTTTCGACAGAGGTGGGAAAGTTTAAGGTGTAATAGCTATAAATCGAGCGTCCTGCTCGATTTATAGCTCGGAGTTTGCCTTTCGGCAAACTCCGGCAAATAAAGTTTTGCCGCACATCCTGTGCGGGATTAATCCGTCGCAACATTGCGACCTCCGTGTCCGTTCTAAATTAGTAATTGAATTACGCATTATCGGTTATAAATTAAATCGATTGTAATTTATGCCTATTTTCAAAAGTCTTTTTACTATCGCCTCAAGGGGCTTGTCGAAAAATAAAAATATTGATATAATTAATGTATTCTACATAATAGAAAAAAGGATTTGACAAAATGAAAGAAAAAGTTATACAGTCTTCTTTACGGAAAAATAAAGATGGAGTTATGGGAAAAAAAGCAACATCCATTACGGTACGCCTTTTGCGTGCAGTTACGATAACAATTATTTCAATAGTAGCAGTTATTTGTGCAGTTGTAGGCTTTCAATTATACAAACAGAACATCACCCTGTTTGATGAATTTACCTCGCAGCAATTTTCCAATATTGAAAAGTCCATAAACCTTTTTATCCGGAACGGAAAAAATGCCGTCGCTATACTTACGGAAAATCCGGTCGTCAAAAATGCCGATGAAACACTTTACAGTTATATTGTAAAGGCTCAGGAAGTATCGCATAGCGGAAAAATAGAACAGGATATTGTTTCGGAATTTAACCTTATAAAAGCGAATTATACGGACTTTACAGAAATATATATGGGTACAAAATGGGGCGGCTTCATAGGGCTGAAAGATAAACAAGTTTCGAAGGGTTTTGACCCGCGTGAACGGGGTTGGTACAAAAACGCCGCAGCAGCAAACGGAAAACCTGTAATAACGGAAGCGTATACATCTATAGACGGCACCATCGTTTTTACAATTGCACAAAGCGTAAAAAATGGTGTTGGCGAATTTATCGGTGTTATAGGAATCGATATAAACCTTACGGACTTGACTTCGTTTATAAGCGGAGTCCGTATAGGCTCTTCCGGTTATTGTATGCTTATGCAAAATAACGGGATGATTTTAGCCGACCCGAAACATTCGGACTACATTATAAAAACATTAAAAGAAACCGGCATTTCCGCATTTGCCGAAATAGACAAAATAAAAGAAGGTTCTGTTTTTGTTATGCTTGACGGAAAGATGTGGAAAATCTCGGTCTTTTCGCTTTCCGAGCTTGATTGGAAAGTTGCAGTTTTAATAGAACAAAACGAAATACTTTCACTTTTTTATACGCTTTTGAAAAATATGGTTCTTATAGGACTTTTTATGTTCGTCCTGTATTTTGCATTGACTTTTGTTTTTACAGGTGCTCTTAAACGCTACTTTAGACGGCTCGAAACCGTTTTCGGCAAAATTGCCGAAGGCGACCTTACCGACAGGGTAGAGATAAAACGAAATGATGAAATAGGACGCATCCTGATGAATCTCAATACGGCAATCAAAAACAATCAGACAATGATACTCACTTTAAAAGATGAGGCAGATAAAATGAACTCGATCGGTTCCCGATTGTCGAGTAGTACGGAAGAAACGGCTGCGGCAATTAAACAGATAGGAGGAAGTGTTAAAGGCGTAAAAGAAAAAGCTCTGTCTCAGGCTGCCGGCGTTACAGAAACCGTTGCGACAGTGGAAGAAATTAACGGACGGCTGAGCCGGCTCATTTCCGGTATCGAGATGCAAGCCGAAAACATCAGCGAATCTTCTGAGGTTATTACTCACATGGCTGAGAACACCGTTCAAATCGGAAAAACGCTTGATGAAAATAACGAACTTATTAAAACGGTGTACGGACAAACCAAGGTCGGTAAAGACGGGGCTAGAACGGCAAATGAAATTGTAAAGCAAATCGCCGAAAGGTCCGAGTCCCTTCTTGAAGCGAGCCAAATCATTCAAAATATTGCAAGCCAGACCAACCTTTTGGCAATGAATGCCGCAATAGAGGCAGCCCATGCAGGCGAATCCGGTAAAGGCTTTGCGGTTGTCGCCGACGAAATTAGAAAACTTGCCGAAGGCTCAAATTTGCAAGGAAAGCAAATTGCGGCGGTTATAAAAGAAACGACGGAAATTATTCGCAACATTACCGAAGCCGGTTCTCGGGCGGAAAAGACGTTTATAGATGTATACGAGCTGGTAAGTAAAATATCCGAAAAAGAAGATTCTATTTTGGAAGTGATGCGCGAACAGGAAGAAAACGGAAGACAGGTACTTGATGCCATTAAAAGAATAAACGGTGTAACAAGCGAAATTAAGGCAGGTTCCGCCGAAATGCTTGCAGGCGGCTCCCAAATTGAGCAGGAAATGCAAAAACTTGCCGACATAACGCGCGAAACCTCCGACAGCATGAACGAAATAGCTTCGGGTGCCGATCAAATTACCGCTGCCGTTGCAGATATAAGCGATATTACACAGAAAAATAAGGCGAGTATTGAAAATTTATCCAATGAGGTTTCTAAATTCAAAGTATAAAGATAATCGTAAAAAACAGTGGACTAAATTAGTTAAAATTAAGTATATTAGAAACGGCTGAAATGTAAATATAAAAAACGTCACGAATTTAAGGGAAACCTCGAAAAACGAAAAGTTTTTCGAGGTTTCCTATGTTACAAGGAGTCTTAAAATGACAAAGAACGGTAGAATTTTCTCTAAGGAAAATAATGAGAAAAACCAGATTGCGAAAACGGGTAAAAAGCGGTTTTCGCTGCGAAAAAAACTGGTTCTAATTTTCGGCTTTTTAATTACATTTGCACTTGTAATTGCTGCCCTGATTACGATAAGAAATGCTCGTAAAGCCGTGCTTGAAAAAGTGGAAGTTCACCTAACCGATAAAGCGACCGACATAGCGGAAGTTATCGACGGAAGAGTATCTTCCGTTGTTCAATTTATTGAAGGTTTGGCACGCATGCCGTTTTTACGCGATAATTCGATGACTTTAACCGAAAAAGCCGAGCTCCTTATAAAAGAAGCAGAACGCAACAAAAAGATAGACTATTTCGGTATCTGCGATATGCAGGGCAATCGTTATGATGGAACCGGTCTTCTTATGTCCGTAAGCGATAGAGAATGGTTTAAAGCAGCTTCGCATGGTAAAAACTTTATTACCGAACCGGCAATTTCGCGCATAACAAACAATATGCAAA
>CAUTTN010000171.1:0-3705 GCA_963541225.1 uncultured Treponema sp.
AAGAGCTTACCGATTCCGATTTAGCCGAAGACATAGAACCGGTAGAAGAAATTGAGCCTATTGAAGAAGTGCAAGCTCTTGATGAGGTTGGAGAGGCTGAGTCTTTAGAGGAAATAAGGGATAGCGAAACACCTGAGCTTTTAGAAGAGGTGGAAGCAGTTGAAGAAATAACCGGAACAGATTCTTTAAAAGAAGCAGAAATACACGAAGACGGTTTGGAACCTATTTCCGTTTTGGCTGAAGACACCACCGGAAAAATAGAAGTGCCGATTTCCAGTGAAACAAGTTTTGCGGAAGAAGAAAAAACTTTAGATTCAACCGACAGTATAGATAAAACCGAAAAAAATCTTTCTTCACGGAAAGAAGTTTCGGAACAGCCAAAAAAGAGAAGAGGGCTTAGATATGCTGCCGAAGCAAAAGCTGCCGAGCTGGACGGCAAAAAAACGGTACAGGAAACCTCTCCGATAGATGACTTAGACAGTTTTATAGATAATGTTGAAGTACCCGTTTCAGCAAACGATAAAGAAACTTTATCCGGAACTAAAGAAAAAACAAACAAAGATTTTGAGATTGAAACTCTTGATTCTATGATAGATGAAGCCGAAGAACTTGAGTTCCTCGACGATGAACCGGTTCCGGTTGAAGAGGCTGAGTTAATCGAAGAAGATTCAGAGCCTGAACCTAAACCTCAAATAAATAGTTTTAATCTTGCCATTTCGGAGTTTGAATCTGTTGCGGATATTGAAGCATTGAATAATAAACAGTTTATAGACTCTTTTGAAGATGAAGCCGACGTATTTGAAGATCCTATGAAGATGTTTGATGATATGGGGTTTACGGTTTCCGGTCTTGATTTTTCGGAGTTGGAAAATTCCGAAAGCTATATAGATAAATCTTCAGATTCTGCTGTTGAAGAAGTTTCGTACATGGAAGATGACTCGTTTAATTTTAAAGACTTTTGGGGAAAATATCCTGAAAATGTAGCCGTAGAAAAACTGGAAAAAGTCGATGATAATGATGTTTCCGATCTTTTACCTGCCGAAGCCGATAATACGATTGTAAATGAAGACGGTATTTTTGTAATACGCAATTCCGAAAAAGTTCTGCCCAAAAATAAGGAATTTAAGGCTTTAGTCGATTCCGTTTTAAAGTAAATCCTGCTCATAAGTATAAAAACATATTTTCATTACGTTTTAATATTGTTGCGTATTAAGCCTTGACAATTTTAGAGAAAATAGATAAAATATTTGTAAAGTTATGGTTGTTTCTTCGTTAACAATACCGGCATAGTTTTGCCGTGTTAATAAAAGATTACCGTACTATAATTTTGTGTATAAATAAAATATAAATATAGGTGAGTTTAATGACTATACGTTCTAAATTAACTTTTTTTATGATGGGTACGGTTATATTTACCGTTTTTTTAACCATTACCTTTACTATCATATCTATTAAAAAAGAATTTGAAAACCAGTTTTATTCGACGGCAAAAGGTCTTCTTGATTCTGCTACGATAGAACTTGAAGCAGATTTTGCGAGAGGTCTTTTTCAAGTCAAAAGCTGGACTGAAGATACAGAACTTATTGACTGGATTTCAAATTCGGAACCTGAAGGCAGTTTAAAAGATTCGGTAATTCAAAAATTTAAAAATCTTGCTTACCAAGAAGGTGTTGTGTCTGTTTTTGTTGCAAGTCTGCAATCTTTAAAAAATTATCAATCGGATGCTTCCAAAAACATCAAAACAGGAATTTTAAATTCTGCAAATACTTCCGATAGTTGGTTCTTTACAACTCTAAAGTTAAAAGACAAAACAACATTTTTTATAAATCAGAATAAAGAAACGGGATTGACCGCTTTATGGATAAATTCGCAAGTAATAGATAAAGACCATAAGTTGAGAGGTATTGCAGGTATCGGATTGGATTTGGAAGCCTCAACGCAAAAAATGAAAGATGTTATTCCCAGCAAGAATTCGCTTTTATTTCTTATTGATCAAAATGAAAATATCATTATGTCGTCAAATAATGACGGTTTTGGGAAGTCTGTAAATTCTTACATTTCCTCCTCGATGCAGCCCGTTAAAGGTTTTAATTTTATTAAAACATGGCAGGATAAAACATCGGGAAAAATGGTCTATGCAGAAAAACAAGCGGCAAAAGGTTTACCGTATAAGATGATTTTTATAGCTCCCGTAGATGATTTTCTTCCAAGTTCCTGGCGTATTGCAAGAGATTCTATATTTGTAACTCTTTTAATGCTTATCGCTGTTGTAATTGCAGTAGTACTGGGAATAGGAAAATTAGCTAAACGTATACTTTATATGGAACTCCCGTTTAAAGCTCTTTCACAAGGCGATTTTACTATACATCTTATACCTCGAAAAGATGAGATAGGAAAAATAATAGTTTATTTAAATCAAACGGCATCAACAATGCGTAAATTGTTCAAACAAATCAGAACCGATACGGACGATATGAAGCTGGTGGGGGAAAATCTTTTTTTAGAAATGCAAAAAGCAAAGGAAGCCGTTGCCGATATTGCAGGTGGAATTGATCAGCTTCAAACGGAGACAAATTCTCAGGCTTCAAGCGTCAGTGAAACCGCAAAAACGATAGAATCGATAATCAATTCGATACAGAAATTAAATTCGTCAATTTCTGTACAGGTTTCCAGTGTTTCGCACTCATCTTCTGCCATAGAAGAAATGGTTGCAAATATTAATACCGTAACACAAAGCGTAAAAAAAGCAGACGAAGCCATAACAAGTCTTTCTGTTGCGACAATTGACGGAAAAAACAGCCTGATAGAAGCCAACTCAATTTCGCAAAAAATTGCAGAACAATCGGGCGGACTTATAGAGGCTTCAAATGTAATAGAAAACATAGCTTCGCAAACAAACCTTCTTGCAATGAATGCAGCTATAGAAGCTGCTCATGCAGGAGATTCGGGGAAGGGGTTTGCCGTTGTAGCCGATGAAATAAGAAAGCTGGCAGAAGAATCAAGCAGTCAGGGTAAAACAATAAGTACAACGCTAAACAAGATAACGGCGGAAATTGAAATGCTTGCAAAAGCCGCATCTCTTGCGGTAGAAAAATTTTCTGCAATTTCCATTCATGCGAACGAGGTAAAAGATTCTGCTTTAATGGTAAGTACTGCAATGACGGAACAATCCAAAGCAGGAAACGAAGTTCTTGTTTCCATGCATCAAATAAATGAGGTAACGGCAGAAGTAAAAGCCGGTTCGGACGATATGCTGGACGGAAGCGAAAAGGTTATAAAAGAAACAAAAATACTCGATTCGCTAACTAAAAGTGTTCAAGCACGTATGGAAGAAATATCCTACGGCTTTATGCAGATAAACAATTCCATTTCTGATGTAAACAGCTTTACCGAAAAAAATAAATTAAGCATTAAAAGTCTTGCCGTAGAAATAGAAAAATTTAAAGTTTAAATCTGACTTGTTTTAAGCGGTACGAATTGCACTGCTTAAATGAGTTTTGTCATATAATCGATAACTTCAATGTAAGAGTATAGGGTGTGTTGAATCTCTATGTGCAAATAAATTGGTACCGTTTGTCGAAAGAGTATAATAAGTTATTGGTAAATTACAAACATCTTGAGCCTTCTTATATTTTGTGGTAAAATACAAGAGAATGTCTACGGGTATTCGAAAAAATCTATGTTTGAGTTTTTCGAATGCCTTAT
>CAUTTN010000172.1:0-3695 GCA_963541225.1 uncultured Treponema sp.
ATCTGGTTAAGTATGTCTTATATTTTCTTTAGACTACTCATTACAATTTATATTTGCATATTGTTCAAAATTTTATCATATTGAAAAAACTATGCCTTTGTGTTAGAATGCCTATCCTATGGACGATATAAGAATTAAATGGCAAAAAATAATTGCGGAAAATTTAAATAAAATAAAACCTGCCGAATGTGCGGATATCGAAATCGAAAAAATAAATATGGAAGTTCCTCCGAACCCTACAATGGGCGATATAGCATTTCCTCTTTTTACGTTTGCGAAAAATTTAAAAAAAGCTCCCGTTAAAATAGCCGAAGAACTTTGCGAAAAACTTAAACAAAATACCGAACTTCAAAGATTCGGTAAAGCTCAGGCGATGGGACCTTATCTGAATATATTCTTATCCAAAAGTGATCTATCGGGGAATGTATTAAATAAAATATTACACGAAAAAGAAAATTACGGTAAAACAACAACTTTTTCGGGTAAAAAAATTATGATAGAATTTTCAAGCCCCAATACAAACAAACCTTTACACTTAGGTCATTTACGTAATGATGCTTTAGGAGAAAGTATTTCCCGTATATTAAAATTTTGCGGAGCAGATGTTTTTAAAGTAAATATTGTAAATGACAGAGGTGTTCATATATGTAAATCTATGCTGGCTTATCAAAAATTCGGGAATGGAGAAACGCCTCAAAAAAAAGGCATCAAATCCGACAGGTTTGTAGGCGATATGTATGTAGCATTTTATAATTACAGCAAAGACAATACCGAAAAGGCAGAAGCCGAAGCCAGACAAATGCTCCTCGATTGGGAAAAAGGAGATAATAAAGAACTTATCGATTTATGGGAAAAAATGAACGGTTGGGCTTTAGACGGAATCAAACAAACCTATGACAGAACCGGTATTTCTTTCGATAAAATTTATTTTGAACACGAAACATATCTTTTAGGTAAAGACCTTGTTGCGGAAGGCTTAAAAAAAGGAGTTTTCTACAAAGAGGAAGACGGTTCCGTTTGGATAGACCTTTCTCCCATAAATCTGGATAAAAAAATAGTCTTGCGGGGTGATGGAAGTTCCGTTTATATTACGCAGGATATAGGCACGGCAATATCCCGTTACTCGGATTGGGCTTTTAACCAAATGATCTATGTTGTAGGCAGCGAACAGGATTATCATTTTAAAGTTTTGTTTTATATCTTAAAACAATTAGGCTTTGAATGGGCAAACAATTTATATCATCTGTCTTACGGAATGGTAAATCTTCCCGAAGGTAAAATGAAAAGCCGCGAGGGAACAGTCGTAGATGCCGACGATTTAATAGATTCGCTTCATGCAGAAGCTCTAAAAAAAATAGAAGAAAACGATAGAGAAAAAGAAGTTGGAAATGCAGAAGAAACTGCCGAAAAAATAGCTTTGGGAGCTCTTCATTATTTTTTACTACAAGTAAGTCCCAAAAAAGATATGCTGTTTAACCCTAAAGAATCTTTATCTTTTACCGGAAATACGGGTCCTTATCTTCAATATATGGGTGCCAGAATTTCCTCTATTCTCCGTAAAGCCGAAACTGAAGCGAAAGATCAGATCAAAGACGGAACTTTAAAACCGGAACTTTTAACGCATGAATCGGAATGGGCTTTGCTTAAAACCTTGGAAGATTTTCCGGTGCAGGTAGAAAGAGCAGCCGATAGAAAAGACCCAAGTATTTTAATGTCGTATCTGTATGAAGTTTCAAAAGCTTTTAGCAGGTTTTACAGAGATTGCCCTATTTTGTTCTCAGAACATGCCGATTTAAGTTTTAGCCGAACGGAATTGGCAAGAGCCGCAAAAATTGTTTTGCAAAATGCCATGAACCTTGCCTTAATTCCGTTTATGGAAATTATGTAAATTAGGAGTGAAAATGAATCCTTTCGATATAATGAAAAATGCTAAAGAACTTCAAGAGAAAATTTCGTCGATGAAAGCCGATTTGGATAACGAATTTGTCGAAGGTGCTTCCGGCGGCGGGTTGGTTAAGATACGTCTTAAAGGCTCGTTTGAAATCGAGGCTATAACACTAGATCCTATTGCAGTAGATAACAGAGATGTACCAATGCTTCAGGATTTAATCAGAGCTGCCCACAATGATGCCGTCGCAAAATTAAAAGAACTTATACAGTCTAAACTAGGACCGCTTGCTGCAGGACTTCCTCTATAATGAATGCTCTTGATGATGTAATAGAATGTTTTTCGCGTCTTCCGGGAATAGGGAATAAAAGTGCGGCACGGATTGCATATCATTTATTAAAACAACAGCCTTCCGAAGCAAAACTATTGGCTGCTTCTATTTCCGTTTTGCACGAAAAAATACGTCCCTGCAAAATATGCGGTTCTTTTACCGAAGACGAAATATGTTCTATTTGTGCGGATGAAACCAGAGATAAGTCGGTCATCTGTGTAGTAGGTTTTCCTCAAGACGTAAACATAATAGCTTCGGTTCCCGAATACAGAGGACTTTTCCATGTGCTTGGGGCTTTGATAGCTCCGCTTGAAGGTGTCGGACCCGATAACTTAAAAATTGCGGAACTTGTAAAAAGAATTCATGATGGGAATGTAGGAGAAGTTATACTTGCAACAAACCCGACTATTGAAGGCGATACGACTGCACTTTATATTCAAAAGATATTACAGGATTTGCCTGTAAAGATAACAAGACTTGCTTCGGGGCTTCCTGTAGGCGGTGATTTGGAATATGCCGACAGACTTACACTTGCAAGAAGTTTTAGCGGGCGTACAGGTTTTTGATTACACAATTAAAAATGATAAATTATAAAGGAAAAAAGATGACCAATAAAATAAAATTAAATCCGGAACAATCACTAATATATGAATGGAATCATTCGTTTGAATTTATTTATACCGGTAAAACGGTTCGGCTTTCCGAAAATACTAAAAAAATAATAACAGATAATTGGAATATTCTTATTAATAAAAATGCTAATCTTTTTAACGGTACCGTAATTTCACTTAATAAAATTACACAATGCGGTAAAAAAATAAAACTTGAATTTGCAAAAACAGATTATGCTCATTTTATTACTTCCGAAATGGGGCTTTTACCTAAATGTTTATATCCCCGTATTCTATATGTATCTTCATTAATTGAAACTACCGATAATTTTATTGCGTTTGAGAAAACGGGACAACTTAGTTTTGATCCGGGTCGTTTTCAATTTATAGGCGGAGGGTTAGATGAAAATTATATTACCGAAAAATCAATCGATTATTCGGCATGTATGAAAGATGAGATAGAGGAAGAACTAGGTATTCATTTTAATCCGGATATACATTATTTAATGCCCATTTTTGTAAGTGCCGGAAAGACTAAGGAAAAAATTTCTATAGTATTCCTTTTTAAACCGAAGATGACTACAGTAGAATTAAGTAATCAATTAAGCAAACACAACAAAAGTTTAATCGAAAAAGGACAAACTCCGGAAGTTGATTCTTTTGTTTTTACAAACAAAGATAAATATATTGATTTTTTTAATATACCGGAAAATAATAAAACCGGTGAAAATTTAGTTTCATCATTAAATGCTTTTTTTACGGGCTGTACCGAAAAAGATTTTTTTTCTGAATATAAAATTTAAAAGAAAGTTAACGGATTGACCTTTTATAAGAAAAACAAAGGCAGCAATCAACAACCCCGACG
>CAUTTN010000173.1:0-3662 GCA_963541225.1 uncultured Treponema sp.
CTGACATAACCATAATTTCGGATTGAATAAAAACAAAAATTCAATTAAAATAACGCTATGTCCGTTATAATGATTCAAGGCACAACATCTTCCGCAGGGAAATCAACCTTTTGCACGGGTCTTTGCCGTATATTTAAAAATAAAGGCTTAAAAACCGTTCCTTTTAAATCGCAAAATATGTCTTCGCGTTTTTTTATTACGGAAAGCGGAAAAAAAATAAGCACGGCTCAAGCTCTTCAAGCGGCGGCTGCGGGTATAAAGCCCTCAGAAAAAATGAATCCGATTTTGCTAATACCCAAAACGGATTGCGGCTCTAAAGTTATAATATTGGGAGAAGAAAAAGCCGAAATGGATGCCCGATCTTATTTTGAATTCAAACTATCATGTAAACCCATGATCTTACAAACTTTTAAAGAATTGGAAGAAACAAACGACATAGTGGTAATTGAGGGTGCCGGGAGTCCTGCAGAAATAAATCTTAATCAAAATGATATTGTCAATATGGGTATGGCAGAAATGGCAAACGCTCCGGTGCTTTTAATTGCCGACATTGACAGAGGCGGAGTTTTTGCTCAACTTTACGGCACGGTAATGCTTCTACCCGAAAAAGACCGGCAAAGGATAAAGGGGCTTATAATAAATAAATTCCGCGGCGATAAAAGCCTTTTAATGCCCGGAATTAAAATGATAGAGGAACTTGTAAATATTCCGGTAATTGGAACAATTCCATATCAAAAATTAGAACTTATAGATGAAGACAGTCTTATGGATATAGAAAAAAAATGTAACACCAACCCTCAGACAAAAGAGGAAATGGAAGCCGAATTGGATAAACTTGCAAAACTAATATATGAAAATACCGATATGGACATAATATATAAATTATGTAATATCTAAACAGGCTTTTATCCGAATATTAATAAAATCTATTACTATCTAAATATCTATTTTTGTTCCCTAAAGCTATTTTTTTTTATACCGAAAATATAATCAACGGAGGGCAATCAATGAAATTATATTCTATAAAGAGTACCCAAGGCGATACTTCGTATTGCACAATTTTACAAGAAACAGATACCGGTTTTATTATCCGTATTTGCATGGATAAAGAAGGTTATCAAAAAGTAAGCGAAGATTTTATCGAAAAAGACCTTTTTGATTTATGTGTACGTACGGGTTATATAAGCGAGCTTGCCGAATCTGCAGCAGGTGTAGCTTAAATTGACTTAAACAAAAAAGGCTGTCCCATAAAAGACAGCCTTTTTTTTATTGGAATTCTTTTATCCGCTTTTTAAGGGATTTTATAACTCCATATCTTTTTTCGGATGTATATATCCTTATACATTTTTCAAATTCAGGTTTTGCCTTTACTTTTGAAGGCGAATGCTGCATAAAAATATCATAATCAGGAATTAACAGTACCATTTTAGGCGTAAGTTTATCGGGATGTTTTACTTTTCCGGGGTTCATTACCATTATTATGGGAAAATAATAAGCCTTTTCTCTTGTTCCATAGAATTTAAGTGCAATTCCGGATAAAGTATCCCCTGCGGCAACTATATATTTTTTTACGGGTACTTCTGCGGGCTGCTCTTTTACCGGTTCCGGGATTTTTTCGGCAACAGGTACGGGCTTTTCTTCCTCTATCGGTTTTTCGGGAGGCGTTTCCTGTACTACAGGTGTCGGTTTAGGTTCGGATTGAGGAGTGGGAGTCGTTCCACAAGCCGTAAAAGCTAAAGAAAGAATTGTCAATCCAATTATAAATCGTATTAGTTTTTTCATTTTTACTCCTAGTATACAAATTTAATGTTCCCGGAGCAAACTATATGTTAACTCCAGGAACTTAAAATAACTAAATATAATAGGAAAGTCAAATTTTTACGATAAACCTTCAATATTTCCATTTATGAGATCTATGTGTACTGCTTGAGGTTCTTTGGGAAGACCCGGCATTCTCATCATATCTCCCATAATTGCAACTACCATTTCGGAGCCTGAGTTTAAAACTATATCGCGGACATTGACTTCAAAATCTTTGGGTACACCATAAAGTTTAGGATCGGCAGAAAAAGAATATTGTGTTTTTGCAACACAAACAGGATAGTTTTTAAATCCGTCTTCTTCGATTTTTTTGATTATTTTTTCGGCATTACCGGAATATGTTACTTCGCGTGCACCGTAAATCTCTTTACAGATTTTTTCAATTTTTGTTTTAATGCCGTCATTGTCTTCATAAACGAATTTTAATGGTTTGGAAGGATTTTCGGCAATAGTTTTTACCACAAGCTCGGCAAGTTCGGTTGCTCCTTTTCCGCCTTCTACAAAGGCATTATTTACGGCAAAACCTACACCTTGGGCTTCACAATGCTTTTTAACAAGATCAAGTTCCGAATCTTGGTCATAACCATAGCGGTTTAATGCAACAATTACGGTTTGCCCGAATTTTTTCATATTTTCGATGTGTTTATCGAGGTTTGCCAAACCTTTTTTTAGAGCTTCTGCATTCGGTTTGGAAATTTCTTTTTCGGGAACATCTCCGTGCATTTTTAGACCGCCTGTTGTAGCGGCAATTACCGTAAGTTTCGGGTTTAAACCTGCTTTTCGGCATTTGATATCAAAGAATTTTTCGGCACCAAGATCTGCTGCAAAGCCGGCTTCCGTAATTACATATTCTCCGAAAGTAAGAGCCGTTTTGGTTGCTATGACGGAGTTACAGCCGTGAGCAATATTTGCAAAAGGTCCGCCGTGAATAAATGCCGGAGTATTTTCGATTGTTTGTACAAGGTTAGGATTTATAGCATTCTTTAAAAGTACGACGATAGAACCTGCTATTCCCAAATCCTTAACGGTAATCGGTTTATTTTCGGCATCGTAACCGAGAATTATCTGTTCAATTCTACGGCGTAAATCTTCGATATCCTTTGCAAGACAGAAAACCGCCATAATTTCTGAAGCCGGTGTAATATCAAAGCCTGATTCCATTACGACCCCGTTGCCGTCGCCAAGACCTGTTATAACCTGCCTTAAACTTCGGTCATTTACGTCCAAAACCCTTTTCCAAATACATTTTTTTACGGCTTTGGGTGTACCTTGATTGCGGAAAATGTAATTGTCGAATAGGGCTGTGATCATGTTATGAGCGGAAGTTATTGCATGGAAGTCGCCCGTAAAATGAAGATTAATATCTTCCATAGGCAGAACCTGAGCATAACCGCCTCCTGCAGCACCTCCTTTCATACCAAAACAAGGACCTAAAGAGGGTTCTCGAAGAGCAACTACGGCTTTTTTACCTATTTTGTTCATACCTAAAGCAAGACCGATAGAAACCGTCGTTTTACCTATACCCGCTTTAGTAGGTGTAATAGCAGTAACAAGAATTAAGTTATTCTTTTTTACTTTTTCCTCATTGATGAGTGTATAAGGTATTTTTGCTATATATTTTCCATATGGGATAAGATCGTCATCTTTAATTCCCAAACCGCTTGCAATTTCAGCGATTTTGTTTAGCTTCGCTTCTCTAGCTATTTCAATATCTGTTTTCATGTAAATATTATCGCATAAAATTTTAAAAAAAGCAATATAAAAAAATTGTCTGTTGAGTAATCTCTGTAGTTGCATATTTAATTGTATCTTTATTGATTGAAGTCCGGAAATCTTTTTTT
>CAUTTN010000174.1:0-3625 GCA_963541225.1 uncultured Treponema sp.
AGCTGATTTACTTGCGAAATATATTTTCCGCCCGGATAAATTCTTCTGTAAGATTCTCCGACCTGACCTGCTGCCTTAAAATGCTTGGAATTATAAAAAGCATTCATTACATTAAAAAGACCGTCTTCAGCATCTGTCTCTTCGGCACTATCAAGCAATGTGGCAAGCTGTCTATGTATGGTTCTAAGCTGACGCGAAAATACTTTTAACATTTGCAAAATAATACGGGTATTTGTTTGGGCGAAATCTTCAAATTCTTTACTTGTAAAAACGTATAATGAAGAATCTGTCAGTACCATGGCAGTTTCTTCTCTGCGATAATTGCCTAAAGCGGATTTAACACCGAAAAACTCCCCCGTTTTTATATATTCCGTAACCTGTACACCTGTGATTATATCAATAGAATTAAGTGCTATATTTCCTTTATTTAACAAAAAAACTCGCTCGTCAAAGTCGCCTGAGAAATAAATTACGGAATTTGCCTTAAACTGCATAGCTTTTGGCATTAGAGCCTCCCCAATATTAAAACTACATTAATATTCTAGCACATTTTCAAATAAAAACCTAGTACTTTTTTTCTTTTTTTAGTATAATCTTTGTTATGGTAGACTTACACACTCATTCTACAGCCTCCGATGGCACTTTTACGCCAACGGAACTTATTATTGAGGCAAAAAAAACAGGGCTTGATGCAGTTGCTTTAACCGATCACGATATTATTGCCGGTTTGGAAGAAGCCGAAACCGAAGCAAAAAAACAAAATATAATATTTATACGGGGTATAGAAATAAGCGTAAATTGGCAGCCGGGCGAATTTCATCTTTTGGGTTTAAATTTAAAAAAAAATTCTGCGGCATTGGATTCTTTGATAAAGAATTTACAAAGCGAACGTATAAACCGCAATATAAGAATTACGGAAAAAATGAATAAGTGCGGACTTGATATAAATTACGAAAAATTAAAAAACTTTATAAAAGACGAAAATATGGGCGACATCTGTATCGGAAGACCTCATTTTGCAGCCTATATGGTCAGGCATAAAATCGTAAAAACAAATCAGGAGGCTTTCGATAAGTATTTGGGAAAAAACCGCCCTTTTTTTGAAGAAAAGAAAAATGCGGATTTTGAAGAAGCCGTTTTTGCAATAAAATCGGCAGGCGGAATTCCCGTTTTGGCTCATCCTATGTCGCTTTATCTTTCGTGGACAAAGCTCCCGGATGCAATTTCGGATTTAAAAACACACGGACTTATGGGACTTGAAGCGTGGAATTCTTCTACGCGGTATAATGACTGCAAAAGGCTTGAAGATTTAGCCGGTGAATTGGATTTAATTGTAACGGCAGGCAGCGATTTTCACGGTAATGTACGAAAAGACAGAAAACTCGGCGCGACATCAAACGGCATAAAGATAGAAAACCGGTTTTACGAAAACCTAAGAATTCTTTGTCCCGATTTACCCGAAATACCCCGATAAATAAAAAGCCCTGCTTTCCTCGGCAGGGCTTTTTATTCGGGCGGATGGTTTAATCCCCCGATGCTCTGTGCAGCGGTGTCGATTTATTTTACTTCAAGGCAGGCTATTCCAGGCAAAGTTTTTCCCTCCAAAAATTCCAGTGAAGCACCGCCTCCGGTAGATACATGACTCATTTTTTCGGCAAGATTAAATTTATTAACCGCAGCAACGGAATCGCCTCCGCCGACTATGCTTAAAGCCCCGTTTAAGGAAGCCTCCGCAACAAGATAAGCCGTTTTTGACGTTCCTTCGGCAAAAGCTTCAAATTCAAAAACACCCACAGGTCCATTCCAAACAATGGTTTTAGAAGAATTTATGACGTTTTTATAAAGCTCCAATGTTTTTGCCCCTATATCCATACCCATAAGATTGGCGGGAATGTTTTGAGAATCTACTAAAACGGGAGAGGCTTCCGGTGAAAAAGTTTCGGCACAAACGTGATCTACCGGCAAAATAATATTTACGCCTTTTTTTTCAGCATTTTCCAAAAGACTTTTTGCCGTTTCAAGATAATCTTCTTCCACCAAAGATTTACCTATAGAAAATCCTTTAACTTTTAAAAAAGTATAAGCCATTCCGCCGCCGATAATTATATTGGAGGCATTTTTTAAAAAGCTTTCCAAAACACCTATTTTGGAAGAAACTTTTGCACCGCCGATAATTGCGGTCATCGGTTTTTCGGGATTGTTCAATACCGGTTCAAGATATTTAACTTCTTTTTCCATCAAAAAACCGCCTATTCTTTCTTCTACAAATTCGGCAATTTTTGCAGTAGAGGCATGAGCTCTATGAGCCGTACCGAAAGCGTCATTTACAAAAATATCGCCATAAGAAGCAAGCTCTTTCGCAAGTATAGCCTGTTCGTCTGTATTTTTTGAAGTTTCTTCTTTGTGGAAACGGGTATTTTCCAACATTAAAACAGAACCTTGAGGCAGAGCCTTTACTTTTTCGGCTTGTCCCATACATGAAAAAGCAAAATCTACAGGCATATTCAATAGTTTTGAAAGATGTTCCGCTACCGGCTTCATTCTATGTTTGGAATTTAAATAGGTTTCCATATCGAAAGGTTTTCCGTCTTTTTCCGCTTTTTCTTTTGCCTTTTTGGAATCTTTATCGGGATCGCCTAAGTGGCTCATCAAAACCAGAGATTTAGGCGATTGCTCCAAGATATATTTTATGGTCGGAAGAGCAGCCGTTATACGGGTATCATCCTGTATTTTTCCGTCTTTCATAGGTACATTAAAGTCGACACGCATTATTATGCGTTTATTTTTTAGATTGGTGTCTTTTACAGTTTTAATCATAATTTATACCTCCTGATAGTGTTATAAATAATAAAACCGCTTTATTAGTAAATAAGGTTCCTTCCCGACACTTTGCGGTTAAGCTGCCGATTTGTTATTTTTCTTTTTTAAATTCTATAAAGTCTATTTCTACCCCATTCGGGTCTACAGCCGTAAGAATCTTTTTACCGTCTTTTACGGTTCTGGGAGGAACAATTATGCGTACATTTTTGGATTTTAAATATTTTTCCGTTTCGCTTATTTGTTCCACACCCACAGTTAACGAAATTATTGTTCCGGATTTTGGTTTTGCTCTTTCGTTACAAATTAGCTCCAAATTCATTTTGCTTTCGGGATCCGTCAAAAAGGCAATTTTTTTATCGGGGGCAGCCGACATCATATAATTAAAATCGAAGCCGAGAATTTTTTCATAAAATTCTATAGACTTTTCCAATTCTTCCGTGCGTATTGCAACACTGTTTAAATACATATTTTCTCCTCTTGTGCAGGCAAGACCGCCTAAATTATAGACAGGAATTTTGTATACACATTTTTCTTTTAAAATTATAGCATAATAGTATTAGTAAGTCAATGTTTATTGTTTTACCTTAGAAAGGGAAGTTTAGCTGCAAAATAATCAACATCCCCCGACGCTCGCGTCGGGAGATTAAACCCTCGAAAATAATATAAACCAAAAAAAGAGATTAAAAGGCGTTTTTTTCGCCTTGACACCTGCGCCGCTTTACCCTATAATATCCGGGCGTGATGTCCGATAGTATTTTTTTATTAAAAAAATTAAATATTTCCTCAAAACCTACTAGACAAAGAA
>CAUTTN010000175.1:0-3617 GCA_963541225.1 uncultured Treponema sp.
CATTTAATCTAATTAAAAATCCGAATCGTAATTAACTACATCGTCATCACTGCTTTCCTTTGCAGTCTTTTCGATAGTAGAAGTTACATCGGTTTCTTCCAAACCGTATTTTTCAAACTTGGCTTTAAGTTCTTCAACTATTTTGATAAGATTTTTTTGTTCCAATATTTCGATTATATCCGCACATTGAGCCGGAGAAAACGCCATACGCATTGCAGGACAGTTGGCCCCCTCGTTATTACTTACAGTCGCATTGCCCAAAATAAAATAAGGTCTGTTATTAGTTATAAGCTGATATTCACATCTTAAAGTAGGTTTTGCAGTATATGAAGCTCCAAAAAGACCCCATGACACATTTATGTTTGTTTTACCGAAATATGCTTTTTTCTTATTGTTCTTAGAGCTTAAAGTCCTTGTTTTATATTCTTCTATGTATTTTTTCATAGAATCGATTACTACTTTTCTGTTTTCTTCCGAAAGATTTATCCAAATATTATCTCCCAAAAACTTATGATGAATGCTTACGGTATTTGTCCTAGGATAAAACACAAAAGCGAATTCGGCAGGTTTTATTTCGTTCTTTGTTCTTTTAACGGTTCCTGCAAGAATTTTGTCAAGCTCCGCCGGCGGAAAATCGCCTAAAAAATCGGGGTCTTCTTTTTGAATGGTTTTGCATGATCCAAAAACAAAAATACATAAAAGCATTGCAAATAAAAATTTAATTTTTTTATTCATATTTATTCTCCTAAAATTATAGTATAAAGTTAAAAACTATTCGCTTTTAACTTCAAAAGTCTGAACTTGTTTGTTTAGCACGGTTAAAATAAGGATCGTACCTTCAGGCACTGCATAGGGAATGTCGCAGTTCCCTCCGCTATGCAAAAATTGTAAAAGCTGTTCTTTTTTGCCGTCGGGATAAACGGCATCTAAAGAAGTTTTTACAGGATATGGGTATTTTGGAAGTTTAGGCGAATAAATTGCATATACCATATCGCCTGTTTTTTCCGGAAAACTTAATTTTAACTCTATGGAAGAAAAAGCTTCTACCGATGAATCGGCTTCCAAACTTTGTTCTGTTACTATGGGTTCACTTGCAGCAGCTTCATGCGAAGCCGTAATTTTAAATATAAGCCGGTTTTTTTCCATGGCAGAATAAAGTTCTGCAAGATTTTTTCCTTTCAGTAAGGGAACAGAAATTATTTCATTTTCCGGTCCCTTACTTACTATAAATTCGATTAATATATTTTCCGAAATTTTAGTTTCGGGACTTGGGTTTTGCTCCAAAATAGTTCCTGCAGGAATTGAACTATATTTATACATTACAGGTTCTTTTATCGAAATAAGTTTTTTATGACCTGCCGAAAAAATAGAGGCAAATTGTTGCTGTACATCGCTCAATGTTTTACCCACATAATTACCGACACTGTCGATTACGGGGCCGCGGCTGACTATTACGTTTATCCGTTTTCCCGCTTTAACTATAGTACCGGCAGGAGGATTTTGTTCTAAAATCAGCCCTTCGTCATCCACATTATCGGAAAACCTTAGCTGAAGACGGGGATAAAGCTGTTTTACTTGCAGTTCCAGCATCGCCTCTTCAAGTTTTTTTCCTTCAATATTCGGTACCAAAACCTGTTCCGCAGGCTTTACCGAAATAAAAAACACTACGGTAGAAACCATTATTACAAATAAAAGCATTATCAAAGATGTAACAATTATTACTCTTCCGTTACCCTCTACACTGTCTGCTATATCGCTAAAACTCATTTACTTAACCCGTCCATAATTTAAATTTTCGATTCAAAACTGCCGTTTATAAAATCAGGAAGACCGTTTATAAAATCTTTCCAGAAAAGCTTATTTTTTGTTTGCCTTTGTAAAACTGAAACGGCTAAAACTCCGCTTCCGGTCAATACTAAAATACCGGCTTTTTTATCCGTTCCCAGTATTGTACCAAATTTTTTATTTTTTGTCATTTCGTCAGTAAAATTATTATATAAACTTGCAGAAATTATATTTATTTTTTCTCCGTTTTTATAAGAAAAACAACCCGGCCAAGGTGTAAAAGCTCTTATTTTTCTGTAAATTATTTCCGCAGATTCCGACCAGTTTATAAGACCGTCATCTTTTTGTATTATCGAGCAATAAGTCGCTTCTTTTTCGTTTTGAGGTTCGGCTTCTTTTAATTTTGTTTCTATGCAAAGAAGAGTTTCGATTAAGGGCTTACAACATAGTTCCGCACATTTCGATAAAAGGCTTTCCGAAGTTTCCGTACCGTCAAGTAAAAATTCGGTTTGAGTTAAAATGTCTCCCGAATCCGGTTTTGGGGATATTGTTTGAATCGTAATGCCTGTTTTTTTATCACCGGAAAGAATTGCGGCAGGTACGGGAGAGGCTCCCCGCCATCTGGGCAATAGCGACGGATGAACATTTATACCTCCCATTCTAAAAAGAGCCATTGTTTTCGGACCGAAAATTTTTCCGTAAGCAAAACAAACCAAAATATCCGGTTTTAGTTTTATGACTTCTTGCCTAAAAGATAAATCCAATTTTTCAGGTGTTAAAACAGGAATATCTTCGGGTATAAACCCTTGTGATTTTAATAGTTTGGCTTCTTTTGCAACGCAGGAGTCTTGCAATTTTTTTGATCTTCCTATGGGAGCAGGAGGATTTGTCAAAATACCGCAAAGCTCAAACCGGAGAGCTATTGCTTTTAATGCCTGTACTGCACATTCCGGCGTTCCTGCAAATAAAATTCTCATTTACGGTGCAGCCTTTTTTTAATTTTTAGAGCTTGCTTCTTATTAAACCGTTTTATAACATCTTCTTTTTTTTCGGGCGAAAGTCTGTCGATAAATAGAAGTCCGTTTAAATGGTCATTTTCATGCTGAATAACTCTTGCCAAAAGACCATCCGCATCTATCGTCCTACGTTTTCCGTCAATATCCAAAAATTGGACGCGTATAAATGCGGGTCTTGTAACTTGTTCATATATTTTGGGTATACTCAAACAGCCTTCTTCCATTACGCAAGTTTCCTGCGAAGTTTCAAGTATTTGCGGATTGATAAAAACGTATTTTTGTCCCTCGACGGTTACTATAAAAATACGGATATTCTTTCCTACTTGAGGAGCAGCAAGACCGATCCCGGCCTCTTTTTTAAGTATCTTAAACATTTCATCAATAAATGTCAGAATTTCATCATCTATTTTTTCAACCGGCTCGGAAACAGTCCTTAAACATTCCTCGCCCATATAAAACACATTCATCATGTACATATTACAAAATAAAACGGCAAAGGTCAACGGGAAATAAAAGAAGTCTTTTATTCGTGCGGAGGGTTTGATACCTGCCATTTCCCGGCTATGCTCTGCGTCGTAACAAAGGGTATTAAAGCCGACTGCACCCACCTCGTATTCACCGATACTGATTACACATATCCTGTAGTTTTAATGGTCAGTATATAACAATACGAACAATTAGTATAAATTTGTTTAACTTTTATAAAAAAACGATTGCTTTAATTTTCGCCGCTTTTTTATCCTGCTAAAAATTCTAAACTTTTACCGTATTGTACAAAGTCGTTTTTATAGTTTGCCGGCTTCTGATTGCAGCCCG
>CAUTTN010000176.1:0-3560 GCA_963541225.1 uncultured Treponema sp.
CTTATCATAAATACCGCATTTACTTTTTCTTTATTTTTTGTTAAAATCACGGCTTATGGTAGATTCTATAATTAAATTCCTTTTCGGTTCCAAACACGAAAGAGATATAAAAGCAATGCTTCCGCTTTTACATAAGATAAACGAAAAAGAAACTTGGGCTTTACGGCTTACTGAAGAACAATTTAAAGAAAAAACAAACGAATTCCGCAAAAGATTTACGGAAGGCGAATCTTTGGATAATTTTATTCCCGAAGCCTTTGCTCTGGCAAGAGAAGCGGCAAGGCGTATATTGGGCGAGCGTCCTTATGATGTTCAGATTTTGGGTTCTCTTGTTTTACATTCCGGCAAAATTGTAGAAATGAAAACCGGTGAAGGTAAAACACTTATGAGTGTTGCCGCCGCTTATCTGAATAGTCTTACAGGAAAGGGCGTTCATATCGTAACCGTAAACGATTATCTTGCAGAGCGTGATGCCGGCTGGATGCGTCCGGTTTATGCTTATTTGGGGGTAAGCGTCGGGGCTGTTTTGTCCGATATGGATAATAATGCCCGCCGTATTGCATATAATTGCGATATAACCTACGGAACAAATAACGAATTCGGGTTTGACTATTTACGCGATAATATGCAAATGTCGTTAAAAGAAAAAACTCAAAGAGATTTTTCTTTTGCTATTGTTGACGAAATCGACTCAATCCTTATTGATGAGGCCAGAACCCCCCTTATTATTTCCGGTGCTGCAGAAGACGATACACAACACTACTTTGAAGTAAACCGGCTTATAGAACAGTTAAAAGAAGTCGAAAAAAATCCCCAAACGGGGGAATATCCCAACGAGCTTGAAGGTGAAGAAGTTATCGGTGACTACACCATAGACGAAAAAAGTAAAAGAGTATCGTTTACCGATAAGGGAATGCTGCATATTCAGGATATTTTGCAAAAACGCGGGTTAATAAAAAACGGTAATCTTTTTGATCAAGAAAATTTTGAATATATTCATTATTTTACCCAATCGGTAAGGGCTCATATTTTATACCATATCGATGTAGATTATGTCGTGCAAGACGGGCAGGTTCAAATAGTAGACGAATTTACGGGACGCGTATTGGAAGGAAGGCGTTATTCCGACGGACTTCATCAAGCCATAGAAGCAAAAGAACGTATTAAAATTGCTCAGCGTAACAGAACAATGGCAACAATTACATTCCAAAACTTTTTTAGAATGTACGGCAAACTTTCGGGTATGACAGGTACCGCCGATACCGAGGCTCCCGAATTTACCAAAATTTATAATCTTGATGTTGTTGTTATTCCTACAAATCTTCCGGTTGCCCGAAAAGACGAAAACGATGTAATATTTTTAAATGAAGCAGATAAATTTGAAGCTCTTTGTAACGAGATACAAGATGCTTACAAACGGGGGCAGCCCGTTCTTGTAGGTACGGTTTCTATCGAAAAGTCGGAGCTTATTTCTAAACTTCTTATAAAAAAAGGTGTAAGGCATGAAGTTTTAAACGCAAAAAACCATGAACGGGAAGCCTTAATTATAGCCGAAGCAGGAGCAAAAGGTTCCGTAACCATTGCTACAAATATGGCAGGACGAGGTACGGATATAAAGTTGGGAGGCAATCCCGAAATGCGGGCAAAAAAACGTGCAGGCGATAATCCCAATCCCGATTATTACGAAAAACTTTTTGCAGAAGAATATGCAAAATGGCAAAAGGATTATAACGAAGTAAAAGAACTCGGCGGGCTTTATGTAATCGGAACGGAAAGACATGAAAGCCGCCGAATAGATAATCAGCTTAGAGGCCGTTCAGGAAGACAAGGCGATCCGGGTCGTTCAAGATTTTTTCTATCGTTGGACGATGATTTATTGCGTCTTTTCGGGGGCGAAAGTTTAAAAAACTTTATGTCAAAGCTCGGTATGAGTTCGGGCGAACCTCTCGAACATTCATGGCTTAACAAAAATATAGAAAAGGCACAAACAAAAGTAGAAAACCGCAACTTCGATATACGTAAACACCTTTTGGAGTATGACGATGTTTTAAACGAGCAGCGTTCTTTTATTTACGACCAAAGAAATGCTATTTTAGGCGATGAAAATCTTATTGAACGAATTTACGGTACTATTACGGAATTTGTAAGTGAGAAATTCGAAGAATATAAGGCTGCATCAAAATCTCAAAAGGAAGAAGCTTCAAAAAATTTACAAAATATCTTTAAAACAAAGCTGGGCTATAGCCTTACCGAAGAGGATTTTGATCTTATCGAAAAAAATATTGCGGAAAAGACAGGTCGAATAATAAATAACTTAAAAGAAAATTTAAAAACAAAACAAGAAACAATAGGCAGCGAACATCTTAATATGTTTATCCGTTTTCAATATCTTCAAGCCATCGATAAAAAATGGCTTGACCATTTGGAAAACTTGGAATCTTTACGCGAAGCTGTTTATTTGCGATCTTACGGACAAAAAAACCCGCTTACGGAATACAAGTTGGAAGGTTTCGATATATTTTATTCCATGCTTGACGACATAAGATTGGAAATTGCGTCCAAATTATTGTTGGTTCAGGTAAGTTCGGAAGACGACTCTCCTCAGCAAAGGTATGCAAGAGTTATGCAGGGAACCGCAAGACATAATTCTATGGGAGCTTTTAGTGCGGGCGGTAATACGGCTCTTTCGGGTAAAAGCCGACCTGAAGGGGTGCAGGTTGTAAGGGTTATGCCTAAAGTCGGTCGTAACGATCCTTGTCCTTGCGGTTCGGGCAAAAAATACAAACACTGCTGCGGCAGGAACGGATAAGTAAAACTTATGCCTAAAAAAAAACTTGCCGTATTGGTTTCGGGAAACGGCAGCAATTTGCAAGCCGTAATAGACGCAATAGTTGCAGGCAAATTAAACTACAAGATTGAAGTTGTAATTTCAAATAAGGAAAAGGCTTTTGCCCTTGAGCGGGCAAAAAAAGCAAACATACAAACACTTTATTTGCCTTACAAAAAAAATGTTTGCAGAGAAGAGTACGACAAAAATCTTAGGCAAAAGGCTGCCGAATTTGCACCCGATTACATTATTCTTTTGGGCTGGATGCGTATTTTAACAAATACTTTTATATCTTCCTTTAACGATAGAATTATAAACCTGCATCCGGCTCTACCCGGAACTTTTCCCGGAACTAATGCAATCGGGGAACAATATGCGGCATTTTTAAATGGCAAAATATCAAAATGCGGCATTATGACGCACTTTGTTCCCGATGAGGGCGTAGATTCGGGGCCTGTAATTTTTACGCAAGAAGTCAAAATTACAAAATCGATGACCCGTGAAGAATTTGAGGCTGAAGTCCACGCAGAAGAACATAAACTTGTTATTAAAACATTAAAATATTTGGAAACTTTATAAAACTTAAATCGACAAACCCGATGCGAGCGTAGGGTACAGTACTCAATGTTTCGCGCTGTGTGTTCTATAAGGTGGTTGCAGTCGGCTTTAATACCCTTCGTTACGACGCAAAGCGTAGACGTAAAACGTCAGGTATTAAACCCTCCGCACGAAT
>CAUTTN010000177.1:0-3519 GCA_963541225.1 uncultured Treponema sp.
TACGATTGTTTCTATATCTTGATTCATTATGTGCTCCGGCAATGTTTTGTCGAAGCATTATACACATAAACCGAATAAAATTCAAGGCTAAAATTTTAAACTATTTTTCCGTTTTCGATTTTTATAACCCTGTCCGCCTCTTTTATTGTAGAAGGACGATGTGCAATCGTTATTATGGTTTTATTTTTGCGGATATTATTTAGGGCTTGCCGGAAGAGTGCTTCGCTTTCACTATCCAAATTGGAAACGGCTTCATCCATCAGTAATATGGGAGAATTTTTTAAGACGGCACGCGCTATAGCAATTCTTTGTTTTTCTCCGCCTGAGAGCTGAACACCCCGCTCACCGACATTGGTATCGTAGCCTTGTTCCAACCTTTTAATGAAGCCGTCAGCCATCGCAACCTTAGCAGCTTGTTTAATTTCTTCGTCGCTTGCATCGGGACAGGCAAGGGAAATGTTTTCTTTTATGGTTTTATTAAAAAGATAAACATCCTGCGGTACATAGGCGATTATATCCCTCAGGGAATTTTGGTGTATGTCTTTTATGTTTTTTCCGTCAATATAAATTGCTCCGCTGTCAGGTTCGTAAAAGCGCATAAGCAGATTCGCTATTGTAGATTTTCCCGCTCCCGATTCACCCGTAAGAGCAATGCTTTCACCGGCCTTAACCGTAAAATTAACTCCGTGCAAAACTTCGGTATCTTTTTCGTAAGAAAATTTTACGTCTTTAAATTCTATGTTTCCCTTAACCGAATATTTGTTTTGCGTAATATATGGTACTCTGTCTTTAACGGCCGGTTCTTCTTCTAATATATCCAAAATTCTTTTTGCCGCTCCATTTGAAATATTCATAGATCCTGCCGTAACCGAAACGCTCATTATCGGCACAAAGGCAAAAAGAGAAAATATTATAACAACCGAAACCATTTCAGGTTTTAACGAGCCTGCAATTACTTCCGAATGAGCAAGTAATATTGTTGAAATTAAAACGGCGGAGGTAATTAAGTTTATTACTAAACTGTGTAAGCCCTTAAATCTTCCGTCCCTTATTTCTTTTTTATTTAAGCGTAAGGTATCGGCAGCAACTTTTTCAATGTATTTTTTTTCTTTGCCGAAAATTAAAATCTCACGTAAACCTTGAACCGTATCTACAGCTTCGGCATTTACCTCAGCCAAACCGTCGCGTATCTCTTCTCCGATTTTTTTTGTAATAGGATTAAAAAAATACGGAACGGCTGCAACAAGAATACAGGCGGCAAAAACGGCTGCACTTATTTTAAATGAAAGAAAACTTAATGCAGCAAGATAAAGAACAGTGCAGACAAATGCAATTATGTAAGAGCCTGCAGTATGAGCATAAAACACTTCAGTGGCTTCAACATCTTCGATAAACACAGAGGTAATACTTCCGCTTCTTTTTTTACTTGTCGATTGGGGCGCCGTTTGGGAAATCGAATCGTATAAAAGGTTTCTTATTTTTTCGATTATACCGTATGCAACCAAATGACATTCGTACATTTCCAAAAAAGCGAAAAGTCCTTTGCCGATAATAAAAATAATCAGCGGTATAAAAAGATAAAGTATTTTTCCTGTGCTCATTTTAAACAGAGCCGCTGAAGCTATATATGCGCCCGTTAAAACGGTGAGCAAAGCAAAAACACTGTTAAATATTCCGTAAATAATCGAAATGATAAATTCTTTTTTATAAGAGCTTATGTATTTGGTCATTTTAATAAGCGGCTTATATTTTTCTTTAAACATATTGATTTTCTCCTTGTTGCGCTTCTACAAGTTTTTTGTAATATCCGTCTTTTAAAATAAGTTCCTTGTAAGAACCTTCTTCTACTATTTCTCCTCTGTGCAAAACCAAAATTCTATCACTGTTTTCTATTGTATTTAAACGGTGCGCAATCGTAATGCTTGTTCTGTTTCTTAACAAGTGATTAAGACTTTGTTTAATTTCATTTTCATTTTCGGTATCCACGCTGGAAGTGGCTTCATCAAGAACTACAATCGGTGAATTTTTTAAAACGGCTCTTGCAATTGCAATTCTTTGTCTTTGCCCTCCCGAAAAGTTAAGTCCTCTTTCTCCGACTTTTGTATTGTAGCCGTCCGGTAAACTTTGAATAAAGGAATGAATATTTGCAGCCTTACACGCATCTATAAGCTTCTTTTCATCTGCATTTTCGTTTGCATGTAAAAGATTTTCTTTTATTGTTCCGTTAAACAAATAGGTTTCTTGCGAAACTACCGTAATTAAACTGCGCAAAGATTTTAATGTCAAGTCTTTTATATCGGTACCGTTGATATAAATGCTCCCGCTTGTAGGCTCATAAAATCTTAACAATAAATTTACAATGGTAGTTTTTCCGCTTCCCGATTCTCCTGCAACTGCAAGTTTTTCATTTTTTGCAACAGTGAAATTTAAATTCTTAAAAACCGTATTCTTTTTTTCGCTGTAAGCGAATTCAATATTTTTATATCTTATTTCAAAACCATCCGCCGATTTTATGTCAATGGTTTTAGTCCCCTCATCTTTTATTTTTTCTTCTTCATCAAGTAAGGCAAAAATTCCGCCCATAGAGGTTATGCCCATAAAGCCTTGATGAAAGTATGCTGCCAATTCGTTTGCTGGTCTAAAAACTTCGTTGGTCATAAAAAGTAAAATAAGTAATGAGGATACGGGAATTATATGTGCAGAAGTTAATAGTGCTGCTACGGCAAGGGTAAAACTTGTACCGATACCGGAAGCAAAATTGGAAATACCTATTTCGGCTAGGTTTACTTTTAAGTTGCGCATAGTTTCAGAAAAAAGTGTTCTCATTTTTTCTTTTAATAATTTTCCGAGCCTCTCTTGTGCATTATACGCCTTTGCCGTTGTAATTCCTTGAATGCCGTCTAAAATTTCTGCAGTTAAATTTCTATAAGCCGTCCAATGTGCATTGGAAGATTCCGATAGTATCTTCCCGAAAGCAACGGGAG
This sequence comes from uncultured Treponema sp., assembly GCA_963541225.1. Classification (GTDB taxonomy): domain Bacteria; phylum Spirochaetota; class Spirochaetia; order Treponematales; family Treponemataceae; genus Treponema_B. The sequence goes on from CAUTTN010000177.1 coordinate 2,985, forward strand.
AAATCAATACGGCGATTAAGGCTGCCGTCGATATTATGCCTAAAACATAATGCAGCGAAAAAACATAAATGAGCATTGCACCGCATGCAATTACACACACAAGTATTTGCGGAATGTATAGCGTTAAATACCCCTCTAAATAGTCTACTCCGCTTACCATTGTTGAGCCTAATTTACCTGTTCTTTCATCATCTAAAAATGCAGGTCCCAGTTTTAACAGCTTATCGTAAATGCGGCGACGCAAAATGTTTTTTACTTTGCCGATAATTTTTTTGCCGTAAACCGAATTGTAATATATTAAAATAAGGCGGGATGCTATGACTGCCGATACGTATAAGATACTTTGTATTACCACGGATAATTCTTCTTTGGAATAAAGCTGTCCCACTATTTTACCCAGCAAGACGGCTTGAGCTACATAAGTTCCCGATACGGCAACACCCAATAGGGCTTTAAGCAAAATGCTGCATTTAATACCTTTTGTCAATTCGATAACTCTTCTGTTAAGCATCATAATTGTTTATCTCCACTTTCG
>CAUTTN010000178.1:0-3518 GCA_963541225.1 uncultured Treponema sp.
AACCTCACTGCAGAACATTAAAATATTGCCATCGCCTAACATAGATAAACTTTTTTGTAAGCCTTTAAAATACCGCTTATTTTCTTACTATAAACGACCTCTTTTTTATTTCCTTAAAAAGTGATATATTTACAAGATTATGGAAATTACTTTTAAAGATTTAGGACTTGACGAAATAGTCCTAAAGGCAGTTGAAGCAAAGGGTTTTGAAGAACCTACGCCTATTCAAGTTTTGGCAATTCCGCGTCTTCTTTCAGGTGATGCTAATGTTATTGCAAAAGCCAGAACAGGAACAGGAAAAACAGCGGCTTTCGGGCTGCCTTTGATACAGGAACTGGGAGCCGATACCGGCAGTCTGCGGGCTTTGATTTTGGTTCCTACACGAGAACTTGCAGTTCAGGTTGCAACAGAATTAGAATCATTCAGACTAGAAGAATATCCGCGTATTACTGTAGTTTACGGCGGAGCTTCAATGGGACAGCAGCTACGCAGCTTAAAAAACGGAACAGAAATTGTAGTCGGTACACCCGGCAGAATAATGGATCATATTGAAAGGGGGTCTTTAAAACTCGAAAACATAGAATACTTTATTTTGGACGAAGCAGATGAAATGCTTAACATGGGTTTTATTGAAGACATCGAAAACATTTTTTCTCATGCAAATCCTGATGCCCGTATATTGATGTTTTCGGCAACAATGCCTAAACAAATATTATCGATAGCATCAGACTTTATGGGCGATTATGAAGTCGTTGAAGAAGAACCGCAAGAAGAAACGGCATCTTTAACCGAACAATTTTTTTGGGTTGTACGCGAAAGCGATAAAACGGAAGCTCTTGTAAGACTTATTGACACAAGCCCCGATTTTTACGGACTTATCTTTTGTCAGACAAAAGTAGATGCAGATGCCGTTGCAAAAGAACTTGACCAACGGCATTATGAGGCAGCGGCTTTACACGGCGATATTCCGCAAAGCCAAAGAGAAAAAATACTTGACCGTTTCCGCTCAAAAAAAACACGCATTTTGGTAGCAACAGATGTAGCCGCACGCGGTATCGATATTGAAGGCATTACTCATGTTGTAAATTATGCCGTACCTTATGACGGTCCTACATACACACACAGAATAGGAAGAACAGGCAGGGCAGGCGCAGCAGGTATTGCAGTCAGCTTTATCCGCCCAAACGAAACAAGACGGATAGACTATCTTAGAAAACATGCACGCGGAGAATTAAAAGAAGGAAAAATCCCTTCTATCGAAAATGTAATCGAAACAAAGCGTACCCGAATTTTAAAGAACACGGCAGCACAAATAGAAAAACTCACATCGGAAGAAAGCCCCGAACAAAGTTTTTCCGCCTTTGCAAATAAACTTACGGAATACGCTCCTGCCGAAACAGTTTTAGCATTTATTTTACAAATGCAATACGGCTCGCTTCTTTCTCCTTCCCGTTACAAAACAATAAAACATATTAAAAATGAAGGCAGACTAAAACAAGGTTTTGACGAAGACTGTTTAAGACTTTATATAGGAACGGGACGCAAAGACGGAACTACAAAACGCAAACTTGCAGAATTTTTGAGTAAACTTTTATCTATTCCAGAAAGACTGGTTGACTGCATAGAAGTAATGGATAGATTTTCACTTGCAACCTTACCTAAACAGGCTGCAAATGATGCCTTAAAAATGTGCAAAAAGAAAAGAGGTCTTCCTCACATGCACATAGACACAAAAGAAGATTTTAAAAGTTTCGGCGAAAAAAGAAGAAGCTGTTTTAAAAATTCAAAAAACGAAAATAATTCCGAAAATAAACGTAAAAAAAGGTCGTATTCCGGCAAAGCGGAAAGATATAAAAAAAAATAAGTAGTTTTTAAATTTATGAAAAAAAGGTTTTTGTTATATATCTGTTTATTTGTTTCTCTATTAATTTTGACAGGCTGCCCTTCTCTTTTTTCTTTAGGACAGCCTAATATAGACGACAAATATGAAGTTGCAGTAATCAATACCGAAAATTTTATCTGCCATAATCACTTATATAAAAATAAAGTTCTAAAATCTTTTAAAGAAAAAACTTTACACAATAAAACAGTGTTTAGAAGTACGCTTACGGTTTTTTATCCTGAAAAAAAAGAAAAATCACCGCTTGTAATAATAGGACACGGTTGGGGCGACGGAAAAAAATCCAACATGAGTCTTGCCCGCTATCTTGCAGGGCAAGGATATATTACGGTTATTTTTTCTGCAAAACACAGAGATTACCCGGAGCAATTTCTTATTGCATTTGAAGAAGCATATAAGATAATACAAAATGCTTCCGAAAATCCTTCCAGCCGATTATTCAAAAAAATAGATTTAAATAAAACATCAATTATCGGTCATTCTATGGGCGGAACGGCAGCACTTCATTTCGCCAAAGGGAATAAAAAAATTCATACGGTAATAGCACTCAACCCGTACAACGGAGCCTCAAAAACAATTGAGTTGGTAGGAGGCAAAAACGAAATTTTGGGAACCGATTTATCGGCAATGACTATTCCCTTATTAATTTTTACGGGAGAAAAAGATGAAATTGCATTTCCCGAAAAGACATTCGAGTTTTGTAAAAATATAAATCAAGATATACCTTTTGCATTTTTTTCGATAAAAGACGGAAAACATGTACATCCTATGGATAAAATCGGAAATACGGTTTCCGGAAGTTTTAACGAACAAAAACATGATATTTACCGGCGTATTATTGTAAGTTGGCTTGATATGTTCTTAAAAGGAGATAAAAACGCAGCCGAACAACTTTATTTAAATGATGAAAACTTTAATAAGATTAAACCGCTTTTTAAATCAAAAGAAAATCTTTATCCGCCTTATTTGTTGTGCAATTTCTAAAATCACAAGGTTTTTAGAAACATTATCAATCAGTCCCAACAGGCTTTAAGCATGGAGACTATTACAAGAAATACCATCGATATAAGTTTTATCAAAATGTTAATGGAATACCCTAAAAATACCCGTTGGCTTCCTGCCAATTAAGTCGACGAGTGGCTTGCTCTCTTTATCTTATGCTGTCGAAGCTTTGATATTCCGGATATAAACCTGGAGGAAGTTGTCTAATAGCACAACTGCTCGAAAGTTGAAAAGAACCTTTCAATCGTTTTTGTTTTTGCATTTTTAACCCCGGCAAAGATGCCTCTGTTTTTCTTATACCAAACTTCGCAAGTGTCAGCCATGACAATGACAGCCCCGGATTCATCTTCTAAAGCATAATATACGTCTTCGATTTTGAATAACTCAACCTTATCGGTAAACTTCATTCCAAAAGATAGATTTAAAATCAACAACCACGACGCAGAGCGTAGATGTAAAACGTCAGGTATTAAACCCTCCCGCACGAATAAAACAGATTAAATTTTCCATATTCCTCTTTACATGCGAAAATACATCCGTCTAACCTATATTATGTATACCGACTCTCCGCTTATTCCGAATATTTTCCTATGCTTCTTATCTTTTTGCTTCGGTA
>CAUTTN010000179.1:0-3449 GCA_963541225.1 uncultured Treponema sp.
AAATTCTCCGCAAGCGGAAAGAAAAGTATAAAACATCTTTTTCGGCAACAACACCAACCAAAGCCCATTCAATATTTTCAAAATTTCCATTACGCGGATACAGATTAAAAGATTGAATTGCCGCATAACTTTTTTCTTTAAACAAAGGACTGTCGAGAATATAAACATTGGGATAATCGGTATCTTTTATCTTAAATTCGGGAGCTGCCGCAAATATGCAATTTTCGGTTTTACCGTTTGAAATAATGACTTTAAATTCCCCCGAAACGTCATTTTTATCTCTAACGGCAAGACAATATATACCGTTTTTATCGGACTGCAACTCTTCGTAGTTTAAAAGAGTTTTAAAATACGATTCCGTTATATCGATCCCGATAACACCGTATATAGTACCGTTTTTATCGATTAAAGGCAGCGAATAAGTTATAACTTTGTTTTTACTATCCGTAAAATAAAAAGCAGGACTCCAATAATGAAAGTTTTTTCCGCTCACTGCATTATTCTTTTTTGCAGTTTTTATGGGAAGATGGAAATAAGCCGAATCTTTATCGTTAATATCGTTTGCTATATTAAAAGCCGGTTTCCATTCAATATCCATAGCTAGTTTATGCTTTACAGCTGCTTCTGCAGAGCCGCGGGCAAATAGAAGGTCTTCGTTGTTCAAAGAGTAATAGTGAGGATCATTATTGCGTATATATAAGCCCGGATAAGAAGATGTTTTTTTATCTTCACTTAGTGCCGGAGTATCAAGCACCAAAAAAACACCGGTAACATAATTCTTGCGCAAGATATAAATAAAGTCGGGAACTAAAGAAGAAATTACCTCGCTTTGCAGTTTTATATCGGTTTTTAAATCGTTAAAATTTTTACCGTGTTTTTGAGTTTCGGAATTTATTTTACTTAAAATATTATCCTGCATATCCAAAAAAGCAGTCCAACGGGTTTTCATTTCAGATTCTATATTGATTTTACGTCTTAATACTTTTTCGGTTAAAACCGAACAAGAATTTTCGTTTGAATTTTCAAATATGCGGCTTTTAAAATATATACCCAGCACAATTATTATTTGCAGAAAGAAGGCTATCAGCATTGGAAAAAGCAAGAACGACAAAATGCCGGGTTTATATTTTTGTTTACCGATTTTCATAAAAAACAGATCCTTACAGGAATCAACCACCAAAACCTTAAACAGATTTAGAGGTCTTCCTTAAAATTAATTTACAATGCCAGATAAAAAATGTAATTATTTTGTACTTTTTCATCTGACGGTTTCGGCTATTCCGAAACACATTTTCTTTTAAAATAGTCCGCAGCAAAAGCGGTACCAATTGATGTATAAAGCCTTATAAAAACACTGCATAGTTTTTAGACAAACCGAATTTAATTTAATCCATTTAAACCGGCTTTTACATTCTCAAACCACTTATTAAAATGTTCATCACTGCCAAATTCCGAAACGGCTTCTTTTAAAGTTTTCCCCATATCCGTTTCTTTTTTAACTTTTTCTCTATCCTGTTTTGCAACGGTATCAATGCCGGAAATAATTTTGCGGGCATTGTATGCGTTATTAAAACCGGGCTGAGCATATAAGTTACATGAATTAACCGTATCAATGCTGACTTTAATGGTATCATAAATACATTTTTCTTTTTGATTTTCAATTTTAAAAAAATGTTTAAAGTTATCGATATGCAAAGCGGCTTTTTTTACAGGCAAATACCCTGCACTGGCAGCAAATTCCGTATTATTTGTTACGTCTGTAAACCATTTTAAAAACAAAACGGAAGCCAACTCTTTTTCTTCGGTGCTTTTTATAACAGCCATACTTGCACCCTGCTGGACGGCAGTTTTGTTTTTTGCTTTTTTAAAATGCGGAATAGGTAAAATTTCTATATCGATATCTTGGATTTTGCCTGAAATATCGGCAATATAATCGGGCATGTAAACGGAAGTCGAGGTAGAAGCAGCACAGGCTATTAACTCGCCGGTTCTAAAATCATCGCTTCGGAATTTGCCTTTGGCGGTAAAATATCCTTTTATATAAGGAATATAATGATTGTTCCAAAGCCGTCTAAAAATTTTTTTATCGAGGTTATATTTTACTTTTTTGTCTTTTGTAATTTCAAAAATATCGGAACCCAGTTCGTAGGCACCGGTAAGCATATAATTTGCAAGAGCATCGCGCCCGAAAAAAGCTTTGCCGTCATTTTCTTTATCAGTAAACGAATCCGTCCAGTTATAATAAAGTTCGGCGGTTTTTGTAATACCTTCCCATGTTTCCAAATCTTTATATGTAAGATTATTAGCCTTTGCAAAAGGAATCCATGCTGTTTTGTTTAAGATAAGCACTTCCGTAGCTTTTGCAATAGGAAAAAGTTTTATTCCGTGAGAATTGTTAAGGTTCGAAGAATAAAGAAATCCCTGTAAATACTCCTTTTGCTCCTCTTTAGAAAGATACATACTTAAATCGGCAATTAAGCCCTTACTGTCAAGGTTAAAAACGGTATCCGAATAAGCGGAAAATATATTAGGGATTTCGTCGGCACCTATTTTGCGGTCAAGAGCTTCCGAAAGAAGATGTTCCAATTCCGTAAAATTACCGCTTCGGCTTATACTCTTTACAAAAACGCCGTATTTACTTCCGACAGTATTATTAAAAAGAGTAACAAGTTCATCAAATTTGTCTTTTTGACGGGCATTGTAATAATGCCAAATAGTAATGTCAACCGCATCGTTTTTTAATAACAGCTTATCGGTAGACGGAATTTCAGCCGTATTATCGCTTTTACTTTTATCGTCATTTGAACAAGAAAAAATTAAAAGAAAGAGAAACACAAAAATAAGAACAGCAGTTTTATTCATAAAATTCCTCAAAGTATAATCGGGTAATACTATCATATTTATAAATATTCTGCAAGATTGTTTTAATGACATGCAGGACAACTGCTACAATTTATTCAAAATGGTTGGCTTCCTTAGGTGTAAAATTTTTTATCTAAAAATTTCACACCTACCATCTTTGAGCAAAGAGGTAAAAGCATTAACGGCAAACGACAATGTGCAGAAGAACAGAATGCGAATAACTCTTTTGAGCTGCAAAGCTAGGAAAGGCAGGTTGAACAGACTATTATTATGCCAAATTCGCCAAAAAAAAGTTCCGGTGCGGTTGTTGCCCTGAGAGCCTGTTTTACTCTCCGTCTTTACTCATGTAAAAATCTAACCGTAGCTATCTATGACCAAGGCTGAGCCATAGAGATAAGTTTACTTTGCAATGTGTGCGTTGCCTCAAGCAGCTGTTGTAAACTTGAGTCGTTCTTCCTGCGGTACAGCTCAGCTTTTACTGCCTCGCTTACATCAGAGCTTTCCATCAGCCTGCGGTACGGATTCTTGACTTCATCATATTTCTTTATGACCTTTGCTTCTACTCGTTGTTTTGAAATCAACACCCC
>CAUTTN010000180.1:0-3419 GCA_963541225.1 uncultured Treponema sp.
ACAGACTGTACTCGGCTCCTTTGTTCCATCTAAGACCGTGGGCTGTTTCCAGTTTCCCGCCGAAATTAAATTCTATTCCGCTTGGTTCTTCCATAAATTCTTCTTGCTCTGCTTCCGTTTCTATTTCTTGGGTATATCCCGAAAAAGATATGATAGTCACAAAAAACAGAATCGGAATAATTTTTTTTATGTCTTTCATAATTTCCTCCTCCATAAAAATAATTAAATTTAATTTTTTATTTTTCCCGCTTCAAGCGAATTGACTCTAAAATAAGAATCCGGTATCTCTTTGTTAAATTCATGTTTTAGAATTTCAATTAAGGTTTTATGTTTTTTTTGCAGGTTGTTCATTTCCATTTTATTGCCCGTCCAAAAACCGTCTTTTTTTTCGATACCGCTGACGGTAAGTACTTTCAAAATAGAACCTTGCTCATCATAAAATTCCGCCTTTATGTTTAAAAGGGATTCCTTGTCTATCCATGAAACATATTTTGAGTACATGGATTTTTTTACCGGAACGGATTCGATTTTCCAGCAGTTCTTGGAATCGATTTTTTCTTCACCTAAAAGAGTGTGTTTATAATCGTCCACCTTGCGGCCGCTCATGTCATCATAGGTAAAATCCGTTCCCATAAAGTAGTCTTGGCTTGATGAACCGCTTATGCGTTTAGCTTTTTTTAATGCAGGCATATAAAGCCATCTGTCATCGTTTTTCGAGGCATCGTCATACGAGAACGAAAGATAGCCGACTCCTTTTACATCTGCAGGAAGTAAAAACACCATAACCGTTTTTTCTTCCTTTCCGTAATCTTTTGAATAGGCTGTAACTTCCCGAACTCTTTTTTTCCCGCTTGAGTTTATAAGGGTCATCCTCATCTTAAAAGAATCGGTTACGGCCTTTTCCCTGTTACTTGCTTTTTGCATGATTTCTCTTCCCGTCAATTCCTGTGCAAAACCTGCTCCCAATGCAATCACTGCAAAAACTAAAATCGTAATAATCTTTTTCATTTTCTTCCTCCATAAAAAACTTTTTGTAGAAAACCACAGCTTCCAAAAAAAACTTTTACACGCGGTTTATTTATAAACCGTATACAATATCGATAAACAGTAAGGCTAAATCTCTGCCAAATCGTTTATCTCAACTCAATAACATAGGGTATATCTAAGCTAACAAACCGGGATGTAATATTTCGGTTTTTAAATAGCAGGTATAAATAAAGTATACTTCGGATAACCCGTTAATCTATTTTAACTTTTTTTATAATATTTGTATATAGGGAATCTCTAAAAAGTTGAAGTTTTGAAAGTTATCAATAGGATTTATAAAAAAGCAGATATATATTTAAAGGCTAAAAAATAAAGAAAAAAAGTGCAAAATACTTCCGGCTAGAACAAATAAATGCCATATTCCATGAGACCATTTTATTTTTTTCATGGCATAAAATATAAATCCTACCGTATATGCAATTCCTCCGAAAAGTAAGAATTTAAAACTTAAAGTAGGAAGTTGTGCTTTTAACGGACGTATAGCAAAAACAATGAGCCAGCCCATAGGAATATAAGTAAGAACAGACATCGCCCTTATTCTACTTCCAAAAACCGAATATAAAACTATACCTATTACTGCCATTCCCCAAATAATTCCGAATATTGTCCATCCTGCAAAACCGTTTAAAACGGTTAAACAATATGCCGTGTACGTTCCCGCAATCAAGACATAAATAGAACAATGATCAAAAATACCGAAAACTTTTTTTGCCCCTAAAGGTAAAGCATGGTACAAAGTTGAAAATAAATACATCAAAATAAGCGAGGCTCCAAAAATAGTAAAACCTACAATATACTCGGCTTTTAAATCGGAAGAAGCTAAACGGTTTGCTCTTATAATCAAAATAACTAATGCGGCAACCGAAAGCCCTGCACCTATTCCATGTGTTACGGCATTTCCTATTTCTTCACCTATAGAATACCTTCTCTTAATATTTTCCATACCTTTATAGACAATTATTTTTTATGGAAGTTGCAAAATATACCGATACTACCATTGAGGAATTGTATGAAACAAAGTTTTTTTAAATGGTGTTTAATTATCGTTTTATTTGCATTTTATAATGTAGAAATAAAAGCTGAACCTTTTTATTCTCCTTCTTGGGGATATGCTATCGATTTGCCCGAAGGGTTTGTATTGGCACAAAAGCAAGATAATTCAAGATATTTTTTTCAGCATTCCATCTTACCTGTGGATTTACAGATTGCTCTTTATCCGAAAGAGCAATTTACGGAAGTTAAAAAGGGAGCAGAACATATTTTTTCTCAATTAAAAATGCAGCATAAAGATATTTCTTTTGTTTGGAGAAATAAAGATTCAGTTCTTTCGATGGTAGAGTTTGTATATGCACCGTCAAAAGATTATAAACCGAAATCTCTTTCAGGTTGGCTTTTAACTCTCGAATTGCCTGATAATAAAGGCTGGTTTGTAATGTTGACATATACCGATAAAGAACAAGCTAAAACTTGCGAGCCTTTAATGATTTCGGCATTAGATGCGGTTTTTACCGATACCATGTCCTATTTTGAACCGGGTCCTGTTACTACGGCTCTTTATCCTAAAACTACAGAACATGAGATAGAATATTTTTTCAATAATAAAAAAATAAGATTTAAAATTGGCGGTTCGGATGCTGAAGCCAATAAATCCGTTGTGGATAGGGAGTTTTCTCTTTTAACGGCATATTTAAATACGCCGTCGGTAGTCGAAGCATGGAAACGGTATTATAAAGTTATCTTTAGAGATGCATGGAGTAGAATTTATTCGGCAAGCTACGCAATTCAATCTTCTTTTTTAGACACTAAAGAAAAAACCTCACCCGAACAACTTGCGAAAGAAGTTTTATTTTTTGTGCAAAATTTTAAATATGAAAGAGATCGCTCCGGCAGCGATTTTATGAATTTGCCTGAGGCTTTGTTAGAAAAAAAAGGAGACTGCGACAGCAGGGCTTTGCTTATGATATTACTCCTTAAACAAATGAATATAGATGCCGTATTGTTTATATCGCCGAATAAAGGACACTCTGTTGCCGGTATTGATTGCAATGCAGACGGTATATGTTTTAATCACAATCAAAAAAAATATTTAGTTGCAGAAACTACCGCACATGTAAAGTTAGGAGAGATCGCCAGAGATATGGCTGATCAAAATAATTGGTTCACGGTAGATTTTTATGTTATAAACGATTTTGAATAAATCAACACCCCAACGCAGAGCATCTTGGTTGTTGATTTGGAAATGTGTAAATTTTTAGTGAAGCATGGAGCGGATGTTACGATTGCCGAAAAAGACGGAATGCGTCCATATAGCATAGCTTTGGAAAAAGGCGATGAGGAAATGGCAGAATATTTTAAATCATTAGAGCCTTCCG
>CAUTTN010000181.1:0-3377 GCA_963541225.1 uncultured Treponema sp.
TTCCTGCAAAAAGTTTTTATAGGAGTGTAAAAATGAAAAAAAGAACAGCACTTATTGTTTGTTTTTTAGTGTTGGGAGCAGCTTTAATGTTTGCTCATGCACCGATCTTGCTTTGTTATGACAACGGAGACGGTACAATCACATGTGAAGCCGGTTTTTCCGATGGTTCTTCTGCAAAAGGTAATGAAATCCGTGTGGAAAATCCTAAAGAAAAAGATCCGAAAAAAAAGGTTTTGATTAAAGGTAAAATCGACAAAAACGGTGAATTTACCTTTAAAAAACCAAGCATTAAAGAGTTTATAGTTATCTTTGATGCAGGACCCGGTCATATTGTTAAAGTAAAATCTACCGATATTAAATAATAATTGCCCCTCTAAAGACTTAAAGTTTTTAGAGGGTTTTTATTTGTGCGTAGGGTTTAATATCCGGCGTTTTACGGCTGTGTTTCTTGCGTCGTGGGTTCCGAGTTGTTATATTCGATATAAAATGTGTAAAATGACGCAAGTATTTGACAAACCGCTGTCGTTCCGAATCCTATAACTACTATCTTTAAAAAGTAAAAATGTACATAACAATGCAAGATCGATATGTTGGCTATTGACTCTTTATTCTGTTTATGTTAGTATAGGCTTATAATTATTTTATGGGAGTTTATTTTTATGGAAAATAAAAATCAATTAATGTATATGCAATTAAAAGTTGCAGGTTTACATACAATAAGTTTTTTTGGTTATGTTCTTCATATTGCAATTCATGCAATGATGGCTCCGGCGATGGATAAGGCTATGCTTGATGAAAGTATGCGCATGATGAGCGAAACATCTGGTGTTTTAATGATGATTTTGTTTACCGTTTTTACAATTCTTCCTGCTTTTTTGTCTTATATTTTAAAGTCAAAAAACGGCTGGAGGGCTATTGCAATAGTAGGTCTTATTTCGGTTGTATTAAACGGTCTTCATGCAGCGGCACATACTGCACAAGGGGATGTTATGAACGGAGTAACAACTTTTTTGGTTCAAATTCCTGCTGCCGTAATAGCAGTTATAATGTCCTTTAAAATCTTAAAATTTTTTGAGGATTAAGATATGAATAAAAAACAAAAAATATTTACGTTATTTTGTTTTTTATTTTTGCTTATAATTTTTCCTTTATTTGCACATAGTCCTCTTTTAATTATTGAGGATAATGATGAAGAATTTGTTTATGTAAAAGCAGGTTTTTCAAACGGGCAAGCTGCGTCGGGTATGTCTTTATATGTTAAGAGTAAATTCGATAACAGAGTGATCGAGACTTTAAAGTTTCCGGAAACAAGTCAGTTAAAAATTAAGATACCTGATGAACCATATTATTTGGTTTTTGACGGTGGACCCGGACATAAAGTTGCAAAAAACGGACCACCTCCTGAAGCCGGGTTTTCCATTCATGCTGAAGCTATAAACAACAAAATACCGGGACAGGGAATTCCCTTATGGATGATTATGGTCGGAATAGCTGCTATAATAACAATAGTTGTATTTGCAGCTCCAAAATTATTTAAGCAGAAATAAATTATAAAAACCTCTAAAAACCGATTTAATCTTTTTTACGAATTGTTAAATCATTTTACTGCATAACAAGTACCGATAGGTTTGACGTTTTTGGAGGGGTCCCAAATGACAGTACCAAAATACTCGGTTACAAAGCGTAATTATTACCGATTTTAATACTTATCTTGAAAAAAAAACTCGTATATAGTACAATTTAAAACATGGATAAAATGCAGACAGAAAAGATTTTGATTGTCGACTTTGGCGGTCAATATAATCAGCTAATTGCAAGACGTGTAAGAGATTTAAATGTTTATTCGGAGATTGTAAGTTATACTTCCGCAATGGATTATATTTTAAAGAATAAACCGATAGGCATTATTTTTACAGGTGGACCTAATAGCGTATACGAAAAAAACGCTCCTCTTCCCGATATAGAAATTTTTAATCAGGGGATTCCTGTTTTGGGCATTTGCTACGGTATGCAGGCTATGGCTCATTGCCTTGGCGGAAAAGCCGAGAAAACGGCAAAAAGCGAATTCGGCAAAACAAAAACAAAATTCGATAACTCAAATTCTCTTTTTTTAGGATTGAAAAAAGAATCGAATGTTTGGATGAGCCATATCGATACTGTTACAAAATTGCCCGAAGGTTTTTCCAATATTGCAGAAACTGCCGATACAAAAAATGCAGGTATGGCAAATGAAGAAAAAAAGCTATACGGTATTCAATTTCATGGGGAGGTAGAACACACTGAAGAAGGGCTTTTGATTATACGTAATTTTATTTACAATATTTGTAAAGCAAAAGGCGAGTGGAATATAAAGAATTTTTTGAAAGATTCTATTTGTGATATTAAGCAGAAAGTTAAAGACGGAAAAGTATTGCTTGCACTTTCAGGAGGTGTAGACTCATCTGTCTTGGCGGCTCTTTTGACGCGTGCCATAGGAGAAAATTTAACCTGTATTTTTGTTGATCACGGGTTTATGCGTAAAAATGAAGGTGATGAAATAGAAGCCGTTTTTAAAAAAACGCCGATGCAGTTTATAAGAGTAAATGCAAAAGATCGGTTTATGAATGCTTTAAACGGTGTAAGCGATCCGGAAAAAAAGCGTAAAATTATAGGTGAGCTGTTTATACGTATTTTTGAAGAGGAAGCCAAAAAACTGGGAACCGTAGATTTTCTTGCTCAAGGTACGATATATGCCGATGTAGTAGAAAGCGGATACAAAGGTTCTGCGGTAATTAAAACTCATCATAATGTCGGCGGTCTTCCTGAACACATAAATTTTAAATCCTTAATAGAACCTTTACGTACTTTATTTAAAGATGAAGTGAGAAAACTGGGTACGGAATTAAGTCTTCCTGATTATATCGTAAACCGTCAGCCGTTTCCGGGTCCCGGACTTGCAATCAGGATTATGGGAGAAATTACGGAGAAAAAACTTGAGTTATTAAAAGATGCGGATTTTATATGGAGAGAAGAACTTGAAAATAGCGGAATCCGCAAAGATTTGAGTCAATATTTTGCAGTTCTTACAAGCAATAAAACCGTAGGAGTTATGGGTGATTTTAGAACCTATGATTATACGCTGGCATTACGGGCAGTTAAAACTTCCGATTTTATGACAGCAGATTGGGTACGTATTCCCTACGAAATATTGGATAAAGTTTCTCTCCGCATAATAAATGAAGTAAAAGGCATTAACAGAATTGTTTATGATATAACAAGTAAACCTCCTGCTACCATAGAATGGGAGTAGGGGAGAGGAGAAAATATTCATTACCCCGCTTTTACGTTAATTTGTAATGTCCGGTGGTAATTAAGTTGCATGAATCAACAACCCCGAC
>CAUTTN010000182.1:0-3371 GCA_963541225.1 uncultured Treponema sp.
GCTTTACTGTCTACAGTATGGTTTGCATTGAGTTTATCATCATCTTTGCTGCTTCCCTCTATGACAAGATTTCTATTTATAACGATTTCGCCGAAGTTGTCCGGGATGTTTGTTGCCGTAATTTCACCATTTATGATGATTACTTTATGACCGTCAGCTCTTTCCGCCTCCTGTTTCAGTTTTTTCCATGAATCGTTACCGGCTGTAATGGTAACTGCATCCTTTTTAAACTTAACCTTTACGGTTGAGCCGGCAGTTACGTTAAGTATGTAGTTGCTATTTGTTCCGTTTACTACCGAAGTGTTAAACATCCATTTTTCTATTTCCCAGTTCTCTTCGGGTACGGCAGTAAAGGTTACATTTTCACCATACGGAACTTGAATAGAACTGCCGGTATTTATCGGCTGTTCGTCAAGCCGAGCCGTAATACTTCCGCCATTTCCGTCTTCTACGCTGAAATTTACGGTATAGATTTTCTTTTTGAACTTAACCGCTATAGTTTTAGATTCGATTATGTCGGACAAGCTATAAAACGGATATGATCCGTTTACAAGACTGCCGTTTACAGTCCAGCTTTCTACTTCGTAACCTGTAATCGATTCGGCGGTAAAGGTTACGGTTCCGTTAGGTGAAACAGTAAACTTTTGGGAATTGCTTCCGTTTGCAGTTTTTTCGTCTGTACCATAACGACCTTTCAGACTTCCATTTCCGCCTTCTACTTTGAAAGATACAAAAAGTTCTTTTGTCAATTTGACAAAGAATATTTGTTCATCGCTATCGTTATATCCGGTTCCGTTTGATTTTAAAGTAATTTTATATAAGGCTTCGTATTCGTTAGTTTCGGGAGCCGGTAATATTGCGGCAGCAGTAGTTATACCCGAAACAGTGCCTACGGAACTATAGCTGCTTCCGTTTTTTCTTTCTACGGTGCCGGTTATGTCTGCCCCCGGTTGAGTCTTTGCCAGTAAAATTATTGCGATGTTGTTTTCCGCTACATGTATACAATCAGCGTTAGCTTCGTCCGTTCCTCTTATTTCGTTTGAATCGGAAGTCGAACCTTTGAACAGTCTGACTTGCGGCAGTTTATTGGTTACGGTGCTTGTTTTGAATTCGGGAGAGCTTAAACCTTTTTGGTCTATCAGTTTAAAAGCATACTCTTTTACCGCTCCTTTTACTTCTACATCGGTTTTAAAATAGATTATCTCATTTCCTTTAGGAAGATCATAGATACGTCCTCCTGATGTAACATCTTCAGCTGTGAGCTTTTCTACCTTATCGGCAGGTAAAAGAACCCCTCCGGAATTGCTTATGTTAAAGCTGTTCCCGTCTACGGTTAGGGGAATATTTTGAGCAGCCCCGCCTTGAGGAGTAACGGTAATAGCCGATATATCTTTATGTAAAAGTCCTGTTCTTACCGATTTATCCATATCATTTATTTCAAGACACAAAACATAGTACTGTTTAGTACCGTCTTGTGTTTTTCCTATAGCCTTGCATTCTAAGGCGGGTGGAGGACTGTTAACACGCAATTTAAAGGCGTATTCTTGATGGAACATACGACCTTCTTTGTTGTAAAGATTGAATTTGGGAGCAATGTTTACGCTGCCGTGTTCATTTTGTTTTAAAAAGGCTTCTTTAAAGATTAGTTTTAGGGTTTTAGAATTTGGCGATTCCAGTATGTAGTCGGTATTTATCTCAGGAACTTTTCCCTTTAAGCCTTTAACATCTTTTTCAAAAATAACAATATCGGAGGAACTTCCCTGTTCTCCGGGCATTTTAAGTTCGTAGTTTTCGGGATTATTCAACTTTATAATTATCGATTTATCACTGTCAGACGATAGGTTTGGAATTTGCTCATTGTCTTTTACAAGTTTTTCCAAAACGGCTTTTTCTATAGTAGCAGTATTTGTCAAGTAGGATAGGTCCTTTTCTATGTCTGCCAAAAACGGTTTGCAAGTGCTAAGACAAATACTTAAATTTATAATCAAACAAATTAAAAAAACAAAAGCTAAAACTTTACGCATATCGATCTTCCGGGATTCAAAGATAAATAGTAATGAATGAATTACTTGGTTTAAAAATTACTCAATCTCACCATAGGTTTATAATACAACACTTTAAAAAAAATGTATAGGGAACTTGAAGAAAATTCATAGAACCCGATTTTGCAGACAGATAAATATGAGAACTAAAAAGTGTTATGAAAATATACGTCAGAGCTATAAGTGACGAAGTTAAAGCGTTTTTGAAAACACAAGTCGTTATAGAACATATTTCGTGTTACGACCGATCATTGAAGTTTTTAACACCCATTACCCTTGATGGCAAAACCGTCGGCTCCACCGTAAAAATGCAGCGGTATAGATAGTCCGCTACATATTATCAGCACACAAGTATACGAATTCGGCATAATACTTGCCGGGAAAAGCCGACAAAATACCTGTAAAAGAGTTGTTGTATAATACCTATATGGAGTGACAGGTAGAAACGATACACCGGTTGCTTGATAAAGGAAACAGGCAAACGATGTTTTCTGCAAGAACTCGCACATCAAAGACGTTTTAATGTCTTTGATGTAAGGAACATAAACTCGTTTTGAACATTGCTAAGATTTATATGTTTGACTGTCTTATCTCTCCATTAAACTCCTTACCGTTTTGGCAAAAACAGACTTCCCCTGTTTACAAATATGATGATTGATTATTTTTCTTTGTTTTGTTATAATCCATTGTTTTTGTTATTTAAGGAGTTGGCTTTGAAAAGAGACTTACATGAACTTAATAAAATATCTCTTGCACCTTATATGCAGGTCGGTACGGCTTTAATAGGTAAAGCCCGTCATGCAGGGGGAAATATGTTCCGTCATCAAGTAGACACGATGAGCATACTTGTAGACTACGGATATATAAATAGTGTTCTTCTAAAAGCCTCTTTGGTTCACGATGTTATTGAAGATATAGAAGGGTTTAATGTAAACGAACTTTTAAATATCGATGACGAATCGGAAGAAGTATATAAACTTGTTCTTGAAGTAACAAAAAAACCGGGGCAAAAAAAAACCGACTACCTTAAAAACATTATCAAATACGGTTCCATTAATGCAAAAATTCTAAAATGTGCAGATAGAATAAGCAACATGATAAGTCTGGGCTTTGTTACCGATCCGGATTTTATCGATAGATATTGCGACGAAACGGAATTGTATATTTTTCCTATAGCTCTTGAAGTTAATTTTGAAATGTATAAAGAACTTATAGGTCTGGTAGTTTCGAGGCGGCAGTATTTAAGCGATTGCGGATATCTTGCCGAAGCTGCAAAAAAAATGAAAGAAGCTCAAATTGAAGAAGCATGAAGTAATTAATCGATAGAAA
>CAUTTN010000183.1:0-3354 GCA_963541225.1 uncultured Treponema sp.
TCGACTGCTTCCCGTTTCTTTGATTCTTACGATAAAGACATACAATCGGTTGTATTTACCGGTATAAAAAAAGGAGTATTCGAGGAAGCAAAGTTCGACAGCAAACCCGAACTCATTCTAGCCCGCATTATGGAACAAGATCAGACGGTTCAAAAATGGCTTCGTCCTGCAAAAAAAGAATTCAACCTGCAATATAATGGAGGCAAGCATTACGAACCTGATTTTGTAGCTGAAACATCTTCTTGCATTTATTTGATTGAAGTAAAAGGAGAAGACAAACAGGACACACCCGATGTCATTGCAAAGAAAAATCGGGCAGTCCGCTACTGCAAAACCGTTTCCGAATGGAGTACCGCACATAAAGGTAAACCATGGAAACATCTTTTTATTCCCTCAATGCAGATAAGTCCATCCGCCTCTTTTAGCCGGCTTGCAAAAACCTATACAATCGAAACGGAGTCTAGCGATATCTACAAAACCGATCCCGGATATGGGACACAGATTGCTGCGGATAGATAAAATCTTTAATTTTTTCCTGCCGATTTAAAAAAAACAAAAAACTTCTTATACAATAGTCAGCATAATTGTTTTTTAAGGAGCAAAAATTAATTAATAATGCCGGTAATATTTACAATGCTTATGACGGAGAAAACAATGCTGAGCTTTTAATCACATATCCGCAGATGAAGACTTTAACATTTTGTCTTATATTGAATTGCAGAAAAGGTACATCTGTAGCTTATGTTAATATTTTCCATAATAGCCGTAATTTTCAATCAAGAATTTAACGAAATCAAAGAGTTCTGTGGGGATAAAAATTTACTCCTTGACGAGATAAAATATTGATTATATAATAACATATGCAGATATAGCAAGTTATTCTTTCACATAAAGAAATTGAATTAGAATAAGGAAGCATTAAAAATGAATTATTGGAAATTGGGTGATCAGTGGGGCAAACAAGATAACCCAACCGTACCTCATAATTATCCGCTATTATGTGAGAAAGAAATTGTGATTTGCGACGGCAAAAATATGAAAGCAGGAGATTACGTTGCAATATGCCAAGGCGTTATTGTTGTAGCCCTTGCTGTAATAATAGACACCCCCTTTCCCGTCACTGATAGAAATGATCTAAAAACCGATTTCGATAAATATAAAATACTATATGATAAAACAAATAAAATAGCACCAGCACTGATATATGAGTTAACCAATAAGGAACAATTTAAATATGAAACGCGACAAGGAATATGTCAAATTCATAAATTGGATACACAAAACACAATAAATCATTTGATCAATAAAAAGAGGAAAGATATGAATTTACAAAAAATCTCTGACTTACTTAAAACAAAAAAGAACATCATCCTGCAAGGTGCACCGGGTACAGGAAAAACATACGCTACAGCTGAAATCGCACTCTCGCTAATAGGAGAAAAAATAGATTATTCCAATCATTATAAAGTAATGGAAACATATCAAAAATATGTTGATGAAGGACAAATTGCCTTTGTCACATTCCATCAATCAATGGATTATGAAGATTTTATTGAAGGATTAAAACCTCAAATTTTAAAAGATGAACAAGATAATCCGAACGGTATTAATTATATTGTTGAAGATGGTATATTTAAAAAGATATGTAAGGCAGCAAAAAAAACTTCTGATGACGAGATAGATAATTTTAATCAAGTATGGGATACATTAGTTGAAGAACTAAGTGAAAACGATTTTATTGAAATTCCTCTTTTAAGCGGAAAAAGTAATTTTCGTGTTGAACTCAATGAATATGGAACAGGTTTTGCAACAAGGACATATAAAGATGATAATTTCAAAAAAGGAGAATGGATATCGGGAAAATCAAAATTCTTTAATAAAGATCAACTTTACAACATATACAAAGGACTACATGGTGTTCCTAAGCAAGGACATGATAATTACCGCAAGGCTATTATTGAATATTGTAAATCAAAATTTGGGCTTCTTGAATATAAAGAATCAACACAAAATACACATTATGATAAACCCTACGTTATTATCATCGATGAAATTAACCGAGGCAATATCTCAAAAATATTCGGAGAATTGATTACCTTACTGGAAGCAGATAAAAGATTAGATGCATCACATCCGATAACATTACAGCTTCCATATTCAAAAGAAAAATTTGCCGTCCCTCCTAATGTGTATATTATAGGCACAATGAATACTACTGACCGCAGCACAGGATCAATCGATTATGCTCTCCGTAGACGTTTTGCCTTTATTACCCGAAAATCGGATAAACACGATATCGAAAATTTTTATGACAACAACAATATAAGTAATAAAAACGATGATCTAAAAAATAAAGCACTGGAAATGTTTAATAAAATAGA
Source organism: uncultured Treponema sp. (assembly GCA_963541225.1). Taxonomy (GTDB): domain Bacteria; phylum Spirochaetota; class Spirochaetia; order Treponematales; family Treponemataceae; genus Treponema_B. The sequence continues at coordinate 2,382 of CAUTTN010000183.1, forward strand.
AACTTTTGTTAAAGAGCATAAATCAGAATTAGATTTTGATGATTTAATGCCGGGTCATAGTTATTTTATGGCAAACACGGAAGAAGAATTAGAGCAAAAAATAAAATATGAAGTAGAACCGCTATTACAAGAATACTATAAAGACGGCTTACTTTTAAAATCATTCAGTTCAAATGAAACAAACTAAGGTTTTATATTTTAAAGAACATCAAGCTCCTCATCAAAAATCGGAAGACGAAAAAATATTATTTCAGGAGGTACGAGAACTTTCTCAAAAAGAAAATTCTAAGATTAAATTTTTAGGAAATCCTAATATAGATGAAGATCCTACCTATCTAGGCATTAATCGGAACATAACGGCAAGCTATTATATCGGAACCTGTTGGTTAATAGAGAATAAAATAGCAGTTGCAGTCAGCCCTAAAATTCAGGATCTTGATTATTTGACCATGCTTGATGCAGCCTTTTCAATTAAAAGCAGCAATGAAATAGCATATTTTTCAACCTGTTACGGTATTGACTTTGATAAACCTTTAATCAAACTTAATCAAGAAATGTCAAATTATCTTACACCGCTTCTAATTACACAGTTTGTTGCATTAGTTGAAAAAATAGTACGCAAGGGCTTAAAAAAAGGATATGTGTACAAAGAAGAAAATCTTACCGGTAAAATAAAGGGGCGAATATCAATTTCAAAAAATATTAAGGAAAATATTTGTAAAAAACGGCTTCATAGGAATATTTGTGTCTTTCAGGAATTTACTCTTGATATTCCGGAAAATCGGTTGTTAAAAAAAGCTCTTCTCTTTTGCAAAAAAATACTTGCACATAATAAAAACCTTCAAGCTCATTCTATAGGAAAGAAATTACAAGAAAGGCTTACACGTATATTAACTGGTTTTGAATCTGTTTCCGATTATATTAACGTTACCGAAATAAAACATTTCCATTCAAATACCTTATTTTTTCATTA
>CAUTTN010000184.1:0-3326 GCA_963541225.1 uncultured Treponema sp.
GGTTGCAAAATACCTTTTTTTTTGATAAACTCCGCTTATGAATGAATTTAAACAAATAACCGATTTTATAGACGGACAAAAAAATAACATTGTAGAACTCGAAACTCTTTTAACTTCAATTCCTGCTATGGCTCCCGAATCCGACGGCGACGGAGAATTAAAAAAATGCGAAGCCTTGGAAAAATATTTGGAAAGTGTAGGTTTTAATAATTTTGAAAGATTGGATGCTCCCGACAGCCGAGTTTCATCGGGTATACGCCCCAACTTAATCGTTACAATTCCGGGTAAAAACGATAAAGAAAGGCTTTGGATTATGAGCCACTTAGATGTTGTTCCTCCCGGAGATTTGGCAAAATGGGATAGCGATCCTTGGACAGTTATCGAAAAAAACGGAAAACTGATAGGTCGGGGTGTCGAAGATAACCAGCAAGGTCTTGTATCTTCCGTTTTTGCAGCTTTAGCTTTTATCAAATTAGGAATTGTACCGGAACACACAATCAAACTTCTTTTTGTCGCGGATGAAGAAGTCGGTTCTCAATTTGGAATTATCTACTTATTGAAAAACCATAACCTTTTTACAAAAGACGATTTAATTCTTGTTCCCGATGGAGGCGATCCGTGCGGAAAAACAATCGAAATTGCAGAAAAAACGGGAGTATGGATTAAAGTTTTAACTAAAGGCGTTCAAACCCATGCGGCTATGCCGGATACGGGTAAAAATGCTTTTGTTGCGGCATCCGATTTAGTACTCCGGTTTTACGATTTGGAAAATTTCTTTAATAAAAAAGACGACTTATTCTCGCCGAATTATTCTTCATTTCAGCCTACCAAAAAAGAAGCAAATGTTCCAAACATAAACACTATTCCCGGCGAAGATATTTTTTACGTAGATTGCAGAGTTTTACCTTCGTATGACATAAACGAAGTTTTATCTGAAATGAAAAACAGAGCCGGTGCAGTAGAAAAAAAATACGGCGTTACCGTAAAATTGGAATATGAGGAGCCGGAAGTTTCTCCTGCAACACCTTGTGATGCAAAAATTGTAAAACTCCTTTCTTCTGCCGTAAAAAAAGTTTCAGGCACCGAAACAAAAACAATAGGCATAGGAGGCGGAACCGTTGCCGCTTGTCTTCGCTCATCAGGTTTTAATGCCGTAGTTTGGAGTTCTCTTGACGATACCTGTCATCAGCCCAACGAATATGCAATTATTTCCAACATCATAAAAGATGCAAAAATTATGGCAGGTTTAATGTACGGCGTAGAAAATATCTAATTACACCGCTCATTATGAACAATAAAAACTGGAGAGAATTAACTGCCTGCGAAACTGTAGAGTTTGGGCTTCCGTATCTTGTATCGCCTGCATTTAAAAAACTTATAGAAGATACGGAAAGTTCCGGACAAAAAGTACTTAGACTTCAGGTTGAACCTTCTTCTTACGAAAAAAAAGTTTTAAAAAATGAAACTGCCGATCCGCTTGGTGAAGCAAAATACTGTGTTACGCCCTATCTAATTCACCAATATGAAAACCGGGTGCTTTTACTTACGACGGGAAAATGCTTTTCGTATTGCAGATATTGTTTCAGACGCGGTTTTACTTCAAGAAAACAAGGGTTTATAAATGAAAAAGAACTGCAAACCGTATGTGAATATATAAAAAAAAATCCTCAAGTTACGGAAATTCTTGTTTCCGGCGGAGACCCTTTAACGGGAACCTTTGAAGAACTGAAAAACGTTTTATATTCTTTACGCCGAATATCCGAAAACCTTTTGATAAGAATTTGCACAAGAGCTCCCGTTTTTGCACCGGAAGTTTTTACTCAAAAACTTTTTGCTCTTTTTAAAGCCGTACAACCGGTTTGGCTTATTCCGCATATAAATCATCTTAATGAATTGGGGTTTGAACAAAAAAAAGCTCTTAGGGCATGTCTTGAATCCGGGATACCCATTCAAAGCCAAACGGTTCTGCTAAAAGGTGTTAATGATGAAGTTTCTACATTAGTTATACTTTTTCACACACTCGCATGTATGGGAATTAAACCCGGATATTTGTTTCAGCTTGATGCTGCCGCAGGGACTTCGCATTTTAGAGTACCCTTAAAACAAGCTTTGGAATTGTGGCGGCAACTTGAAGCCAAACTTTCGGGGCTTTCACGCCCTCAGTTTGCGGCGGATTTACCGGGCGGTGGCGGAAAATTCCCTATTTCGGCTCTTGTACATATCGAAAAAATTAAAAAGAAATTTAAAAACGGAACTTTTTCAGCTTTGGGAATAGACTCTGTTATACATAAGTATACACTATAAAATATAAAAAAGTATACACTATAATTTTCTTAAAAAATATAAAATCTCCAATAAAATAATTTTTATCATTAATATTTAATTTTTTAGTAATAAATTTATCTTTTAATTTTATTACATTACTTGGCATAGTTTTTGCTCGTAAAGTTATATCTGTATTTTAAACACTTTATAAATTTTTAACGGGTGTTACTTAGTGCAAAAATTAAAAGCGGTTAAGAGGTTTATTATGATTGATAATATTTTTTTGCAATACTTTAATGACATAAAAAAATATCCGCTATTAACAATAAAACAAGAAATAGAACTTGCCGACTTAGTGCAGTCGGGAAGTAAAGCTGCAATGGATAGCTTGGTAAATTCTAATTTAAGACTTGTCGTATTAATAGCAAAGAAATACACGGCAAATACAACACTGCAAATGGAGTTAATTCAAGAAGGAAATATTGGTCTTATAAAAGCCGCACAAAGATTTTCTAAAAATTTTAATGTAAGATTTTCCAGTTATGCCTCTTTTTGGATAAAACAATCAATAAATCGATATTTAAATTCTTGCCATAAAAAAATAAAACTACCTATACGCAAGGAAGCCGTTTTAAAAATTATAGAAACAGAAAAAGAAAATTATTATATAAGTAAAGGAGTATATCCTTCTTCCAAAGAATTGGCAAACATATTAGGATTATCCGAAAAGGAGGTTTTAGAACTGGAATATCTAAAAGATATAAATATTTATAGTCTTGACGCTCCGGTAAATGAAGCTACGCCTACTATGTATGATACGGTTCCGTGTAACTCTTATAATCCCGAAGATATAGTACTAAAAGATATGTTTAAAAATGATGTCGACAAATGTTTGGATCTTTTATCTGCAAAAGAAAAAAATGTTTTAAGAAAACGGTATTGTTTGGATGGGAGAAAAAAACCTGCTTCTCTTAGAAAACTTGGAAAACTATATTTTGTATCACCGGAAGCTGTCCGGCAAATTCAAATACGTGCATTAAAAAAATTGCAAAAAAATAGTT
>CAUTTN010000185.1:0-3325 GCA_963541225.1 uncultured Treponema sp.
ATTTTAATATCGAATCTATCGGTTTTTCGGCAATCAAAAGACATCTTTCTTTTTTTACGAACGGGCAATTAAGTTTTTTTATTGTAAATTTTAAATTTGATTTTTTTATAATTTTTATTTCGTTTTCCAATTTTTCTTGAGTTGCTTTATATAAAAAAAGTTTTCCTCCCGGTTTTGTACAGCGTAAAAGTATTTGTAAAATGTGTTCGTCTAATGGGCGGAATGCTCTGCAAGTTAAAATGTCAAAATAATTTTTTGCAGTTTTTTCGGCTTCTGTTTCTAAGATTTCCGTATTAGTTAAATTTAAAACGGCTTTGACATTTTTTAAAAAGGCGCATCTTTTTGTCATTCTTTCAATAAGCAAAAAATTGATTTCGGGTCTGTTTAATAAAAAAAGAGAGGCAAGCGGAATACCCGGAAATCCTGCTCCTGAGCCTGCATCGCCTACAAATATTTTTTGTGAATGATTTTTGGATAGGGCTGCAAATTCTTCGTCAAAAAAATACCAAGCGGCAAGTGAGTCTAAAATATGAGAAATTACAAGGTCTTTATCATCATTGACTTTTACGAGATTAAAAACTGCATTGAACATTTTAATTTCGTTTATGTAAGAGAGTAAAAGGTCAAGAACTTTATCTTTGTTGCCGCTAATATTAAGAAGGTGTAATCCTTTTTTTAGAGTATCTTCCATATTTTTACTTACATTATTTTACGGATAGAATTAAATTTTGATTCCGAGTAAGGGTGATACCTTGCTGGTATGTCTGGAAAATAAGATTTTTTTAAAATGCTTTTTGCATTGCTAAAGGTTTTAAAGCTTTCTATACCATGATATTTTCCCATGCCGCTAAAACCTACGCCTCCGAACGGGAGATGGTTTGTTGCTAAATGTACTATCGTATCATTTACGCAGCCGCCTCCGAAAGATATTTCGTTTAAAAGTTTTTGTTCAATGGTTTTATTTTTTGTAAAAATATAAAATGCCAGTGGTTTTTCTCTTTTTTTAATTTCTTTAACTGCAAAATTAATATCGGAAAATGTTATTATGGGTAGTATAGGTCCGAAAATTTCTTCCTGCATAATTTTGGAATCAAAAGTTATTCCGTCTAATGCTGCGGGTTCTATAAATTTTCTTTGGCGTTCTCCATTTCCTCCGAATATAATTTTTTCATTTTGCATTAAATCCATCAATCTGTCAAAATGCTTTTCGTTTACAATTCGGGGCAGGTGCATTTCGGTATAGGTTTCCGTAGGGAATGCTTCTTTTACTGCGGTTTTTAATTCTGCAATAAATTTATCTTTTACCGAATCTTGAAGCAGTAGGTAGTCTGGAGCAACACAAGTTTGCCCTGCATTTAAATATTTACCGAAAACAATACGGCGGGCTGCAATCTTTAGATCGGCAGATTGTTCTACTATGCAAGGGCTTTTTCCGCCTAACTCCAATGTTATGGGGGTTACATGTTTGGAAGCCGATTGCATTACAAGTTTACCTACAGTAGTGCCGCCCGTAAAAAAAATATAGTCAAACCGTTGCTCTAAAAGAGAAGCGTTTTCTTCTCTGCCGCCTGTGATAACGGAAATATATTCCGGAGGAAAATTGTTTGAAATCAGTTCTTCTAAAACTGCTGATGTTGCAGGAGAGTAATTCGACGGTTTTATTACAACACAGTTTCCTGCTGCCATAGCTCCTACTAACGGAGCCGCTGTAAGATTAAAAGGATAATTCCACGGCGACATTATAAGAACCGTTCCGAAGGGTTCGTACATTATTTTACTTGAGCTTTTGAAGTGAGCTATTGGTGTAGGTACTTTTTTGGGTTTTATCCATTTTTTTAAATTTTTGATTGCAAATTTAAGTTCGTCATTTACAATAGCAACTTCGGAAAAATATCCTTCAAAAAAAGTTTTATGCAAATCGGAATAAAGGGCTTCCAATATTTTCTTTTCGTTTTGATGCAAAACCGTTTGGAGCTTTTTTAATTGTTCAAGTCTGAATTTATAATCTTTAGTAGCGTTTGTATCAAAAAATATTTTGCATTTTTGAACTGTTGTTTCTATATTTTTTTGCATTTTTAGTTATTCTCCAAATTCAAGCTTTTTAAGCAAAGTCCGAATTAGTTATTATATGAAGCTGCCCGGCTTTTTACGTAGTTGTTATTTATAAAAAAAATTTATAAATAATGAAACTATTATAAATATATAAAATATCTTTTCTATCTTACATAAGGAAGATAGTCGCCGTAACCTTCTTGCTCCATTTTTTCGTAAGGAATAAATTTTAGAGAAGCCCCGTTTATACAATACCTTAAACCTCCCTTATCTTGAGGTCCGTCTTCAAAGACATGCCCTAGATGAGAACCTCCGGTTTTGGAAACAACTTCCGTTCTATTCATTCCATGGCTTAAGTCCGATAAATATTGCAAGGCTTGTGTTGTAATTGGTTTTGTGAAGCTGGGCCAGCCGCAGCCTGCATCGTATTTATCGGAAGATGAAAATAAAGGTTTTCCCGTTACAATGTCAACATAGATACCCTTTTGAGTGAATTTATCGTATTCACTTGTAAAAGGTCGCTCCGTACTTTTTTCTTGTGTTACCCTGTATTGTTCATCGGTAAGTTTCTTTTTCAATTCTTTGTCCGATGGTTTTTGGAAACGGGTTTCATCATACAAAGGTTGTGAGGCAAGAGTTAAATTTATATGACAATAACCTCCGGGGTTTTTCTGAAGATAATCCTGATGATATTCTTCTGCAAGAATGAAATTCCGTAAGGGTTCTATTTCGACGACAATGGGTTTTGGATATTTCTTTTGCATAAACTGTACAAAGTCCTTTATTTCAGGAAGCGTTTTGTTATCCGTATAGTAAATACCGGTTCTATATTGTACCCCTGTATCGTTGCCTTGTTTGTTTAAGGAAGTCGGATCAATTATTTTAAAATAGTGAGCGAGTAATTCCTGCAAACTTATAATCGCCGAATTGTATTTTATTTTTACGGTTTCGGCATGCTCCGTATTTTTTAATTTTTTGTAATCGGTTGTATTAGTTTTTCCGTTGGCATATCCTGTGTCCGTTTCCTGCACACCGGGTAATTGCCTAAAGTATCCTTCCACACCCCAAAAACAACCTCCTGCAAGATATATTTCCTGCACCATTTTTGAACCTCCGCCGGGTAGTGGTTTACCGTTTTCGGCTTTTATTTTTGTACAATTAAAAAACAAAAAAAAGACAAAAACAGATAAAACCAGTTTAAGAATATAACTAGTAGTTTTCACAAAATTTAATTTACTGCATTATGGTAAAAAAAACAAGGGGGAAAGTTAAT
>CAUTTN010000186.1:0-3319 GCA_963541225.1 uncultured Treponema sp.
TAGGCAAACACTTTTAAATGACGGCACCAAAAAAATTATAATCAACATACCCCGATGCAGAGCATCGGGGTATGTTGTTCTCATAAGGTGGTTGCAGTCGGCTTTAATACCCTTTGTTACGACGCGGAGTGTAGACGTAAAACGTCAGGTATTAAAGCCTCCGCACGAATAAATGCAAATGCTTTTAATAAAGCAAAAGATAAGAACTTAAGCGGATTTTTAGAATACGTAAAAACCGGAAAGGTTACAACAGATTTTACAGGGAGGATAGAAAAGATGATAGAGAAAGTAAAAAGCACCGAACAAGCAAGGAGTGAGTACCGCTTTATCTCAGCCTTTGAAATGGACGCACGCAGGGCAGGTATACAAGCAGGCATAGCTCAAGGCTCATATCAAACAAAACTTGAAACGGCAAAAAAACTTCTGGAGATAGGTTTATCGGTTGAAAATATTGCAAAAGCTACAGGCTTAAGCAAAGAAGAAATCGAAAAACTGTAATTCAATTACCCACTGCCATCTAACCATCTCCGCCAAAGACGGCGGTGGTTCCATTCGCGCGATGTTTTAGGCAGTACGCACACCGCCTAAAACTCGAAGTTCAAAATCGGACAAGGATGTCCGTTCCGATATGTGAATACGGCATAAGACGGTAAGAGACGAGGTAGAAACCATTCGTGTGTGCCGGGATTCTTAAGGGCGAAGTCCTTAAGCCGAATTTTTCTTTTTTCGGGGTCATAGGGGTACTTTTTTCTTTTATCGGAAAAAGAAAAAAGTACCCCTAAATGGGGGATTTTTAAGGGGCGCCCCCTTAAACCTAAAATTCGTCTAAACCTTAAACTTTCCTACCTCTGCCGAAAGATTTTCAATGCTTCGCTTATTTTTCTGCGTTATTTCGTTTACATCCTGTACGGCATTGCTAATCTGTACCGCACCTGAAGCCATCTCGTTCATACTGTCGGTTATAATGCGTGTCAGCCTATCCAGTTTTTGCATTTCTTGGGCAACATTTTCGCCTCCGCGCAGCATTTCGGCGGAACCATCATTTACCTGATTGGTAATATTGTTAATATTCCTGATTGCCGTTAAAACCTCGCGGCTTCCGTTTTCCTGTTCACGCATAGCGTCCATCAACTGCTGACTCATAGTTTTGACTTGTTCCGAAAGAGCGAAAATTGCATTAAACTTTTCTTCTGCGGTTTTTGCGGAAGCGGAAAGAGTTTCTATCTCGCCCGATAGTACTTTCAATGTTTCGGAAATGGTTTTACCTTGAGTACCGGCTTCTTCGGCAAGTTTTCTGATTTCGTCGGCAACAACCGCAAACCCCTTACCCGCTTCGCCTGCGTGGGCAGCTTCAATGGCGGCGTTCATTGCCAATAGGTTTGTCTGACTTGCAATATGCTGAATAACATTGGACGCTTCCAAAAGACCGCCCGATTCTTCCGCTACTTTTTGGGTAACGGAGTTTGAAGTAACTATTGTATTTTTGCCTTCTGCAGTGGCACTTGCCAATGTTTTAACTACACCGTTGGTTTTATCGAGAGTTTGAGTAATAGAAGCAATATTCGACACCATTTCCTCAACAGCCGAAGAAGACTCGGCTACCGAAGCCGACTGGTTTTCGATACTGCCGTTAAGCTGCTTAATCGTGCGGATAATTTCTTCGACAGTAGCAGCTGTTTCGGTAACGCTTGCCGCTTGGGTAAGAGCCTGCTGCTTAACTCCGTCTATGTTGGCACTTATCTGGTGTACGGCACTTGCAGTTTCGGTCATGTTACCGGCAAGCTCGGTGCCGATATTTGTCATGTCTATAGTATTCTTGCCTACAGTCTTAATGGACGAACCTATTTTTTCGATAGTTTCATTGAAGTATTCGGATAAGTCGGTAATCTCATCGTTGCCGTGTACGGGAAGACGAACGGTAAGGTCGCCTTCACCCTGAGCTATATCTTTGAGTGCATTCACAACGACGTTTATAGGCTTTATCATTTGGCGGGCTACAAAAAAGACGATTATGATAGAGACTATCAAAATACCTAAACCGATAAGAATCATCTGAATCCGCAGTTCGTCAACCGTACTCATAAATTCTTCAACAGGTGCTTTAATAATAACATTCCAATGCGTAGTTTTCATTACTGCATAAGAAGCGATGAAGGTTTTGCCGTTATAAGTATAGTATCCGATTTCGCTTTTATCTATTGCAAGGGCATGTTCCAAGAATTTACTTAAAGAAGCAAGACTTTTTTCTTTTTTACCTTTTTCTATCATATTCAGCTGTTTTTCTACGGCTTCAAAATTTTTATGGGCAATCGTAGTTCCCGTCAAACCGAGTATATAACATTCTCCCGTTTTTCCGACTACAATGTCGTGAATATCATTTGAAAGAGCCGGGGCTTCAACGCTTGCAAGTAAAACACTGATGATGTTACGGTTATCATCATAAACGGGTACGGTAAAGACAATAACAAAGTGTCCGTCCAAACGGGAAACAACCGGTTCCCCTACGAAGTTCTTTCCTTTGGCGGCGGACATAAAAAAATCTCTATCGGAAACATCAACCTGCTGTCCTTTTTCAGCATACCGTATTCCGTTCATATCGCATATATTCATTTTATGAATTCTGCTGTTAAATGCCGTTTCTTTTATCAAAAAATCCGTTTTTTCCTGATATGAAAGATTAGGATCCCTTAATATCGGCATACGGGCAACTCCTTCAAAAAATTGAAAGAATGCATTAATGCGTCCATTAAGAATTTCTGCCGTATCGGTTGCCTTGTCGATAAGGTGTGTCGCTACCTTTTCGGTTACGGCTTTGCGTGCAGTACGCACCGCTATGAGGGCAAGGATGAATCCGACTGCAATAATAAGCAGTCCGAATACAATCATCAGTTTGTTTCTAAGTGAAAATCGCTTTGTTTTGTTCATGTTAAAAACTCCTGTAATTTAAGGGAGGTATCCCCATGTTTAGGGGATTTTGTTTTTTGGATTGACGGGTCCCAATCCGTAGGACTTGCCGAATTATACGCAAAGGTCTTGCGTGTACTAATGATTCGTATCGCTCGGTACTAACCTCTCGTATCGTTCGGTACTAAGGTCTCGTATCGGGCGATACTAAGAGTTCGTATCCCTCGGTACTAAAGCTTCGTCTCGCTCGGTACTAACATACTTACGCTTTTGCAGTACAAGAAAGCTTAAAAGTTATTTCTCGTACTTCTTTGGGCATGCGAGCGATGAGTTGGCTCGACATATTGACCGAAAGGCGACTTTTTTTACAAAAGTATTTGTCTTATAATCGTCGACACTTCTGCACTAAACATGC
>CAUTTN010000187.1:0-3301 GCA_963541225.1 uncultured Treponema sp.
TACAAGCACAGTTCCGAAAAGCAAAAAGGCTGAGCCTATATCGAAAAACAACATTGGAATTCCGATAAAAATTAAAATACCTCCGCCTACAATAAGACCAAAAATTGCGGCAAACATAACAAAGCAAAGACTTATAATAACTATAGCCAAAGCTATTGCCAATGGAAAAGCTATCGGAGCTGCAAATATTCCTAATATTATAAACCATACAGCTCTAAAATTTCCGTAAGTTGCCTTTTTTGCATTAGAAGATTCTTTAAGTGCATAATCGGAAAGAATTTTGGAAGCTACATGTGCAGGGCTTCTAAGTTCCTTTAGAACTTCCTCTTCACGGGAGGTTCCTGCTTCTGCAAAATATTCTTCATAGTAACGCAAAGCTTCATCCCTATCTTTTGAAGGCAGCCGTTTAAGCCTTTCTTTTAATTCGTTTAAAAATTGTTTATATGTCATAAATTATCCTCTTTTGTAAATTAACGGTCTTCAGTTTTTATATTTATACTTCCGAATTGAACCGAAACCGAAATTTTATTTTTTGCATTAGGATTATCTGAGTGCTCCTTTCGTTTATGTTCATCCATTGTTTTTCCGTTTATCTTAATATTGGAATGTTTTGCATTAAGGAGTAAATCATAATCTTCAAGACTGCCATCCAAATTTAATGTAACCGAACCGATCGAAGATGTTATATCGCTTTTGCTGCCTAAACTTCCCTGTATCTTAATATTTCCTGCGCCTGTTGTTATTTTACTAATATTTAAATCGGAATCAGTAATTTTGCAGTTACCGGCTCCCGTATTTATATTGCATTTATCCGCTTCCATATCTGTGCAAACTATATTGCCGGCTCCTGAAGACGCTTGAAGAAACTCCGTGCTTATATCGCTAATGGAGATATTACCTGCACCGGTAGAAGATTTAATTTCGTTTACCTCCACATCATTTAATTTAATAGCTCCGCTTGCAGAGTATAAATTTATTTTTTCCGATTTTATATCTGTAATTTTAATGCTGCCTGCCGCAGTACTTAAATTTAATTCCTTTGATTCACAATCATTAATATGTAAACTTCCGCAAGTAAGAGAAACCTTTATCTTACGCATACGGACATCACTTATTTTTATAGAACCTAATCGCGAATTAAACTCGGCATATTCCGTTTTCATTTCTTGCGGAATATAAACCCAAATTTTTCTTTTGACACTTTCATCATTAAAAAAATTACGTGAAAAATTTTTAAAGAAATTTCCGAAACCTTCTCTGGTAAAAAATTCCGACACATTTTCGCTTAAATAAAAAGTCCCGTTTTCTATATTGGTTTTCACTTCATCTTCGGAAATATTTTCAAGTCTGTATTCAAAAATACCTGAAGGAGAATCTTCTACGTAAATATTAGAAGAATACACTTCAAATACAAAACTTGAAATAGAATTTTCTTCTACTTGCTTTACTATGGATTTATTATCTCCGGAATAAGAATTTTTATAAAACGATAGAATTTCTTCTGCAAGTTTTTCGGGGGTTCCAAGTTCTTCTATTATGGAGCCTTCCGCTTCTTCTCCTGCATCATTAAAATATTCTTCATAAAATTCAATGGCGTTTTTTTTATCTTCCGGTTTTAAAAGAGAAAGTCTTTCCGAAAGCCGTCCTATAAATTCTTGTTTGTTCATATTTATACTCCTATAAGTCTAAAAGGCTGTTCCTTTAAAAATTTTGTCGATTAAAGTTTTATAACTTTTCCATTCATCAATGTGCAGTTCGTTTTGCCTTAATCCCGAAGGTGTTATCCTGTAATATTTGCGGTTTCTTCCGTCAAACTGTTTGTCGTAAGTTTCCAAATAACCTGCCGTTTGAAGACGTTTTAAAACAGGATATAGGGTAGATTCCGAAATAGGTAAAAGACTTTTTACATCTTGAGTCAGTTTATAACCGTAAGAATCTTCATCTTTTAATAAAGCCAAAACACAAGCCTCTAAAAGGCCCGTGTTTATAGAAAAAATCATAATCTCTCCTAAAAAATATTGTATTTTTAAGATATATCCATTTACAGAATATATCGTTAATATTTATATATTATATAAATTATAATATAATGTCAAGTACAAATCCAAAAAAATATAAATTTATGAAAAAAAATTAAAAAAGATGTTTCTTATATCGCCGTTGACTAAAAAATTATAAAAAGATAAAATATTCAAATGCGGGCAACCAAAGCTATAATTCACTTGGATAATTTACAATACAATATACGGCAAATAAAAAAACTTATAAAACCGGAAGTTCAGATTTGTCTTCCGGTAAAAGCAGATGCTTACGGACATGGGGCTGTAAGAGTTGCAGTTGCTGCAATACGTGCAGGTGTTACTCATCTTGCTGTAGCTTCGGTACAAGAAGCAATAGAATTACGTGATGCAGGTATTGTAGTTCCGATAATTTCTTTAAGCCTTCCTGTTTTGGAAGAAATCCCTCAGCTTTTAGAATACGATATTCAGCCGATTGTAATTGATGAAGATTTTATAGTCGATTTAAACAAAGCTGCCGTAGCTGCAGGTAAAAAAGCCGGTGTTCATTTAAAAATAGATACCGGTATGACACGGATAGGTTGCGATCCTGATGAAGCAGTAAAACTTGCCGTACAAATAGAGCATTCGGAAAATCTTAAATTAAAAGGAATATGTACCCATTTTGCCGTTTCCGATTCCGCCGATAAAGAAAATGTCCTTTATACAAAAAAACAAATAGGTATATTTAAAAATACCGTAAAAGAAATAAAGAAAGCGGTAATTACAAAACCTCTTATTCATGCGGCTAATTCCGGTGCCGTACTTCAATATCCTGATGCTCAGTTCGATATGGTACGTCCCGGAATTTTGGCTTACGGCTATTTGCCTGATTCCGGTATTTCGGAAAAAATAGATTTAAAACCCGTAATGGAGCTGGTAACACAAATAGTTCTTATAAAAAAAATAAAAAAAGGAACGGCTGTTTCCTATGGTCGTGTTTGGATTGCAGAAAACAATACATATATAGCAACGTTACCTATAGGTTATGCCGACGGGCTTATGCGGCTTCTTTCACCCGGTCTTAAAGTAAAAATAGGGACTTCTTTTTTTCCCGTTATAGGTAGAATTTGTATGGATCAATGTATGGTGGATTTAGGCAGCGATTTAAAAGTTAAACGGTGGGATCGGGTTTGTATTTTCGGAGTACATTCAAAAACCGAAAATAATAATTCGTTGTGGGATATTGCAAAAATTGCAAATACAATACCATACGAGATAATGAGCGATATAAACAAAAGAGT
>CAUTTN010000188.1:0-3281 GCA_963541225.1 uncultured Treponema sp.
TTTGACAGTCGACAAAAACCGAATCTTTGTATTTTCTGTTTGAAGTACTCATAGCCGATTCCTCATATTCTAATTATACATTTTTTTTTGTGAAAAAGCCAGTATAATTACAATCGTAAGTTAATTAATAAACCCTGACAGCTACAAAGCAGAAGATATTAAAAAAGTGCATACCGGTAATTTTAACACAGCCATGCACTTTTTATAAATTGATACTTTTGTTAAAGTTTAAGCGTTTACACCGAGCTGGAATATTATAAGTTTGGATAAACTTAATTTTCCGCCTGCAGCTTTTCCGATTTCGTCTATTTTTTTGGAAACGGACACTTTATCGTCTTTTACAAAAGGTTGTTCAAGGAAGCAGATTTCGGATAAATGCTTGTTGATTTTTCCTTTTACAATGCCGTCTTTTACATTGTCCGGTTTATCAAGTTCGGCAACCTGTCCCCTAAAAATTTCTTCTTGTTCTTTAATATATGAAGAATCGACATCATCTTTTTTTACATACATTGGAAGGAAAGCCGCTGCATGAAGACAGCAGTCATAAGCAAAATCTTTAACTTCTTGTTTTTGAAAAACTTTCGCATTATCTGCTTTTAAAACAACAATTACGCCGGTTTTCTTGTCGGAATGGACATATTTCGATATATATTCATCACTTTCGGCTTTTACATTTATAAGCCTTGTAAGATTCATGTTTTCACGTACTCGCGTGGCAAGATCAAGAATTTTAGCATTTAATTCTTCGGTAACTTCCGAAATATTTTTGTCGAAAGCGGTTTTTGCAATATCTTCGCCTACAGCAATAAAGTCGGCATTTTTTGCAACAAAGTCGGTTTCGCAAACCATTTCCAACATAACCGCTTTTTTATCGTCATTATGAATTAGAATGATACCCTCGCCTGTTGCTCTATCGGAGCGTTTTTCTACTGCTGCCAAACCTTTTTCTTTTAAATATTTTTCGGCTTCGGCAGCATCTCCGTTGCAATGCTGCAAAGCCTTCTTACATTCCATCATACCCGCACCCGTTTTATCGCGAAGTGCTTTTACATCCGATGCTTTAATTTCCATCTATAATATTTCTCCTGTAAATCAAATAATAATTAATATTAAACCATTGACACTCGGTTATTTGTCGTCATAAAGGTCTTCATCTCCGATAAGAGAATTTTCTTCGGTTTCTTCTTCATTATCTTCTTCTGTTTCTTTTGGAGTATAGTTTGAATAGTCTGTAATTTCTTCTTCATCTCTGTCCTGATAAGGATCGACATCGGAATCGTTAAAGTCTTCCTCATCTTCTTGAAGATTTTCGATTATTTTTAATCCGCTTTCGTTGTCGGCTTCAATAACGGCATTTGCGATTACTCCAGTAAAAAGCGAAATTGCTCTGATTGCGTCATCATTACCGGGAATGGGATAATCGATTCCAAGGGGATTACAGTTTGTATCTACAACTGCAACTATCGGTATACCGAGGCTTCTGGCTTCGCGGATTGCTATTTCTTCTTTTCTTGTATCGATGATAAAAAGAGCTCCGGGAAGATCTTTCATTTCCTTTATTCCGCCTAAGTTCTTTTCAAGTTTCATTTTTTCTTTTTGAAAAGAGGCGATTTCTTTTTTTGTAAGTTTTTCGAAAGTACCGTCTACTTCCATTTTTTCGATTTTCTTAAGACGGGCAAGACTTTTTTTGATAGTCGAAAAGTTTGTAAGCATTCCGCCGAGCCAGCGGTTATTTACATAGAACATTCCGCATCTTTCTGCTTCTTTTTGAATTGTTTGTTGTGCCTGCTTTTTGGTTCCTACAAATAAAATAGCTTTCCCTTCGGAAGTAACTTTGCGGACAGCTTCATAAGCTTCTTTGATTGCAACAATAGTTTTTTGCAAATCAATGATGTGAATTCCGTTACGCTCCGCAAAAATGTATTTTTTCATTCGCGGATCCCAGCGTTTTACTTGATGTCCGAAATGAACGCCTGATTCAAGTAAATTCTTCATGGTTACTACAGCCATGTTTTTCTCCTTCGGGGTAAAACCCCTTCCTTCTCTGTTTCTCGAAACAACTTAAAGGTTTAAGATAAAAGACCATCTAAAACTCCAATCAACAACCCCGACGCAGAGCATCGGGGGATGTTGTTCTCATAAAGTGGTTGCAGTCGGCTTTAACACCCTTTGTTACGACGCAAAGCGTAGACGTAAAACGTCAGGTATTAAACCCTCCGCACGAATAAAGTTTTTAGAATTACCCTATTATCTATAAAAAACTAAAAGTCTTTCGGATATTTACCGAAAAACGGTATTTTATTAATATATCATTTTTTTATATTTTTGTATAGAGCTTATGAGCAGTTTTATTAACAACGAGCGAAAAAGTAGACAGTAGAAAAATGGAGGTCTGTTTTGGCTGTATTAACTTACATAAATCAATTTTCGGAAATAACACTAAAAAAGCGATCAGGAATTTTGAAGTCTAACACTATCTTTTTTCCTCTGGTAAATTTATTAAAAATAATATAGACTTATAAACCGATTTCAGGAGAATTTAAATTGAAGATACTTCACTGCCTTGCACAATTACCGATGAAAACAGGAAGCGGGGTTTATTTTAGCACCCTCGTCGAAGGAATGATAAAAAAAGGACATGAAAATGCGGTTCTTTACGGCACACAGCTTCCCTTTGCCGAAAAAACTTTTAATGAATCTTTACCCGATAAATTACAGGGAAGCGTAAAAGAATATCCCATTAAATTTTTATCCGATTATGTAGGGCAAGAAAAAACGGCTTTTAATGCAGACCTCCCTTTTCCGATTGCAGGAATGAGCGACATAATGCCCTATGCCTCAACCGTCTATTCCGAAATGAATGATGAGATGTATCAAAAATGGATTTCGGTTTTTGAAAAAACTCTTCTCCGTGCAAAAGAAGAATTTAATCCCGATGTCATTATAAGTCATCATCTTTTTATTTTAACCTCTTTGGTAAAAAAAATATTTTCCGGCAAAAAAATAATAGGTATAAGTCACGGTACGGATATAAGGCAGATTAAAAAAAATCCTTGGATAAAGACACGGTACATACAAAACTTGGATAAGCTCGATTTATATTTTACCGTAAGCCCTAAGGATATTGCCGAAGTGCAAACTATTTTTTCGGCAAACCTTGAAAAAATTAAATTGGCAGGAGGCGGCTTTAACCCCGATATTTTTAACGATAAGGATAGACATATCTTTGACGGAACATTCAAGCTTTGCTATGCAGGAAAGATATCCGATTCAAAGGGAGT
>CAUTTN010000189.1:0-3268 GCA_963541225.1 uncultured Treponema sp.
TTAAAACTGTCTAATTATTGACTTTTTTTTATTACTGTTCTAAAATATACTTATTATGAACGATATAATTATAGAGATTTGTGCCGGTTCTCTTGATGATGCCTTTGCGGCTCAAGAGACCGGAGCTCAAAGAATAGAGCTTAATTCTTCACTTTTTTTGGGAGGGCTGACACCTTCACTCGGTACCTTAAAACTTGTAAAAAAAGAAACAAAACTAAAAGTTATGACTATGGTAAGACCCAGAGCTGCCGGTTTTTTATATACCGAATTGGAATTTAAAACCATGAAAGAAGATGCCCGCATTTTTATCGATAATGGAGCAGACGGTATAGTTTTCGGTTTTTTAAAACGGGACGGAACACTCGATAAAAAAAGATGTGAAACATTGGTAAAAATAGCCGGAAATAAAGACAAAGTTTTTCATCGTGCTATAGATGTAGTCCCTGATCCTTTAAAAACTCTCGATGAACTTATTGAACTTGGATTTACACGGGTTCTTACAAGCGGTCAAGAACCTACAGCCTATGAGGGTGCAGATTTAATTGCAGAAATGGTAAAACATGTAAAAGGAAAAATCGAAATTTTACCCGGAGGAGGCATTACAAAGAAAAATGCTTTAAAACTTGTGCAAGCTACCGGAGTAAATCAGGTTCATTTTGCTTCCTTAAAACAGGTAAAAGAACTTTCAACAAAAAATAATCCATCTATATATTACGGAGGAGCCTTATATCCTCCCGAAGATAGATTTGAAACGGCTGATCTTACAGCTATGTCGGAGATTATTGAGTCGTTAAGGTAGCAATATCTAAAAAACTAGGGAGAATATCCCCCTAGCCTTTAAACTAAGATTTATTTATAGCGGCTTCTATAAAATTTTTAAAAAGAGCATGAGGTTTATTTGGACGTGAAGCAAATTCGGGATGAAATTGAGCTGCTACAAACCAAGGGTGATTTTTTAATTCTATAATTTCAATAAGGTTTCGTTCGGGATTTATTCCGCTAAAAACCAAATCCGAATTTTCAAAATTATTTCGGAAAAGATTGTTAAATTCATATCTGTGTCTATGCCGCTCTTCAATTTCATGAGATTTATAAGCTTTTTCTGCAAGAGTATTTTCTGCAATAACACATCTGTAAAGTCCCAACCTTAGAGTTCCGCCTATTTTAACATCTTTTTGATCAGGCATTAAATCTATTACCGGATGAAGACAATTTTTATCAAATTCCGAAGAATTTGCATTTTCCAAACCCAAGACGTTCAAAGCGTATTCGATTACGGCAATTTGCATACCGAGGCAGATACCGAAATATGGCACTTTATTTTCTCTTGCAAATTTTGCGGCATAAATCATACCTTCCGCACCGTTAAGACCGAATCCTCCGGGAACAATTATTCCGTCGGCATCTTTTAATAACTTTTGAGCATCTTCTTCACTTTGAATTTTTTTAGAATCCACCCATATAAGTTTTACTCCGGCTTTATGAAAAATAGCAGCAGCAGTGATGGCTTCAACAACACTCAAATACGCATCAGGTAGTTCTACATATTTTCCGACTAAAGCGATTGTAATTTCTTTTTCGGGATTATGATATGTATCTACCATCTTTTTCCAGTCATCCAAATCGGGTTTTTTATTTTCTATATTAAAGAGTTTACATAGAATATTTCCAAGCCCTGCTTCTTCAAGCATTAACGGAACAGCATATATCGATTTTGCAGTAAGATTTTCTATTATGGCATCTTGAGAAATATTCGAAAAAAGGCTCAATTTTTCTCTTACAGCCTTTGAAAGTTTTTTTTCGCTGCGGCAAATCAAAATGTCGGGTTGTATTCCAAAGCCCAAAAGCTCTTTAACGCTATGCTGCAATGGTTTGGTTTTTATTTCCCCGCATTCTTTTAAATAAGGTAAAAGCCCCAAATGAACGAACATGCAGTTTTCTTTACCTACAACGTATCGTATTTGTCTTATGGCTTCTATAAACGGTAGAGCTTCAATATCTCCTACTGTGCCGCCTATTTCCGAAATAACAAAGTCTGCTCCGGTTTTTTCGGCTGTATTTATAATTCTGGATTTAATTTCATCCGTAACATGAGGAACAACTTGAACCGTTCCTCCATTGTAGCCGCCTGCTCTTTCTCTATCCAAAATTGCAAGATAAACTTTACCGGCTGTTGTACTGTTAAATTTATGAAGAGAAACATCGGTAAATCTCTCATAATGCCCTAAATCCAAGTCCGTTTCTCCGCCGTCTTCAGTAACAAAAACCTCGCCGTGCTGATACGGATTCATAGTTCCCGGGTCTATATTCAAATACGGATCAAATTTTTGATTAACAACGGAATAGCCGCGCCTTTTTAAAAGCATTCCGATAGACGCTGCCGTAAGACCTTTTCCTAAAGATGAAACAACTCCGCCAGTAATAAAAATAAATTTAGATTTCATATTTTATTTTTCCTCCGAAAAAGCTGAACTTACGGCTCAGCACACAATTTCGCTATTATAATTGATTTTGGTTTTCTCTGCAAGTATAAAAATCAACAACTATAAACAATGCCGATACAAAGCACCGTGATATGTTGTTCTCATTTGGTTTATTCTGTATATAAAAAATTATTAAAATTTTTTATATTTAATTATTTTATAATCAGCTTAACGGGGCAATGATCGGAACCCGTTACACCATTCAGTATAATAGAATCTTTTACTTTAGGCAAAAAACCGTCATTTACGCAGTGATAATCGAGCCGCCATCCGATGTTTTTTTCCCGTGCTTTAAAACGGTAACTCCACCATGTATAACATTCGGGATCCGAACAAAATTTTCTGAAAGTATCCGTATATCCCGAACCTGTAAACTTATCCATCCAAGCTCTTTCTTCAGGAAGATACCCCGGATTTTTTTCGTTTGCTTTAGGATTTGCCAAATCAATCGGTTTATGTGCGATATTATAATCACCGCATAAAATTATATTTTTACCTTTTTTTACAAGCGAATTACAAAATTCAAGTATGGCAGAACAAAAATCAAGTTTATAACTAAGTCTGGCTCCGCCTTCTTGTGAATTAGGAAAGTATGCCGAAATTATCAAAACCTCTTCAAATTCTGCAATAAGAGCCCTCCCTTCATCATCGAATTCTTTAATATTCATTGTTTGTACCGACAAAGGTTCCGTTTTTGAAAAAATAGCCGTACCCGAATATCCTGCTTTTACAGCCGATGACCAGTATGTATAATATTTTCCTTTAGGTAAATCGGGAAAAATCAG
>CAUTTN010000190.1:0-3231 GCA_963541225.1 uncultured Treponema sp.
ATCGGCGATTTACTAAAACTCTTAACTATGATATAATTTTACAATGAAAAAAGAAAGTTTTTTGCAAAAAATGGAACTTCATATCCATAATGAAGTTCGGCAGAAATGCAAATTTGAAGATTCTCTTTTCTCCTCTTCGGGAAATATAATATTTAAAAATCAAAATTCCGTACATCAATTTATTTTTCAATTTAACGATGCAGTAAATCAAGGAGTTTTTGGAAAAACTCAAAAACAATTAAGTGCTGCCGAACTTAATGCTCTAGGTTTATTGGACGAAATTTTCCATTATATTTTTAGACTTTACAGAAATATTGAAAAAGATTTTTTTAAAAATATATTTAACGATATAAATAATGAATTAAAAAACTCAAACTTAAAAGATATGGACTTTCTTTTAAATATTTTTTGCGAAAACTTTCCTCCCGAAGATATATTAAAAAAACGATGTACCATAAAAGAATGGCTCAATGGAATTGACAGTATTTCAGGAATTCCAAATACATATATAGCCTTTGAAGAATTTATTCTTTTACAAATTACAAATTTAAATCCTGCCTCAAAACCTTTTACGGTTCTTTTTAATGATGATAGTTTATCGGCATTTAAAGAATATCGTGTTTTTTGGGAACTTTTATGCAAAAACGTTTTAAACTATAAACCTTTCGGATTTGAACAAACAGATATAATTTCTTTTTTGCAAATGCCTATAAAATATTCGCCTAATAATTTAAAAGAGCAACTGGAATATATAAAAAAGAATTGGAACACCTTATTAAAAAACATAATCATCAAAGTTTTAAGTGCGGAAGACTTTCTAAAAGAAGAACAAAAAAGTAATTGGTCGCCGCCTGCCGGCGGATTTGAAATTCCTGTTTACCGTTTTGAAAATTTAAAAAACGAATATGAAAACTTTACAACAGATTTAAACTGGATGCCGAATGCCGTATTAATTGCAAAAAGTATTTTAGTTTGGCTTGATCAATTAAGCAAAAAATACGGAAAAAATATAAACCGTCTGGATCAAATCCCTGATGAAGAGCTTAGTTTCTTTTCGGAGGCAGGAATAAATGCTATTTGGCTTATAGGAATATGGCAGCGTTCTAATGCAAGTAAAAACATAAAACATATTTACGGAAACACGGAAGCGGCAGCAAGTGCATACAGTATATATGATTATGAAATCGCAGAAGAGCTGGGCGGTAATTTTGCACTGGAAAAACTGCGTAACAAAGCATTTAAATACGGAATAAGACTTGCAGCAGATATGGTACCAAACCATACCGGCATAGATTCAAAATGGATTACGGAACACCCGGATTTCTTTTTACAGTGTAAAAATCTGCCTTTTCCCGCATATAATTTTAATACAAAAAATCTTTCACAAAATCATATTCAAATTTATCTTGAAAACGGATATTACAATAAAACGGATTGTGCAGTTGTATTTAAACGCTTTGATCCCGATACGAATGATGTACGTTTTATTTACCACGGAAATGACGGTACCGGTTTACCTTGGAATGATACTGCACAAATAGATTTTCTAAATCCTAATGCCAGAGAAGCTGTTATTCAAAAAATATTACATGTTGCAAAAATGTTTCCGATAGTAAGATTTGATGCAGCAATGGTTTTAACAAAAATGCACATACGGCGTTTATGGTATCCGCAAATAGGTCAGGGAGGAGATATTGCAAGCCGTTCTTCCTATTGCATGGATATAGAAGAATTTGAATCTAAAATACCTAATGAGTTTTGGCGTGAAGTTGTAGACAGATGTAGTGTTGAAGCTCCTAATACACTTCTTATGGCAGAAGCATTTTGGATGACCGAAGGTTTTTTTGTACGTACTTTGGGAATGCACAGAGTTTATAATTCCGCATTTATGAATATGTTAAAAAAAGAAGAGAATGCAAAATACCGGGAAACAATAAAAAACACAATAGAATTCGATCCGGAAATTTTAAAACGTTATGTTAATTTTATGAATAATCCCGATGAAGAAACTGCAATAACACAATTCGGATCAGACGATAAATATTTTGGGATTTGCACAATGATGTGCACTATGCCGGGTCTTCCAATGTTCGGTCATGGTCAGCTTGAAGGTTTTGCAGAAAAATACGGAATGGAATTTACAAAAGCATATAAGAATGAAACAGTAAACCAAAGTATTCTTCGAAGACACAAGTCCGAAATTTTTCCGCTTTTACATAGGCGGTATATTTTTTCGGGTGTTGAAAACTTTAGGCTTTTTGACTTTTGGGATAAAGATTTAATAAACGAAGATGTATTTGCTTGGTCAAATTTTTGCGAAGGAAAAAGAAGCCTTATTCTTTATAATAATTCATTAAAAACATGTGCCGGAAAAATAAATATTTCTACACCGTTTATAAACAAAAATAAAAAAGATACAAACCCGCTTATTCAAAATAATTTAATTGAAGCATTGCAGCTTCATGATGATGACAATTATTTTACAATATTGAAAGAATTTAAATCGGGACTTAGTTATATACGGAAAAACTCGGAACTGTTTCAAAACGGTTTTTTTGCAATATTAAAAGGTTATGAAACACAGGTTTTTATTGATATTTACGAAATAGAAGACAAAGAAAAAAAATATGCGGAATTATATAATCTTTTAAACGGAAAAGGCATACACAATATTGAAAGAGAAATAAAAAAACTTACACATAAAGAATTATATTCCTTATTAAATTCTTGCATAAATAAAGAATACCTACTAAATGCTATGGAACTCATACAAAATAAAAAAAACTCATACCAAGAATACATAAATCAAATTGATATATTTATTTTAAAATATGAAAAAAATATATGTGATTTTTTAGAGAATATAATAAATTACAATTTTTTATATAAACATCAAGAAAAAAACTTACTTTCAAAAGACAAAACATTAAAACTTAAAATTTATAATATGTTTAAAAGTAAAATAAAAAAAATATTTTTAGCGGCTTTTTACTTAAATAACAAAACACAAGATTTTATAAATAAAGATACTTTGTTTTTTATACAAACTGTTCAAAATAAAATGTTTAATACAAAAGAGAATATAATTTTATATTTTACATTCTGTATGCTTTATATATTTTATGAGATTGCCGTTGAACTTAGCGATGAAGACAATGCTTTTTATTTTATAGATTATTTTGATTTAAGTTCCGAACTAAACGATTTGCTTTTTGAATTCGAATTAATCAA
>CAUTTN010000191.1:0-3224 GCA_963541225.1 uncultured Treponema sp.
TGAACCTTTTAAAAATGTAGAACGCGAAATTTACAAAAAAATAGAGCACAATCTTTTACAAATAACAAATAAAATTATTATTGCCGTTACACATGAAAAGATTGAAGATAAAAATGCAGTAGTGATAAGTATTTCATGCTGAACCCCTGAGCCAAATACCAAAGTTTTTTGTATAAAGCAAATCGTATTAATTTAAATCCGCAGCTTCACTTTCCGTTTCTTTTAAAATTTTTTCGTCCATCTTAATAAAAAGATTTTTTTCGTTTGAAGGTAAAACTGTTCCTTTAGGAGCATTTTTAGCCCGTCTTAAATATTTTACTTGTGTGGTGTATAAATCGGCAGACCCGTTTTTTCTTGCTTTGGAATAAAAAACGGCAAGGTTTCCTGCTTTTAGCAAAATGGGAAGAGGTATTGTTTTTCCGCTCCTCATTTTTATAAAAACATAGCCGCCCGGATAATCGCGTGTATGAAGCCATAAATCCTGTCCTTTAACATAATGCCGCAACAGCTCATCATTTTCGGCCGCAGTCCTTCCGACCAAAATAGTCCAGCCTGAAGAAACAAATTTAAGACCGGGAATTGTTTTTGTATGTTTTTGTTTTTGTTGTACCGGAATTTTTTCACGCTGAATAATTTTTTGAATAGCGTAAGGGTTTTCTTCTTTTAAAATTACGTTAATCTTTTCTTTTAGCTTTTGTATTTCAACTTTTAACAACAAAATATCTTCTTCCAAAGAGTTTAAACCGGAAACGGCTTTTTTATATTTTTCGTAATAGGAATTTGCATTTTGTGTAGGAGACAAAAGAGGATCAAGGGTTATACATATTTTTCTTCCGTCATAATTATAATCTTCAAGTTCTATAAATGTCATTCCTTTTTTTATAAGATGAATATGTGAGAATAAAAGATCACCTGTTTGTTTTAAAGTTTCTGCCTGCAAAAAACTATTTCTTTTTTCTTCAAGTTTTGACAGATTTTTTTTAAGTTTTTGAATTTTTGAACCATAAATATTTTCCGCTTCCTCAATTAAGTTTTTTACGGAAAGTTTTGGAGCACTATTTAAATACCATTTTTCGATTGCTTCATTAAACGATTTTGTTACATCGTATTCGCGGACAGAGTATTTTTGTTCTGCATTTTTAAGATTTGTTTTTGCTTCGGGAAGTATAAATTTTCCGCCCGATATTTCATCCTTTTTAGGTCGGCGGTAAAAAGCATCGATTATATTATCATGCTCATCGGTGAAAATTATATTCGATGCTCCGCTCCAAAGTCTTATATATAAAAAATATTTTTCACCGGCAGTAAGCAGTGTAAATTTTATAATTCGATCCGAATTTAGTTGTTCTGCCTTTAATATCCTTGCTCCTTTTATTCTTGATTTTAAAAGTTCCATAAAACGTATCGGTTTGCCGAATTTCGGAATTTTTTCCATTGTCGAATGAAGTCTGCATCCGCAAGCTTCAAGAGAAATGAAAAGTGTAAGAGGTTCATCTTTATAAAGATATAACACAAGAGCCGTATAAGAAGGCTGCACTATTTTTTGGATAAAATATCCGTCCAATTTTAATTCTTCAAGAATTAAATCTATTTCTTTAGTATTTAAAGACATTAAGCAAAATAAGATATTTAATTGTACAAACTAAAATATCTTTCTCCTAAGTTATAATTAGTTTTATTCGTGCAGAGTGTTTAATACTCCGACGCTCTGCATGAGAATAACATACCCCGACGCTTGCGTCGGGGGCGTTGATTTTTTCGTTTTATAAACGTATAAAAATTGTTAAAAGAAGAATTAATATTTCGGTTAATTCTACGATACAGCCGTTTACATCTCCGGTAGTTCCTTTTATTTTTTTATTGGAAATATTTATTATTATATAAGTTAATATAAGAGCTGCCGCAGGAAAAAGTAAAAACTTTAAACGGAATATAAATGTCAATTCATGTTTAAATGAAAAACTTGCAATTTCAGGATAAAAAAAACAAAGAAGTTCAATCGGTATTAGCCAAAAAAAGAAACTTATTTTTGAGGCTGACTTATGAAAAAAAGTTCCAAGTCCCGTATCCTTTGCCGGTTTTGAAAATATGACAGTTGTCAATCCGCAAAAACGGGAAATAATTCCTGCCAAAATCAGGATTCCTCCAAACGGCATAACTCCCGTATAACATATCCATCGGATTATACATGTCAATGTTATTGCAAGAGTTCCAAAAGTTCCTATATGCGGATCTTTCATAATTTCTAAAATTTTATCTTTTTCCCTTGCGGAACAAAAACCGTCAAAAGTGTCTGCAAGACCATCCGTGTGTATTCCTCCGGTAATTAAAAAATAAATAATTACGGAAATCACAGCCGCTGTTTCAAGATACGAATTAGGAACAAAATAAATGGGAAGTAAACACAAACCGCCTATAATACCGCCCAATACCGGAAAAAAATAAAAAGCCGACTTTACATTTTTTTCATTAAAATCTATATTGATATTGACAGGAAGACGTGTAAAAAACTGTATTGCCAAAATAATTCCTTTAATTCCGGGTACCTCCTTTTAACTGTATCGGAATACCGCAAGCCATAAGCACGGCATTATCGACAATCTTTGCAAGTTTTGAATTAACTATTCCTTGAATATCGGCAAAGGCTCTTGAAATTTTATTCATAGGAACAATTGAAGATCCGACTTCATTTGTTACAATAATTAAATTGCTGTCTGTTTGTTTTACTTGACAGATTAACACATTTAATTCGTTCATAACGTCATCTATTACAGCCTGAACATCATCAGAATTAAAATCTTGTTTTGTTCCCGTTTTTTCGAATAAAATTCCTGAAACAAGATTTGTAACACAATCAAGCAAATAGTTTTTTTCTGTACCTATTGCTTTTTGTAAATTCCTAAAACCTTCATAAGTACGCCAGACAGGATTGCGTCTTGCAATATGCTTTTGTATTCTTTCCTGCATTTCTTTATCCGTAATTTCTGCTGTGGCAATATATACGGTATCGTTTTTATCTTTTAATAAAGACTCGGCATATTCAGATTTTCCGCTTCTTATTCCGCCTGTAACAAGAGTTATCATAAAGTCAGTGTAGCAAAAAAAAAAGGTTTTGTTAAGCCGTCATTTTGTAAGAAAAGTATATAGGTAATCTTTAAAGATTCTTTATATATGATAAATCATTTTATTCGTGTGGAGGGTTTAATACCCCGACGCTTGCGTCG
>CAUTTN010000192.1:0-3212 GCA_963541225.1 uncultured Treponema sp.
ATATCTTTTTAAAAATACATTTTATTTTACAATTTGTTTAATATTAAAAGGTACGAGCACATCCTGTAGGTTTTGCTTTATAAGAAAGCGGTTTAAACCCGAAAATTCGCTCATAATCGCTTAATTTATCGATATAAGCATTGGCATTTTCTTCTTTAATGATTGTAAAAGTACAGCCGCCAAAACCTTTTCCCGTCATTCTTGCACAAGCAAGATTTGTTGTAAGCGGTTCTACAAATTCCAAAGAACGTTTTACAAGCCAATCCAGTTCGGGACATGAAATTTCAAAACGATCACGCAGACCTTCATGCGAACGCGTTAAAATTCTCGATAAACTTACATTATCATTTCTTTTTAAGGCTTCGACTGCATCATCAACACTTAATGATTCTCTTATTATATATGTTACTCGCCTTCTTACCGATTCAGGAATATCTATTTCTTCAAGCATTTTTTCCGTAAGCTGCGACATATCTTTGGGAATATCAGGCTGCTTTTTTACCAACTCATAAGCATCGATACATTCTTCCAGTCTTGCTCCAAGTTCTTCCCGGGCAATTATTCTGGGAACTCTCGAATCCGTTAGAATAATAGTATGACCTTCTATAGGAAAAGGATATATTTCGGCAGTTTTTTTTCTATGATCTGTCCGTACACAGTGATTAGCTTTTGCATATAAAGCACAAAGAATGTCTGCCCTATGTGCATAGGTATTTAAATGTTGAATATTTGCATGTTCCAAAATATCTACAATATCATCTTTTGTAAGTTTTGGAGCAAAAATTTTACGTAAAACCAAGGCTACTGCTGTTTTAAGGGCATTAGGAGTACCTAATCCCGCATCGGCAGGTATTTGAGAAAGAATGGTAAAGTTTAAACCCGTAATCGGATAGCCTAAGTCATTAAATGAGGCAATAACTGCTTTGACCGAATTTGCCCATCTGTCTTCTTTTTTATACCTAAGTCCTGATGAAGATATTTTTTTCCTTTCGTTAAGAGATACGGAAAAAAGTCTGAAATTATTGTCTTGCCGTTTTGAAGCACACACATAAAGGTGATGATTTATTGCCATTGACAGGGTATTTCCCTGTGCAAACCATGTGTGTTCACCTAATAAATGAAAACGTCCCGGTGATGCGGCACATGCTTCGGGTTCGTCTCCATACTCGTCGGTATGAAAAGTAACTATCTTTTGCATATCTATATAATACCCGTTATATTGAATTTTTTCAACAAAAATATTAAAATACATTGAATTTTTATGCGTTTTTTTTCATTTTTCTTGACTGTTTTATGTTCTGCTGCTTTGTTTTCTCTAGGAATTCCAAATGAATGGCTTAATTTCGGTTATGGTGCAGGTTTTGTTGCTATCATTCCTCTTTATTATGCTCTTTTAAATTGCGGTTCTTATAAAAAAGCTGCGTTGTTATACGGTTTTTTTGTAGTTTTTGTGCATCTTATTTCCAGCTTTTGGCTTGCTTTTTTTGGTGATTTCGCAATATTTACTCTGGGAGCTTCTACAATTGCATATTTTGTATTGGCTCTGCCTTTCGGAACTTTTTTTTACTATGCTTTACAAAAAGATAGGAGGATAAGAATATTTCTTTTTGCAGGTGTATGGCTTATGTGGGAGTATTTTAAATCGAACGGGTTTGTTGCTTATCCTTGGGGTACGGTATGTATGACGGCATTTAATTTAAAATATTTTATTCAGTTTATAGATACTACAGGCGTTTGGGGGCTGTCATTTGTTTTATCCTTATTTGCGGCTTGTTTTTGTGAAATATTAAATGTATTTATTTATTCCGACAGAAAAGGCGAATTTTTAAAAAATTTAAATCCGTATAAAGTGCCTTTTGTAATTGTTACGGGGCTTTTTTTAATGATAATGTTTTACGGTTTTATCGTTTTAAATTTTAAGACAGAACCTAAAACTTATTTAAATACGGTTATAGTGCAGCAAAACGGTGATCCTTGGGATATGAATAATTTTGAATCTTATTTAAAAACTTCGCAAACCTTGAGTAAGCGGGAAGTTTCTTCCGCCGAAGAAAAGCCCGATTTAATTGTTTGGAGCGAATCATCTCTTACTAATTCTTATTTTAACAGCCGTTTTTTTTATTCAAGTTTTCCCAACGAAGAACCGTTTTTGGATTTTTTAAACAATGTTAATGTTCCGGTATTGGCAGGCTCTCCTATTATTGACCATCTAAACCGGGGGTATAATTCCGCAATTTTAATTGCACCCGATGGAAATATCTTGGAGGCTTATTCCAAAATTCAGCTGGTTCCTTTTGCGGAATATATTCCTTTTATAGAACATCCGTTTGTTCAAAAATTTTTTGACAGGTTAGTGGGCTTTTCGGCAGGGTGGACTCCCGGTAAGGAGTTTTCTAATTTTTCTATTGAAAATTCTATGGGTGAAGATATAAAATTTACCGTTCCTATTTGTTTTGAAGATGCTTTTCCTGCTGTTTGTTCAAATTTACATAATACCGGAAGCGAACTTTTAATTAACATCACAAATGATTCTTGGTCAAAGACGGCTAGTGCCGAATATCAGCATTTTGTTGTTTCGTATTTTAGAACATTAGAATTACGTACTAGTCTTGTCCGTGCCACAAATTC
Source organism: uncultured Treponema sp. (assembly GCA_963541225.1). Classification (GTDB taxonomy): domain Bacteria; phylum Spirochaetota; class Spirochaetia; order Treponematales; family Treponemataceae; genus Treponema_B. Next base: position 2,629 of record CAUTTN010000192.1, read on the forward strand.
GGGTTTTTCTTGTGTAGCGGATCCTTACGGAGAAGTTATTGCTTCTTTACCTCTTTTTAAAGCCGATGCTATGACGGTAAAAGTTCCAGTCTATTCTCATATAAAAACCCCATACGCCGTTTTAGGAGATTGGCTTCCGTTTTTTATTTTTATCATTTTGTTAAAGATAATTTTTAATGATTGGGTTTTAAAAGTCAAATTAAATGCTGCTTCAATATTGCCGAACTGTCATTGGAAAAAAATAAAACCGGAATTTAAAAAACGGGTAAGAAGATGTAAACCTCTTTTTGCCGTAAAACGGAAGTTAAAATCTAAAATCCGTTAATAGTATTGGTAAACTTCAGTTTTTAAACAGTTGATCACCATTATCGATTTGAGACGGGTAGTCCTTTTGTGAACAGCCCGACAATAATACTTCCGGCATCTTGCTTAAAAAATTTATACATTTTTTTTATCTACTTTAAAATATTTTCAGTTTATATTTTTTTAAAATAGTAAACTTTAAAAATCGTATATAGAAAATTCGTTTTTCAGACTGAGGCAAGCGGCAGGAATGCCGACTATTCCCTAATCCAAAAAAATAT
>CAUTTN010000193.1:0-3198 GCA_963541225.1 uncultured Treponema sp.
GAATAAAGATACCCGATAATTCAATAATTTTATGTTATTAAAAGCGGAGGCTGTTTATGAATATTTTAAAAGAAACTCTCGAAAGTATTAAATGTGTTCGGAACGAGTTTGGAGAAAAGGCAAAGTTTTTTTGGGACAGTTTGGCTCATCCGCCGGGCTCTTTGGGCGAGCTTGAAAACATGACTATAAAACTGGCAAAAATCCAAAAAACTATTGACCTCCGTCTAAATAAAAAAATTACGGCAGTATTTTGTGCGGATAACGGAGTATATGCGGAAAAAATAACCTCTCAGCCGCAGATTACAACTTTTCAGTTGGCAGAAATTATGCATACCGGAAAAACGGGACTTGGAACAATTTCTAAATGGGCTGAAAGCGATATTATAGTCTACGATGTCGGAATGATGAAAACCGGTTCACGGAGCGATATTATCAATAAAAAAATAAAATGTACTTCGGCAAATATAGCAAAAGAACAGGCGATGAGCCGTAACGACTGTATTAAAATTATTGAAAACGGTATAGAAGCAGGAAAAAGAATAGCTTCGGAAGGTTACGATATTGCAGGTATAGGAGAACTCGGAATATGCAATACTACTACAACAGCCGCGGTTCTTTCTGCATTGTATGGAATTGCCCCCGAAAAAACAGTAGGCAGAGGAGCTTCTACAACCGAAGAAATGTACCGCTTAAAAATAAACGCCGTAAAAAAAGCCCTATCGGTTAATAAACCCAAACAAGGCGACGTTATAGATTGCCTTTCAAAGGTCGGAGGTTTTGATATTGCTGCAATGTGCGGCTGTTATATAGGCTTGGCGGCAACCGGTATTCCGGCAGTAATTGACGGATATATATCGAGTACGGCAGCCTTATGTGCGGTAAGTCTTAATCCTGCAATAAAAGATTATTTATTTGCCTCGCACAGCTCCGATGAGCCGGGAGCGCAAATTTGCAGCAACTTGCTTGGCTTAAAACCTGTTTTAAATATGAACATGAGGCTGGGAGAAGGCAGCGGCTGCCCTCTGTTCTTTAAGACTTTGGAAAGTGCTATATTTATAATGCAAAACATGGGCAAATTTACCGATACCGTTATTGACCAAAATGATCTTGTGGACATAAGGGATAACCGGTAGAGCGTTATTTTCTTTTGCGCCTTTTTATAAATATAACGATAAAAAATATAAAAATTAAAATAAATACCCAAGCATAAAGAAGATGTATAAAGACCTCGGCAAAAATTTGAACTCCGCCTTTTAAGGCTTTTACAATCATATTCAAAAATGAAGGTTCTTTATTGGCGGATTCAAGCCTTTGATAAAAAGAAATATTTAGTGTACTGAAATTTACCGAAGCTTCTAAATATTTTAATCGTCCCTCAATCGATTCTATTTCGGAGCGTATAATTTGGACTTGATATTGGATTTCTAAAATATCTTTAACAGTCTTTGCCTGATTAAGTAATTTTAAATAACCGGCTTCCGTTTCTTTTTTTATTTTTAAAGCGGCTTCTATATCGATAAATTCTTCTGTAACGTCTTCAACATCAATATGTTTTTCGTCTATTTTTTTAACGCCTGCAGCCAAATCGTTTAAAAAAACATCAAAATTATCTTTCGGTATTTTGACTGTCAATTCCTGCCGTAAATTATACGAAGACGAAATTTCATTTTCCTGACTTATATAGCCGTTATATTTTATTAAAAGTCCGTTTATGCTATTTCTTGTTTGCTTTACATCGTCCGAAGCAAATCGGATATGCCCTGTTTTTATTAATTTTCTATTGTCTAAATCTATTCTATTTTTGTCAGAAAAGGCGGAAGCTGCTTCTTCGGTTTTTGCTTGATAGTTTACATCTTTCGCTTCCACACTGTAAGAAGTTATATCGGCGTTTTTTCCATTCAAAGCGTTTTTTGTACATGAAGATAAAACGACCAATCCGATTAGTACAATAATATATTTTTTCATAATTTAAAACTCTCACAAATAGGCTATCCGGGATTTTAACAAAAATAAAAAAAATCTTCAAGTTTCCTTGCAGCTTATTGTCTCGGCAGCTGTATCACAAAACTTATAAAAACAAAAAAAATAATTGTTAATTTATGAACCTTAGGTTTTATTCGTGCGGAGGGTTTAATACCCCGACGCTTGCGTCGGGGTTGTTGATTTTAAAAGCAGCCGTTTAATCGGTTTATACGGCTCCTTTACCGGATTAGTTGTTTTTATAGCTTTTCGATTTCTTCGCGGGTTAAACCTGTTCCTTCAGCTATTTTTTCAATATCAAAACCAAACCGTTTAAAAGCTGCCGCTGTTTCGATAGCTTTTTGATATGAACCGTCCGCAAAACCTTGGGCTATACCCTTAGCTATACCCTTGCGTTCCGATTCGTTTATCATTGAAACCCGGTCGCTTTCATATCGGCAGGCGGCAATATACATTTCTCGTTCTCTTTCGCATACATAAAAATCTTCCATTGTCCTATTCGCTTTTTCCATCAATATATTTTTTTCGCTTAACATTGTTCTTTCCTCCTGTCTTTCACTTCTTATAAACTTCAGCCATTTTTCAAGTTCGCTTTCGCTATTGCCGGATAACTTGGTCAAATCCAAAAAGTGAATTTCCAATACATCGCTTAAAGCGGTATGTGTTTCCGTTTCCAATATGCGGTAAACCGAATGCATTTTTTTGCTTAGCTTGAACGGTGTATTTAAAATATTTATGGCTATACATTTTTTTAAATCGAGGTAATCATCGCCGCGTTTGAAGTTTTCGGTAAACAGTTCCGTCCAATAGTAAATACTCCGTTTGGCGTAATAGTCGAACCAAAGATTTTGCATTTCGATGTCTATTTTCTGTCCGTCTTTCAAAGTGATTTTAATATCGAGGCGGCTTGCCTTGTCATCAAAAAATTTAAGAGGCAGTTCGCTATTGGCGATTGTAAGGTTTGCAAAATCCGCCTTATCCATATCGGTAATAAGAGAAATAAATTCGGTTAAGATGTCCTTGTTTTCCTCCGTACCGAATATTTTTTTAAAAGCATAGTCGTTTGTTGCAGTAAATTTTTCGTATCGGTAAGGAGAAGCTTTTATTCTGTCGTTCATACTAACCACCCCGCAAGTTGATTATACCACGAAAAACACAAGGTTTCAATTGCGGTTAATTGATAATGGGTAATTGGTGATGGACAATGATTAACGGATA
>CAUTTN010000194.1:0-3184 GCA_963541225.1 uncultured Treponema sp.
CTGTATTATTTTGATATAATATGCAGCAAACAAGGAGTTACAGAATGTACAAAACACTCAATTTTGCTCATAGAGGTTTTAGAAGCAAGTTTCCGGAAAATACAATGCAGGCTTTTTCTAAGGCCGTAGAATGTGGTGTTCACGGAATTGAATTCGATGTACATCTTTCATCCGATGGTATTCCCGTAATAATACATGATGAAACTTTGGATCGGACTTGCAATGTTTCCGGTTTTGTAAAAGATAAAACCGTTAAAGAATTACAAAATATAAACGCAGCCGCATATTTTCAGTCCGGTTTAAATAAAAACGGTCTTTTAAATGAGAAAATTCCGTCGCTTGAAGAGTATTTTGATTTTATAAAAGATAAGGATATTATCTCCAACATAGAATTAAAAACCGGCATTTTTGAATATTCCGGTATCGAACAAGTCGTTTATAATCTTTTGGAAAAATACGGCTTAAAAGAAAAATGTATTATTTCTTCCTTTAACCATGAAAGTGTTTTAAGAATGAAAAAAATAGATAAGTCTTTAATATGCGGTTTTCTGGTAGATTCTTGGGACATTAAGCCGGCAGCTTATTTAAAAGAAAATAAAATAGAATGTTATCATCCTCCTGCATACCGGCTTACAAACAGTTTTGTAGAAGAGCTTCACAATGCAAACATAAAGGTAAATGCGTGGTTCGGCTCCGTTCAAATCGATTATGAAAAAGTATTAAAAACAGGTCTCGATATTATCATAACCGATTATCCCGATATAATTGCAAAACTATTATAAAAGTTTTTTACTTAACTTTTAAACTTTGGGAAAGCCGTGTTTTTCGCCCCAAGTAAAAGGACTTTCCCTCCATTCGGCAAGACTTTTTTTGTGTTCCTCTTTTATATAATTTGCATTGACCGCTTCGTCGAGCATTATATCATAGTTCAAAATAGTAAACGGTGTGCATTCCGGATCGAGCTTCAAAAAAGCATTTTCGGCTTCTTTAAAGCCATAAGAGAAAATTGCAAAACAAAAAGGCACCTTACCATTTGCGGCACGAACCGCTTCTACTGCTTTTATGGAGCTTCCGCCTGTCGAAATTAAATCTTCAATCACCAATACCGAAGAACCTTTATAATCGGCATCGGCTCCAAGCCCCTCGATTATATTTTTTAATCCGTGATCTTTTCCTCCGGAGCGGACATAAGAAACGGGCTTTTGTAAAATATCTGCAAGAGTTACAGAATGAGGAATTCCTGCCGTTGCAGTTCCCGCAATCCAATCGGGATTAAAATCGGCAGCTTTTAATAATTCGCTAAAGGCTTCCGCAATACAGCGTCTTAATTCGGGGACGGCTAAAAACCTGCGGTTATCGTTGTAAATAGGCATTCTAAATCCTGAAGCCCAAGTAAAAGGAGCTTCGGGTGAGAGCTTAATGGCTTCAAGTTCAAAAGCTGCCTTTGCAAGTTTTGCCCCATATTCTTTTTGTACTACGGTTATTTTTTCTTTGTTGATCATTTTATTACCTTATAGTATTCGTATATTGCTTGAGTTCCTTTTTCGGAATAACCGCTATTGCACATATTATTAAAAAACTCTTGAGCAAGTTTTAAAACGGGCAGGTTTATTTTAAGCTCTTGTGCAACACCTAAGGCGATGTTTAAATCTTTTAAAAAATGTTTTATAAAGAAACCGGGAGCATAATCTTTTTGAAGCATTTTGGGAGCATTGTTTAAAATCTGCCAACTGCCGGCGGCACCTCCGCCAATGGCTTGAATCATTTTGGATACATCAAGACCTGCACCTTCCGCATATCTTACAGATTCAACAGCACCGAAAAGATTTGCGGCAACAGCTATTTGATTAGCAGCTTTTGTATGCTGCCCTGCTCCTGCGGAACCCTGCAACGCCCAAGATTTTCCCATGCACTTAAAAAAATCTTCTACGGCTTTAAAAGCCTCTTCATCGCCGCCTGCCATAATTGAGAGAGTTCCGTTTTTTGCTCCTATATCGCCCCCCGAAACAGGAGCGTCAATAACGGCTATTCCTTTTTCGGCAGCTTTGTCATATATTTTTTTTGCAAGAATAGGACTTGATGTTGTCATATCGACAATGATAGTTCCTTTTTTTGCAGTTTTTAACAAACCGTTATCGCCGAAGTAAATTTCTTCTACGTCTTTGGGGTAACCGACAATAGTAAAAATAATATCGCATTCGGGACCAAGTTGTGCAGGAGAGTTATACCATAAAGCACCTTTCGATAAAATATCGTCTGCGGACTTTTTTGTCCGTGTATAAACGTGCATTTTGGCTCCTGCACTTCGAAGCCTTTCTGCCATGCTTTTTCCCATAACGCCTAATCCGATAAATCCGGTGTTACAATTTTCTACTTTCATTATTTCCTCCGTAAAATTGTTAAACTATATTTTGATTTTAACAAATTTTTTAAATTAAAGGAATGCCTTATCACATTGCAAATTACAAACCGTCAAAAATGTTTTAAGTAATTTATGAAGAGAAGCCGATTATTAGGATTTTGACAATATAATTTCGCCTGAAGGCAATATTTTTAAACCGTATTCCGAATCGGGAGAAAATTCCCGCAAGATTACGGTTTTTATTTGTGCAGAAGAAAAAAGGCTTAAAAGATAAGGCGAAAAAACAGCCGATTTAAAAAGAACCGTAATCAACTGTTTTTCTTCTTCGGAAAAAAAAGAATATTTATAAATTGCGGGATAATTATTTTCGGTATACATGTTAAAAAGAACAATTCCCGTTCCGACTGTTTTATCCGAAAAAATTCTGTAAGGAAAAACCAAACAGCCTTTTTTAAATTTAAAAACTATACACTCAATGTTTAATTCCCAACCTTTCCATGCCCGTTCGTAACTGCCGATTAAAGTTCCCGTAGGCGTATAAAAAGAAACGGAAGCATTTACCGAAGAACTTCCTCTTCCGAATGTCTTTATTACGCAGCCCGTATTAAAAATATTAATATCATAACCGGAAAGTTTTTTTTCTGCATACGCAATCCTGTAAGCATATAACCGGACTATACCGAACATCAAAAAAAATAATGCAGAGACGGTACAAAATATAGCAAAAAACCTTTTTTTGTTTTTAATAAATTTTAAACTCATATTTTAGTTATTCGTGCGGAGGGTTTAATACCTGACGTTTTACGTCTACGCTTTGCGTCG
>CAUTTN010000195.1:0-3179 GCA_963541225.1 uncultured Treponema sp.
TCGGGGTATTAAACCCTCTGCACGAATAACCTTTCTTTATAAAAGAAACAACCGCAAAAATTATTGTTATGCTCTGAGGATTGTTTAATTAGTACATTGTCAATGTAAATGAGGATGTACATAAAACAGCGGTTAAAACAAGCGGCTAATATTTTAGATGCTTGTTTTAATTGTTCTTTTTAAAATTCTTTTATAACGGAATTTAATGCCAGAATAAATTCTTTTAATTCTTCAATTGTAGTTTTATAACCTATAGAAACTCTTACCGAATTTAGCTTTGTTTTAGGTTCTGCCTTTATTGCATCCAAAATCGGTCTTGAGTTTTTTTTAATTGAACAAGCAGAACCTGTTGAAATACAAATGTCTTTTTCGGAAAGACATCTTACCAAAACTTCTCCCGTTAAACTGCTGCATGAAAACTGTAAAATCCAAGGAGAAAAAGAAGCCGGATTTTGAATTCTGGTTTTGGGAACAATTTCAATACCTTTCGTTTTTGTTAATTCTTCAATTAAAAAACTCATCAGTTTAGAAGCTGCCTCATATTGCTTTTTGTTTATGTGTAATTTTAAGCACTCTGCAAGCGATATAGCACCTGCAAGGTTTTCGGTTCCGGGTCTTATTCCTTTTTCGTGTCCGCCGCCTTTTATAAAAGGCTCTATCGGTTTATTTAAATACAAAAAACCTATACCGTGCATAGCCCCTATTTTGTGTCCGCTAAAGGCCGCAGAGTGTATGGGTAAAGAAGATAAATTAAAAGGAATTTTTCCTATAGCTTGAACGGCATCTGTATGAAAATGGATTTGCTTTTTTCCTTTGCAGTATTCCGAAACCGCTTGCCCTATTTCCTCGATAGGCTGAATAGAACCGATTTCATTATTGACAGCCATTACGGAAATAAAAGCCGTATCTTCTTGCACTGTTTTTAATACGGCTTCAGGTCTTATAAAACCTTTATTATCGGAGGGAATTGTCAAAATCTTATATCCGCGTCTTTCCAATGCTTTGGTTTGTTCCGATAATGCAGAATGCTCCAAATTACTTATAGCTATAGAACATTGTCTTTGTGCAGACATTACGGAAAGAAGCGGTAAATGGTCGCTTTCTGTTCCTCCGGATGTAAAAAAAATCGTTTCGGGTTTTACGTTTAAACATAAAGATATATCATTCCTTGCATTTTCCAATAAAGTTTTTGCCGCAAGTCCTTTAAAATGTTTTGATGAAGGGTTTGCAAATTCTACGCATGCTTTTTTACATGCCGATAAGATTATATCTTCGTGAGGAATTGACGTTGCAGCCCAATCCAAATAAATCATATAAGAACCTCTTTTATATCTTTTTCATCGGCTTCAAAAATAATTGTTTCTTCAATATTTTTTTGTAAAATAAGTTTTATATTATTACCTGTATTTTTTTTATCTTTTTTCATGGCATTTACTATTTTATCGGCAAAGTTAATTTTTAAATCTTTTTCGGAGGATGTAACAGAGGTATCTGCAAACAAAGACACTGTATCCGTACAAAATCCGTAATCTTTTATTAAATTTATAATTTCATCCGCATAGTCAGGTGATGTTATTTTAAGTTTTTCGCCTAATTTTAAAGCTCTGCAAATCCCCCACAAAACGGCTTGCCCGTGTGTAATCGAAAAATTACAAACACGTTCAAGAGCATGAGCAAAAGTATGACCGAAATTTAAAAAAGCCCTTTCGCCTTTTTCGTAAAAATCTCTTACTACAACATTCGATTTTGCTATTACGGCTCTCCTTATTATTTCCAAGACTATAGTCTCATCGCGTTTTAATATTTTACTTTTTTCAGTATTAAAAATTCTATATAAAGAAGGCGAATATAAAAGAGCGATTTTTAATATTTCTGCAAGTCCTGAAAGGTATTCTTTTTCTTCCAGTGTGTGCAGCACTTTGGTGGAAATATAAATTTCATCGGCTTTAAAAAACGAACCTACCATATTTTTATAATTGTGAAAATTAATTGCAGTCTTACCTCCTATTGAAGCATCTGCCATAGCTAAAACGGTCGTAGGTACCAAAATGCACTTTACGCCTCTCATATAAACTGAAGCGGCAAACGCCGTTAAGTCGCAAACTACTCCTCCGCCTATACCTATAAAAACAGCTTGCCGTGTAAGATTTGAATCTAAAGCGGTTTTTAAAATTAATTCCAAAGAAGTAAAATTTTTATTTTCTTCTCCACAGTCTATAATTACAAACGGAATGGAAGAAGAAAAATTCTCGGAACTGCGTACAATTTGAGCAGTGTTTGTATCTGCAATATAAATTGCATTTTTATTTTTAAGAGGAGGAAGATATGGCTCATTACAATAAAATACTTCGGTAAGTCCTTGAATACTCGTAAATGAAAATTTGTCCATTTAAAACCTTATTAAATATTTTCCAGCATTTTAAGAACAAGGCTTGCAGAAGTTTTCGCAGCCGTTTCAGAAAATTCTTCATACGAAATTTTTGCAAGATTTGTTTTACCCGCATTATCCGATATGCTCCGCAAAATTAAATACGGTATTTTATTTGTTACGCAAACTTGTGCAGCGGCAGCTCCTTCCATTTCCACACATGCGGGAGCAAAGTTTTCTATAATTTTAGAACGCAAAACTCTATCGGATACAAAAGTATCGCCTGATGCAATTCTGCCTTCAACTATTTTTATATTTTTATCCGATAGTTCACATTTAAGTTGTTTAAAAGCCTTTAATGCTATCGATTTTAACTTTTTATCTGCAATCCAAAAGGGAGATTTTGTCATAGGAACTTGTCCCGGCTCATAACCGAAATGAACAGCATCTACATCATATTGAACCGAATCGGTTGAAACTACAATATCGAAAACATTCAGCTCATCGTTTAAAGCTCCGGCAGTTCCTGTGTTTATTACGGCATCCGTTTTAAATTCCGAAATTAAAATTTGAGTACATAAAGCGGCATTTACTTTTCCTATTCCGCTGCATGCCAAAACTACTTGTCTTTCATTTATAAGACCTTCAAAAAAAGTTATTCCTGCAATTTTTTTATTATAGCCTTTAATATGTTTTTCCAAAAGTTTAACTTCTTGTTTTTCCGCCCCGAAAATCCCTATCTTCATATTAACTCCTTAATTTAAAAATTTATCTAATTTTAAGTGAATCCTTAAAAAATTTAAAGTTTATG
>CAUTTN010000196.1:0-3113 GCA_963541225.1 uncultured Treponema sp.
AGCGGCAGCGGGTATTTATCCGTTGCCGCTTATTTTTTGCAGTTACAACAGTAGTTTTTTTTACTATGCACTTTTATTTTACTGAAAATGTGCTATAATACTTTTAGGTGGTGTGCATGATTACTGATAAACAGAAAATAGAGGCTTTAGGAAACACTCCTCTTTTTGCAGGATGGGATGAAATATACTTAAAAGACATAGCCGATAAAGCAGGAATAGACAGCTATCAAAAAGGCGATATTATTTTTAGACAGGACACAAAAGGTGACCGCTTTTACATTATTGTAGAAGGGAATGTTATTATTTTATCTCCTGAAGATAATTCCGTTCTAGCCGAATTTGTAAGCGGTGAAATGTTCGGTGAAACGGCTATGCTTACCCAAAATGAGCAAAAGGCTATAGCTTCTGCCAACGAAGATACGATCATCCTCTCTTTTCCTAAAGACGGCACACCTATGGAAGATGTTTTTAAGGATAATCCCGTAACCTACGCTCAGATGCTAAAATCTTTTTTGGTCATGGTTGCACGAAGAAATAGAAAGGCAAATTCTTTAATAAAAGAGAACTCTTCTATCATGCAGGAATTGCAAAAGCAAGTTTATGGAGATAAGCTTACAGGACTTTTTAACAAGGCTTATCTTGAAGAAAACATTGCGGACTTTATGAAAAGCTCTTTTTCTCTTATTATGATGAAGCCCGATAACTTTAAGGCTATAAACGACACCTACGGCCACGAAAAGGGAGATGCCTGCATTACCTTCATCGGCAATCACTTGAGCCGCTTTTTGGATACGGATTCGGTTTTAATGCGTTATCAGGGGAACGAATTTGCCGTTTTAACTCCTGATCAAGGCAGGGATGGGGCTGCAAGTTTAGCCGAAAAGATAAAAACTGAACTTGAAAACTTAGATATTTCTCCGGTTTTAAGCAGTCCTTTTAAGTTGAGCATGAGTTTAGGTATTTTACTTTATCCTGATACAAAGATTGAAAAGGCGGAATTTATAAAACAATGCTCCGAGATGCCTCTTATCGGACGTGCCCGCGGCGGTTCGCAGATTCTCTTTGAGGAGGATATAAATGAATAGCTCAAAACAAAGATGGCTTGAAATTTTGCAAAAAGCACGGCTTTTTGATCATCTTTCAATAAAAGAAATAGAAGTCTTGGCTGAAGCTATGTTTTATTCCGAATTTGAAGCGGGACAGACTCTCGTTTATGAAGGAGAATCGGGCAATGAGCTTTTTATCATTGTAAAAGGTACTATTTCCGTTTCGGTAAAATCCGAAGGGAAAGAAATTGAACTTGTCCGTCTTGGAGCGGGAGATTTTTTCGGTGAAATGGCTATGCTCGAACAAGAGCACCGCTCGGCAACCTGCAAGGCTGTAGAATCCACTTCCTGCCTTGTTTTAAAATCTCAAGATTTTTCTTCCCTTATTATAGATCAGCCGAAAATAGCTTCGACGGTTTTGTATAATATGCTTAAAATTACCGGCAGCCGCCTAAGCAAGACGAACGGCCTTTTATCGCAGATAATCCAATGGGGTGATGATGCAAAAAAAAGAGCCATTACAGATGAGTTTACAGGGCTCTACAATAGAAGATATTTAGATGAATCTTTTGAAAGCCTCCTTAAACGCTGTGTCCGTCAGCATATCGGCGTAAGCTTTGCCATGGTGGATGTCGATCATTTCGGTCAGCTTAATAAAGACTATGGAGCCGTATTTTGCGACAAGGTTCTATTAGCCATTGTCGAAGTTTTTAAGAACAATTTTGATGCGGAAGATATTTTAATACGGTACGGCGGAGATGAGTTTTCTTTTATTATCAGAGGAACTTTGGAAGGTGCCGAAAACCGATGCAAACAGGTTTGTACCGAAGTTAATGCCTTGACTTTTCAAGAACATCCGGAATTACGAGTTTCATGCTCAATCGGTCTTGCCTTATATGACGAAAAGATGGCTACGCCTGAACTATTAAAATTTTCAGATACGGCTCTTTATTCCGCTAAAGAGGGCGGCAGAAACAGGGTCTCTGTTTATCAAAAATAGAAATGTGAGTTAATGGAAACCGCCGCCATCGCACGCCGAAAATAAAGCTGAGGCGTATCAGGTATACGTTGAGCATTTACTTTCGGCGTACCTACTTCAGTGGTGGCACAGCCCCCCTTATAACAATCAGGCCCTTATTCCTTCCAGTGCAGTTTTTCTTTTTTGTAGTACTTTTTTACGTTTGCATCCACGGGCTTACCTTCCAAATCGGTGTAGGGGCACTGCTTTGAACCCGTACCGAGAAAAATAGCCTCATAAGTGCCGTTTGTGATAACATCGATGGGCAGGTTTTTGTACGCTATGTCGTAGTCGTGTCCACGTGTGTTTCTTTCGTATAAAAAGCCGATACCGCCGTCGCGTTGTACATCCATAGTCGAATAGGCACTGTCTCCGTCTTGCACCAAGTAGCTGTTCCATTCGGCAGCCGAAATAAAATCGTTTATGCTTATCGCGGTGTTCGTCAATTCCCGCCAATGGATGGTAACTTTTGAACGTCCCGGACCATCGGGAAGCGATTGGAATGCAAGGTAGACCGGCTTTTTTGTATCGGTTTTACGTGCTTTGACGATAAGAATTTCGCCGTTTGTACCTCTTCCGCTGCCGATAGCTAAAAATTGTTGTGTTTCCCAACTTCCCTTTCCTTCAGTAGGATTGCTATACGTAAAAATATTTATCAATCTTCCGCCTGCGTTTGTGTTGCGGCTGGAAAGTATAACGCTGCCGTCCGGCAGTTCTTCCACTTTTGCCTCATCTCCGCCAAGGATAGGAGAGTTTGTTGCATCTCCCAATACATGCCACGTAGAGCCGAAGTCGTCGGAATATACGACGGTATTGCTGTAACCCCGGCTCAACAGCGCCGAGTAAATGCGGTAATGGCTGCCGGCTTTAATATAACGCGACTGCATAATTCTGCCCGAGCCGAAAAACAAACTTTGCCACGAGTTGTTAAACCCGAAAATCGTATCGGAAATATCTTTTTTCCCCGAATCGGGAAAGGTTTTGCCCCCGTCGCGGGATACAAATTGAATAACCTTCAGATGATCGGAATGTGTGCCGTTTGGATAAAA
>CAUTTN010000197.1:0-3063 GCA_963541225.1 uncultured Treponema sp.
GTTTGCGATGCCCAATCGAAATATCGTCTGACATAACCTATTCAACAAATTCATTAAGTGTAATTGCTTATAATTGCTTGATAAAAAAAGAATTACAATGTATCATGCAACAGGAGAAATTATTTTTACATGAAAAAGAATATATGTAAAATTGTTGCGGAACTTTTAGTTATACAGACTTTGGCAATATTTATTATTTATAAATATTTTAATACTGATACCGATGTCTTTACTTTCTTTTTAATTTACACTGTACTTTGGCACGGACTGCTTTTATTGTTTTTACTTTTATATAAAGGCGAATTTATTAATATTTACACTAATGCTCCTGTCGATACTATAAATACTGCCAACAAAATAACACTTTGCAGAATAAGCTCCGTACCTTTAGTTGTTTTTTTATTAAAAAATCACCGGATATCCGGTATTAAAATAGTTTTGGTCATTGTATTGGTTTTCGTTTTTTTGACCGATTTATTCGACGGAATTATTGCAAGAAAATGCAGACAGGAAACCGGAATCGGAAGAATGCTTGATTCCATGAGCGATTATTCGTTACTGGCTCTTGTTTCAATAGTATATTTTCAGCTAGGAATATTGCCGGTATGGTTTTTCGTATTAATTTTGGGAAGACTTTTATTTCAAACAGTCGGTATGACATTTTTTATGCTGCTTAAATTTCCTGCCGAAGTTAAATCTACAAAGGGCGGTAAGATAACGGTTTTTATTACAATGAGTTTATACACATTCAAGCTATTGTATTTTTTTATTCCGCATTTAAACGGATTTAATAACGTATTTAAATGGTCCGATTATATTTGCGGTGTTATAATATTTATTTTTCTTTTTGAAAAAATACATATTTTTTATAATCACTATATCGAATATAAAAAAATTAAGAACAACTTATAACATTTATGGGCATCTTTATGTTGAAGGATGCGAAGCAAATCCCCGGACGTTTTTTAAAAATACCCGTTAGTATTTCAAAAAAAATAAAAGACTTTGGTTACATTTTTATAATAAGCCTTTACTAACTTTTTCTATATCTTTTAAATTATAGCTTGAAATTATACCATATTTTGTATAAAATAATTTAAATGAAACAGTCATTCTATTATAAACTTCTTGATATAACAACTGACTCTTCAATAGCGGAAATAAAATCGGCTTTTAGAAAAAAAGCAAAACAACTGCATCCCGATCTTTCTTTAAAAAGAACACCCAAAGAAAAAGAAACGGCAGAAGAAAAAATGAGGGAACTTCTGCTGGCTTATCAAAATATTTTAAAAGAAAAAAATACAGTCGGAACGGATTTCGATTTTTTTACGGAAAAAAATAGAGCCGAAAGTTTTGATTACCGTATATGGCTTTTAAATAAAACCGATTATGAAAGCAGAGCAAAGTTAATATTTTTCGATTTGTTTCACGGACTTGAAACGGAAGCTGTAACCGAATACAATAAACGCCGATCGGAAGCTATGGGATTTTATCTTTCAAAATATTTTAGCAGAGAAGATTTTATGGATTGCGGTTTTGTTCTTGCAGAAGAACTTTATTTTAGAGGTGAATATTACGAATCTTTTTTACTACTTGAAGAAATTTTTTATCTTGAAAAACAAAAGCCGTATTTTAAACATTTTTTTCCGGAAATAATTTCAATTATCAAATCTATTATTAACGATAAACTTCATAACTTTACCGAAGATGAACTTGCAATCGATTGTTATGAAGCTGCTTTAAATTTAGATTTTGAAAATACGGATAAAGCAAATATTTTTAGAAGGATGTCGGAAGTTTATTATAGACTTGGAGATAAATATGCGGCAACTACTTGTTATAAAGAAGCCGTAAGGTTAAGTCCAAAATTAATGGGAATAAAAAAATTACAAAAGCAATTGGAGATTTTATGATAATAATAAAAACTATAGAACAAATTAACGGTATTAGAAAATCATGCAAGGCTTTAGCCCGTCTTTTTGAAGAATTAAAACCGGTAATTAAACCCGGAATTACTACAAAGGCTCTCGATAATTTTTGTGTAGAATATATCGAAAAAATCGGAGGAAAACCTGCATGGTATTCCGAAGGTTTTCCCGGTGCGGCTTGTATTTCGATCAACGAAGAAGTTATTCATGGTGTACCCGGAAAAAGAATTGTAAAAGATGGAGATCTTGTGTCAATGGATATAGGTATAGATTTAGGCGGTTATATAAGCGATGCTTGCGTTACATATCCTGTAGGCAAGGTTTCAAAAGAAAACTTAAAACTTTTACAAATAACAACGGAATGTTTATATGCCGGTATAGAGGCATGTAAGGCAGGAAACAGAGTTTCCGATATTTCAAAAGCTGTGTTTAATATAGCGGCATCCAATAAATACGGAGTCGTTTACGATTATTGCGGTCATGGTGTAGGTCTTGGTGTACATGAAGAACCTTCAATTCCCAATGTACCCGAAAGGCGGGGAGGCAATCCCAGACTGAGGGCAGGTATGGTAGTAGCTATCGAACCTATGATAAATATAGGCACTGCCAATGTTAAAGTAAAAAAAGACGGGTGGACGGTTGTTACTGCCGATAATTCCGTTTCATGCCACATGGAACATACGGTTGCTATTTTTGAAGATCATACCGAAATTTTATCCAAGGCGGATTAATTAAAAAATATACAACCTCGATATGCTATGGAAATCAAAACCGAAAACGTATCTAAAAAGTACGGGGCGATTAGGGGTGCAGATTAGGTTTATCGGTTGAAAATATTGCAAAAGCTACAGGCTTTCCAAAGAAGAAATCGAAAAATTGTGATTCAATTTAATGGGCAATTTGTAATGTTTCATATCCGCTACGGATGGCAGTGCTTACAAGTTTACGAGTGTTTTTGTGTAAGCAAAAATACTTGAAGCTCAAAATCGGACAAGGATGTACCTGTTTCGTCAAACCTTAAACTTTCCGCCCTCCTTACAAAGGTTTTGATACTTTGCTTGTTCTTTTGGCTTAATTCGTTTAAGTGTTGTAATATTGCGGATACCTATAAGCTGCCCTGAACATTGTAATAATT
>CAUTTN010000198.1:0-3049 GCA_963541225.1 uncultured Treponema sp.
ATTGGAATAGAAAAGATTCCGTTATTGAGATATGGGTACCGATCAATTATTAAGTTAAGAGCATCTCTAAAAATCTAACCGAGTTTTTAGAGATGCCTTACATTATTTTCCAAGTAATCTGTTAAGTCTTTTTACAAAGTCTACAGGAGCTTTTAGTTCTCCGCTTTCGATAAGCAATGCTTGTTCTAAAAGAAGGTTTGACATATCATCTATAAAATCTTTGTCGCCGCTTTCTTTTAAGCGTTTTACCAAAACATGGTCGGCATTTACTTCCAGTATGGGTTTTACAGTGCCTGTATTAAATTGTCCCATGGCTTTCATCATTCTTTCCATTTGAAGGCTTGGGTCGTTTTCATCTACAACTATACAGGAGGGGGAGTCGGACAGCCGTTTTGAAAAGCGGACTTCTTTAACCTTATCGCCCAAAACGCCCTTTATTTTTTCCAATACGGGTTTAAAGTCTTTTTCTTTTTTTTCGGCTTCTTTTTTTTCTTCTTCGGTTTTTAGTTCTTCATCCGAACCTGCTCTGTTTGCCGCCTTTAAATCCCATTTTTTATACTTGCCCAAAGACGGAATTATTATATCGTCAACCTCATCGGGCATAATTAAAACTTCAAACCCCTTTGTCTTGTAAACTTCAAGATGGGGGGATTGTCTTAAAGTTTTTTCGTCTTCACCCGTTATATAATAAATAGCCTTTTGTTCCGGCTTCATACGGGAAACATAGTCTGCAAAACCGGTCCACTGACCTTCTTCTACCTCCGATGAGGTGGTTTTAAAACGTACAAGCTCTGCAAGGTCTTCCCTGTGTTCAAAATCGCTGTATAAACCTTCCTTTAAAGGACGGTTGAATTCCGTAATAAATGTATTATATTTTTCTTTATCGTTTTCGGAAAGTTTTTTAAATTCGGACAAAAGCTTTTTTACGGAAGCATTTTTGATAGCCGTAAGAATTCTGTTTTGCTGTAATATTTCCCGGCTTACGTTTAAAGGTAAATCCTCGCTGTCAATAATTCCCTTTACAAAACGGAGGTACGTCGGTAAAAGTTCTTTTTCATCATCGGTAATAAAAACACGCTTTACAAAAAGTTTTACCCCGGGCTTATAATCGGCATGAAACATATCGAAAGGAGCCTTTGCAGGAATATAAAACAGGGTTGTGTATTCCTGTGTTCCCTCCGCTTTTGTGTGAATGTAAAGCAGTGGATCTTCGGAATTATGGGAAAAAGATTTATAGAATTTAAAATAATCTTCTTCTTTTAATTCGTTTTTCGGCTTTTGCCAAATAGCACCTGCATCGTTTATCTGTTCGGTTTTTAAAGTCTCGGATTTTACTTTACCCTTATCGTCATATTCTTTTTCGGTGTAATGAAGATATATTGGAAAGGCTATATGATCCGAATAGGTTTTAATTATTTCTTCTATACGCCAGCGTGTTGCATATTCCGAATCTTCATTGTTAAGATGAAGAATAATGCAGCTTCCGTGAGAGCTTTCGGGAACCTCGTCCATTATAGGAAAGGCTGTGTCATCGGTTTTTTCAAGGTCATAAGAACCTTTACCGTCCGAAGTCCATTTCCAAACATCGGTTTCTCCTGCTTTTTTTGAAATTACATCGATTGTTGAAGCCGCCATAAAGGCAGAGTAAAAGCCTACACCGAACTGACCTATAAGATTGGAATCTTTTTTGTCGGCTTGAGCAAGCTGGTCCAAAAATGCCTTTGTACCCGAACGGGCAATTGTTCCAAGATTGTTTTTTAAATCGTCTTCATTCATACCTATTCCGGTATCGCGGACAGTTAATGTATTTGCCGCTTCGTCAAAACAAATATCTATACGCGGTTTAAATTGTATTTGTTTGTAGGACTCGTCCGATAAGTTTAGATATTTTAACTTATCCAATGCATCTGAAGCGTTTGATACAAGCTCCCTTAGAAAAATTTCCTTGTTTGAATAAAGCGAATGAATTATAAGCGATAGAAGCTGATTCACTTCGGTTTCAAACTTGTACTGTGCCATAAAAAAGCCTCCATAAAAGTTATAAAAAATCAACAACCCCGCCGTACGGCAACGCTGTTGTTTTTAAAAAGTATTGCAGACGAATTCAAGCCCCCTTAATTTCGGCACAAAGCATTTATGATATGTGTCCGGGTATTGAACTATCAGCGAATAAAGGAAACGGTGCAAAGTCCGTATCCCATAAATATAGAACGCTTCTAAAAACCAAGCAAATTTTTAGAGGCGTACATGATAAGATACTAAAATATTGCAAAAAAAGATAGAGGTTATTAAAATTATGTTGTTAAAAGGAGAGTTGAAAAAATGCGTATACACAGAGCCGATACAATCAAGATTAACAGTAAAAATTGATTTTACAACCTCCGCTAAAAATCCGATACATAATTATGGAGAAGATAAATGTCCGATTACTCAAAAGCAAATAATGGAATAATACAAAGAACAGAGCTACACAGAAAAATTTGGTCTATTGCAGATAATGTAAGGGGAGCGGTAGACGGTTGGGATTTTAAGCAATATATATTGGGAATTCTTTTTTACCGATTTATATCGGAAAACATGGCCGAATTTTTTAACTCTGCAGAACATGAAGCAGGGGACACTGATTTTGACTATGCAAAGATTTCCGATAAAGAAGCTGAGACAGATTTTAGACCGAATACCGTAGAAGACAAGGGCTTTTTCATCCTGCCGAGTCAGCTATTTAAAAATGTTGCAGCAAAAGCAAAAGATAACGAAAATTTAAATACCGATTTAGCTAATATCTTTAAAGCAATTGAAGGAAGTGCCGTCGGCTTTGCCTCAGAAGACGATATAAAGGGTTTATTTGAAGATGTGGACACAACAAGTAATCGCCTAGGCGGAACAGTGGCCGAAAAGAACAAGCGGTTAACAGATATATTGACGGGAATTGCAGAAATCAATTTCGGAGATTTTAAAAACAACGATATAGATGCATTCGGCGATGCCTATGAATATTTGATTTCCAATTATGCAAGCAATGCGGGAAAATCGGGAGGAGAATTTTTTA
>CAUTTN010000199.1:0-3036 GCA_963541225.1 uncultured Treponema sp.
AAAAAGTTAAATTAAAAAGGTTTGGTATACTATGCGCGTAAAATTTTGGGGAGTTCGAGGCTCGCTTCCTTCGCCTATAACTCCTGCACAAGTACAACGGAAGATTGAAGCTGTTGTACAGCGGATAACCGAAAAAGATGTTATAAATCAAGACTCTAGAGAGAAATTTTTGGCATCGCTTCCTAATTGGCTTTTCGGCACTATAGGCGGAAATACTTCCTGCGTTGAAGTAGAAACAAAAGACAGACATCGTATTATCTTTGACGCAGGAAGCGGAATAAGAGAATTGGGAATAGATTTTTTTAAACGTCCCGATTATAAACAGAACAATACCTATCATCTTTTTTTCTCTCATTTTCATTGGGATCACATACACGGATTGCCTTTTTTTAATCCCGCTTATGACCCGAACAACAAAATTATAATTTACAGCACAAGAAAAGATCATAAGAAATTTTTAGAAGAACAAATGAAATATCCGTATTTTCCGATTTCAATGTTGGGAGAGGACGGTTTCGGAGCCAAATTCGAATTTCATTATATAGACCCTAAAGAAAAATATATACAAATCGGTAATGCCAAAATAGGATGGCATAAAGTGCGCCATCCGGGAGGTTGTACCGCATATTCGGTTATTGAAGACGGTAAAAAAATCATTTACTCAACCGATACCGAACTGCGTACTCAAGATTTTGAAAAAAACGATGCAAATACGGAATTCTATACAAATGCGGAAATACTCATAATAGATGCTCAATATACATTTACGGACTCTATACAAAAAGAAGGTTGGGGGCATTCTACATTTGCTACGGCAATCGATTTTGCAGCAGGCTGGGATATAAAACGGATAGCCTTGTTTCATCATGAACCTACATACGGCGATAAAAAAATATTTTCTTTAAAGCAAACCGCCGATTGGTATAAAGAGCGTTCGTGCGGCGATAAACTTGACATTTTTGTTGCACAAGAAGGAAAGGATTTTGTCGTATGAGCGAAGAACGGCAAATTCAATATTTATTTACGGATTATGAATTAAAACAGCTTGCTCTATATTTCCGTAAAAATTTTAATAATCTGCCTCAATCCTTAGAAGAGCTTTTTTCGTTTGCAGAAAATTATGTTTACGGAAAAATGACTATTGAGGAAGCTGAAAATTTTTTTGAAGATTAAACAAAATCAACACCCCCGCCTCAAGAAGCGTAGACGCAAAATGTCAGTTATTAAACCCTCCGCACGAATAAATCGATAGATTTGCTAAGATACAGTTGTTGACATATAAAAAATTCTTTTATATACTCTTTGTTCTATGGAAAAACTAGAAACCGGTTTTCTAAAAGATAAAGATATTAACCGCAGGAAGTATAAATTCGGTTTGTTTGTACATTACGGTCTTTATTCTTTATGCGGAGGCGTTTGGAACGGAAAGCCGATTACATTCGGATATAGCGAGCAAATTTTAAGTCACGGAAAAATTCCTAAACAAGAATACGAAGCTCTTAAAAATAAATTTACATGTAAAAAATTCGATGCGGAAAAAATTTGTTTGCTTGCAAAAAATACCGGCATGGAATACGTTTTGATTACGGCAAAACATCATGACGGGTTTTGTCTGTTTAATACAAAGACAACCCGCTATAATTCGCCAAATTCGGCTGCCGGTAGAGATTTGATAAAAGAATTATCCGAAGCATGTAAAAAATATAATCTCGGTTTGGGTATTTATTTTTCATGGATTGATTGGAACTACCCTTATGCACTTCCGATTAGTGATCATAATAGCGACAAAATACCTTCGGCTCATCAAAAATTGAACATCGCTCAACTTACCGAGCTTTTTACAAATTATGGGAATCTTTGCGAACTTTGGATGGATATGGGAAAACCTACAAAAAAACAAAGTGAAGAAATAAAAAAACTTGCACAAAACTTACAGCCTAAAATGATGATAAACGGCAGAATATGGAATGACTGCGGAGACTTTTGCACAATGGGTGACAATAAGCTGCCTTCCAAACCGTTAAATGTTCCATGGCAGACACCGGCTTCAATTTACCATGAAACATGGGGATACCGTTCTTGGCAAAAGCGGACAAATCAAAACGAAAAAGCCGAAGAATTAATTAATTCGATTATACAGGTTACAGCCATGGGCGGAAGTTATCTTCTTAATGTAGGACCTAAAGGCGATGGTTCAATCGTAAAATTTGAAGAAGAGATTTTAAAAAAAATAGGCGATTTTTTCCGTGAACAAAAACTTTCTACCGAAAATTGTATAGATTTATGTAAAAAAAGAAATTTAGCATTACCCGAAGAAAAAATTATAGAATTAAAAGATGAATCGAATACAATTGATTTTGCACAAAAGCTGTATAGGTTTACCGGAGGCGATTATTATTCTTCTAAATTCATCTGTACGGAACTCAAAGCTAAGATAAAAATTAGCGCAGAGCTTAAAGAAAAAAAAATGACAATATTGCTTGCCAGAAAAAAGATATTAAAAACGGAAGAAGGGCTTCAAATAAACGGAAAAGAGTTTTGCTTCCCTGCGGATAAAAAAGAAATTACCATTTTCCAAAATATAAAACCGGAAAAGCAATTTGAAATATCCGTATGTTCTAAAGGAAATCCTTTAATACGTAAAGCTCTGCGGCAAACGGATATCTTTCTTAAAATACAATTTAAAAATTAAATCCGGTGTAAATATAATATGTTACATCTTATATAACTGTCCGTTTTTTTTAAATTACCGTTCTCTATTTTAATTGAACCTACAGAAGTTTTAAAAACCGTTTTATTCGTGCGGAGGGTTTAATACCCCGACGCTCTGCGTCGGGGTTGTTGATTTTCATTGCAGAGCGGACAGAATGAGTTGTAGCTGCGGCTTTTTCCCTTGCTTTTTTGGTGCCTTCAATCAGGATTTGATAAACGGATAAGGACTTATTTTAATAGTAAGATAAGTCCTTTCGATTAATCGGTTCTATCCCTTAATAACCAAATGGAGTTCATCCAGCTGCTTTTGGTCTACTTCGCTGG
>CAUTTN010000200.1:0-3032 GCA_963541225.1 uncultured Treponema sp.
AACTCGACAAGGACAAGGAGATGATTTTGCGTGCCGGCAAAAAACGCTTTATGAGAGTTGTGTTTAATTAAAAACAATTTTAATATTCGTTGCGGTCTTTACAATCTTAGCCGTTAAACAAACATCAAAACATTGAGCTTCGCCAAGTATAGCAGTAGTTTTTAAAAAAATACCCCGATGCTCTGTGCCGGGGTATTTTGATTTAATCTGCAATTTTTAAAGGACGGGATAATTCCGTTTCATCAGCCCATTCCGTACGGGCTTTGAAAACTTCGCTTCCATCGTTTTTTCTGACGATAGAATGAACACAAATATTATTTTCAGGTTTGGAACACCTGCATATAAGATGTTCTCCATACTTTGCGGAAGAAACAAAATTCGTGTCAAGTGTTTTTATTAACCTTGTTTTGCAAAATTCTTCATTCATAAAAGAAAGAATCCAGCGGATATAATTTAAATTATTTACATGCGAATTAATATCTATATCCAAAAGGGTAGGGGTAAAATCGGTTTCAATATCCCAATCGGTATTTAAATTTATTTTGGGAAAAACTTTTCCCTCAAGATGTTCGGTATTAAAAGTTAAAGACCCCATTGTTTTTTTGTCTGGCGGTAACGGCTGCCCCGTTTTAAGATCGACTATTATCCAGCAGGAACTGCCTCTAACACAAAGTTTATCTTCCGATTCTGTCTGCAAATCATTTAAATGATAATTATAACTGCCCGATTTAAATGCTTCATCTAAATTTTTATTTTTACCGTTTTTTGTATAATGATAAGCGAAATCCCTAAAACAAAAAAGACCTTTTGGCGGTTGAGCCCAAGTTTTTACCGTTATCCTATCCGCCCATAAAGGATAGTCTTTAATTTCAAAATGCTGCTTACTTATAACCCATGTTATTCCCATTTTTTGCATGTGCAAAAGCGATAAACCTGCCGAACTATAATGGGCTGCTGCAAGATCTTGAGCCAAAGAAGCTATTCCGAGTGCCGTAAACCGCCCTTTCCCATCGATGTAACTGGGAGGAACAGTATAAGAAAGTGTAAACTTATCGTCGATTATCATATTTTGAATATACCTTATTTTATCTCCTGTTTCAATAGAAAAATAATATTTAATATCTTGCTAATAATTTGTTTTTTTGATATAATAAAGATAAATTTAAACAAAATCCTAAGGAGAGATATATGGAAGTTCAATTACAAGAGCTGGTTGATAAAATTAAAAAAGAAGGTATTGCTGTTGCCGACGGTAAAGCAGACGAAATTATAAAGGCTGCCGAACAAAAAGCTGCTTCAATTATTGCGGCTGCACAGACCGAAGCCCAGGAAATTATAAAAAAAGGAGAATCCGAGTTTTCCCGTTTTGAGAAAGCCGCTATCGCCTCTATCGAACAAGCAAGCAGAAACACTCTAATTTCTTTTAGACAAGGTCTTTTAAATGAACTTAATGCCATAATAAAAACCGAAGTCGATAAGGCTTATGATGCAAATATGTTAAAAACTCTTATTCCCGAAACAGTAAAAAATTGGGCAAAAGAAAAAGATTCGGAGGACTTGGCTGTTTTATTATCTGCAAAAGATATAAACACGCTTGAAAAAGAGCTTACTTCTGCTTTAAAAGGTAAAATATCCGGTGGAATAGAAATAAAGCAAGATAATAAATTAGACAAAGGATTTAAAATAGGAACAAAAGACGGAGCCGCTTATTATGATTTTTCTGCAGAAGCTGTTGCAGGTCTTTTTTCTTCATATCTAAGTCCTAAAACTGCCGAAATTTTACAGAATGCGGCAAAGGAGCTTTAAAAGGTGTCTTCATATCATTATTTGGCGGCTCAATTGCCTTCAATAACGGCATGCAGTTCCGGGCTTCCGATGTCCTTTGAAGAGTTTAAGGAACTTGCTTCTCGCTTTTTGACCGAAAAAGATTTAACGGTTTTAGCGAATTTGTCTTTGGAACCTCCTAGAGAAAATTTTAAAACCGGTTCCAAATTTTTGGATTCTTGGTATATTTTTGAAAGAGCTTTAAGGCTTTATTTGCAGCAGTTGAGAGCCATTGCTTTAAAATGGGACGCACCTATTTCTTTTGAAGAAAGAGAATCTGTTTCTTCAGAATTTTCTGCTGCAAAAATAGCACAGGCTGCTGCCGCAATAAAAGATCCTCTTGAAGCAGAAATATTTTTGGATAATGCCCGCTTTGATGCTGCTGATGTTGTAAAAGGTGGAGAAATTTTTTCTTCCGACGGAATATTTTCCTATGCCATAAAACTTCTTTTATGCGAAAGGAATAAAAAATTCGGTATGGAAAGCGGTAGAGAAGAATATTCTGCAATTTACTCTAAAATTCTGGAAGAACCCAAAGCTGCCGCAAATTAAAATTTTCACTTTCTAGTATGCCGAAGTCTTATGCATTTAAAATTTGGATTTTGCTTTTAACTTTTTCTTCGGGATTTTTAAATGCATTGGCTTTGGAAAGATTTTTTTTTCCGGTAAGTCATTACACGGGGGCTGTAAGTCGTGCAGCTCTTGCCTTTATTAAAGGCGATTTTAAGAGTTTTTTTTCGATATTTTTATTGTTTTCTTGTTTCTTTTGCGGTGCTTTTGTATCCGGAGCAATATTCTATAAACGTAAGTTTCTTTTAAATAAGCGTTACGGGCTTTTTTTGATGTCTTTTGCCTTTGTTCTTTTTTGCGTTTTCTTTTTTCACATAAACAATCTATACTCTTGTTGTATTTTTGCCTTTATATTGGGTATGCAAAACGGTTTTTTTATTTATTATGACGGTTTAATTGTGAGAACTACTCATATCACGGGTTATCTTACAGATGCGGCTTTCGCCCTTGGAGCCGCACTAAGGGGAAATACCGAAAAAAAGCATTTTATATTTTTTTATCTTATCAGTATTTTTTGTTTTTTTTCGGGTGGCATTTTTCTTTTTGCTGTACCTGAAAATTATGAACTTCTTACAGCTTCTTTTTTATATTTAATCTCGGGGCTTTTTTATTTTTTACTTAGAAAAAGAGTATTAAAA
>CAUTTN010000201.1:0-3021 GCA_963541225.1 uncultured Treponema sp.
AATATTTTAGGTTCAGTACAAGTAATATCCAAAATTGTAGAAGCCTCGCCCTTTAAATCTCCTCCGTCAATAATTAAATCCACTTTACTTTCAAATTCGGAGATTATTTCTTTTATATCCGTAAAAACAGGTTCTCCCGAATAATTTACACTGGTAGAATATATCTGACCTCCTGCTTTCTTTATAAGATTTCTAAGCCATTTATCATCTGGACAACGGAAAGCACAAGTACCCTCCTCTCCTCTAAGATTTACTATCAAAGTAAGAGGACAAGGCCAAAGATTTAAGATGTGTTGCGGTATTATAGAATCCGTATATCGAAAAATACATGAAGGTTCTGCAATTAATCTTATAAAATCTTTTGAAGATTCTCTTTTCTTTAAATTCATTATCTTATTTTTTGAAACAGGTACTAGTCCCGAAAAACCGTAGACCGTATCGGTAGGAAGAATTACAATACCTTCATTTAATATTATTTTTGCGGCAGCTTCGACCGCATCATAATTGCTTTTTTGAAGAACCATTATTTTTTATTGCAAGCATTTCAAGTAAGACTACCAAAATACCTAAAGAAACAGCTATAGTCTTACAAATATAATCCGAAAGAAAATGAGGTTTTTGTACATTTAAAACCGCACCAGGAGTTAAAAACTTACCGAAAGCTGAATTAAAATTTACCAACTTAATTATACCTTCATCATCATAAATATACCCAAGTTCATGAGCATAAATTGCAATTGTAGAAGGATCATAAGTCAAATTACGTATATGAGTATCAAGTTCATAGCTTGTTTTATTTAAAAGATTAACATGCTTAATAAGAGTATCCCGTTGAACTTCTATAAAACGTTTTGAATAAATTCCTTTTGGTCCAAAAAAAATACTCAAAACCGTATAAACCAAAACCGTAACAAAAACGGGTACTATAACCCTAAAATAAATTTTCATCTTAACATAACTAATAACGGCATTTTTCTATATATTCTTAAACACTTTTTTAAATTTAAACCTATGTTTATTTGTATAATGCATCGAATTGTATTACCTGTTTTTAGAGTAAATGCAGCCGCAATAATCTTGGCGGTAAAGACCTAATTGCTTGCTTAAATTTATAGAATCCAAATAGCCGTTTCTTTTTTTAAAATCGCTTGGAAGCCATCTGCATTTATCTTCCGAAAGAGAAAATCCTATCGAATTTATTTTTTCGGCATTTTTTAAGGGGCTTACGGAAAGAGTTGTGCAAAAAAACTCAAAACCTAAGTTTTTTGCTTCGTTAAAAGTTTTTTCCATACGCAGAAAATAACATTTTTCACATCTTGCTCCTCCTTCGGGGATATGTTCAAGCCCTGAAGAAACTGCCTCAAAGTCGGATTTGCAATAATCTTTTTCTATTATTTTTATCGGAAACATAGAAATATTTTTTTGATTGTAAATTTCGATAAGACGTTTTTGTTCTTCTGCACGTTTTTTATACTCATCAAACGTATCGATATTCGGATTATAATAAAAAACCGTTATTTTAAAAAAAGGTGCAAGCCGTTTAATTACGGAAGAACTGCATGGAGCACAACAAGAATGAAGCAAAATCGAAAGTTTATCGCTTAAATGCAAATAAGGTTCTATTATATTTTGCATTTCTTTATCATAATTTTTTTTTAAAGATGACATTTAATTAAAGTTTCTACTTTTTGAATAATTTTTTTTGTATACTCTTTTATATCTTCTACTTGTGATGCAGGAAATCTAAAACCTATAGCCCCCGGATGACCGCCTCCGTCATTAATTTTAAAATCGTCTAAAACAGGTCTTAAATCTATACCTTTAATATGCTCCGAGGCTCTTATTCTGAACTGAATTTTATCCGAAATATCGGGAGGATCAAAATAGACCGAAATGCCTACTCCTTTAGCAGTTTCTGCTATGGAATCCGTAGCTTTTTTTATAAGACCTACGAATTGAGGATAATCGACATCTTTGCTTATCATATCGGATTCGGATTTACCTAAAACTACAGCTCCGGTTTTACCTGAGTATTCGGCTTTTGTAATTATCCTGGAATATATTTTAGAATCTTCTTCCGATAAAGTTTCAAGTGTTTCCAATATTTCTTCTATAGAGCTTATATTTCTACTGTTTTTATATAATTTTTCATTGAGCATTCCGTTAAATTTTTTTAAAAAATACTCATAAAATGCTTTATCCCGACGTTTAAAAAGATAATTTCCGAATTTTGCATCGCCTATCATTCCCGTAAGCATAGCAAGAATTATATTGCGTGAGTAAAGTTCCGTTATTTCGTATTGCTTTAAAATTAAAGGATAATTTTTTAGTTTTGAGCATATCCTTGCTATTATTTCGCAAGTGCTGGAGGCTCTCATTGTAAGGCAATAACCTTCATCTCCGCAATATTCGGCATCTGCATTAAAGTGATGATCCATTTCAATTTTCGGAATGGAAGGATCTTGTAAAAGTTCTGCTCCATATCCTTTAACATCAATCATATCGGGTTTGGGTGTATCCATCACAAAAATAACTTCAAATTTTTCCATCTTCGGAAATTCGCCTATTAAAACTTTGATATGATTATAATTACATATTCCAAGTAAAAAGTCTAATTTTGTGCTGATCGGTTCGCCTATGTAAATGACAACATCTTTTTTAAATTTTTTTAACAAAAGTCCCAAAGCAACCAAGGACGCTATACAGTCTTCGTCTGCATAAGTATGCCCTAAAAGCAAAAACCTTTGATTGGTATAAACCAAATTAAAGATCCTGCTCATAACGGCATTTTTCTGCCCTATGGTAAGAGGTGTTGTTTTTTTATTTTTTTTAAGATCCAATGCTGTCATACACATACAATATATCACATTTCATTCAAATATCAATAGTTAATTAAAAATAGTTTTAACTATAAATTAATTATATCATATAACAAATAAAAAATAAACCTCAAAAATATGTAAATTTTAATTTTTTACAAAAAACTTTCTTATAAATTCATCAACTGCAGATCGTATCAAC
>CAUTTN010000202.1:0-3007 GCA_963541225.1 uncultured Treponema sp.
TTATTTGTCTAGCAGAGGATTTGTGTATTTCAGGTATTCAATAGGAAATAAAAGAATAGCAAAGCCGGCTTATAATGTAATTTAAAAAACTCCGGTCTTAATTATCATCTTTGATTTGCCGAAAATAAAATTATGGAATATTTTAAATTCAAACTGCGGATTTGTATTTTATCCGTTTTTTTACTTACAGTTACGTTTTTTTTATTTTCTTTTGAAGAACTTATGGAAAACACAGACAGCATCTCTTTAGAAAATATTTATGATGATGAAAAAGAAGAATCTATTATCCCGTTGGTACCATTTGAAAGAATTCCCGATTCCTCCTCAATTAGAAAAACTATTGCCAAAGCAAAATTGCTTAGTCCTCCTGAAGAAGCTGCTTCAACGGACACAATAACAGAAACAGATTCAAAAGGAAACTGCTTTAAAATAAAAACCGTATACCTAAAAGAAAAAAATATGATTGCCATTGTCATTAGTCCAGTACATACCGAATTTACAAGTTTTCAAAAAGTACCTCAAGGAACATGGATATTATACAGAAATTATACAACGGGAAAACCTGAATGTATAAAAATATATCCAAGAGAAAACCCTGAGCTTTATTTAAGTTTATATCCTGCAGCAGATGACGAAAAAAGATCATTTATAAATATTTGTCTTTTTAATGCTTATGTCAAAAAAGATATTCCCATAAGTATTCCTTTCGATTCGCTTTATTATCTTTCACTAACAGAGTTAAGAAATATAACAAAGGAAATGCTGCCATGGAACATTTTCGATCCTCCTGTATCGTACAGCAGTGTAGAAGCAGCTTCGGACATAATCCGTGAACGTTTAAATACATTGGTGTACCTTGATGACAGTGCTTTTGATGAATTTGAAAATCCGGTACATATTAAAAACGAAACACCTCAAACACAAAGCGAAATATTATCTGCTATTAGAACAGACCAAAGATTAAAAGATATTAAAGGAGGCATAAATTGTTCAGGTTTTGCAAAATGGGTTGTAGACGGAATTATAAGACCCGTAGCAGGTCAAGGAATTTTTATAAAAAGTTTAAAATCAAAAACTGACGTTCCCGATACTTATTTTACAAAGCCTTATGAAGACAGAGATATTCATTTCGGATTGGATTGGATTCGGAATTTAGCGGCAGCAGCTTTATCTTTAAATGTAAATCGTACAGTACGTGCTTTGAATTCGGGTATTGATGTAAACATAGAACCTTTCGCACTGGTTCCTCCGATAAAATTATCGGGAACAACATCTTCGTATTCTTTTAAAGGATACGAAAAAAATGCAGGTTATCAAACAAACTATCTTGAAGCGATTTTGTACTATCTTGCAGTTACGGAACCCGGACATTTTTATTTGGGGGCGGTAAGCAGGGATCAAGGTTCTCCGGCACTACGGCAATATCATCATATAGCGGCTTTTTTTCCGTACTTCGATCTTTTGGGCAATTTTCATATTGACGTTTACGAAAGCGGAGAAGAAACTTCTATCCGCAGTTTTATGAAAACGAATAACGATGCTTTTACAGCTCTTGTAAGGATTCGGGCTCCTGAAACGGGAGTTTTTAATCCGTAATTAATATCGGGAAAAAGCAAAAAGCAGTTAGCGTTTTATTATGTCAAATCCACAATACGGTATAAGAACTTCGGGAATCCGTACCGAACCGTCAGGCTGCTGAAAATTTTCCAATATTGCAATCATTGCCCGCGACATAGCTATTGCAGTACCGTTTAAAGTATGAAGAAATTTATTTTTACCGTCATCATCTTTATACCGGATATTTAACCGCCGAGCCTGATAATCGGTACAGTTTGAAGTTGAAGTTACTTCGCCCCACTGTCCTCCGTTACGACCCGGTATCCATGCTTCTATATCCCATTTTCTGTAAGCAGGAGCACCAAGGTCGCCCGTACAAGTATCTACAACCCTAAAAGGAATTTCAAGACCGTCAAAAATTTCTTCTTCAATTAAGCGTAACTCTTCATGAATTTTATCCGATTCTTCAGGTACACAATAAACAAACATTTCAAGTTTTGAAAATTGATGAACCCTGTATAAGCCTTTTGAAAATTGACCTGCGGCACCGGCTTCGCGTCTAAAGCAGTGTGAAATTCCGCAATACTTTAACGGCAATTTTTCTTTTTTGATAATTTCGTCGGCATGATAACCGCCCAATGTAATTTCGGCAGTTGCAATTAAACAGGTTCCTTCATCTTCAATTGTGTATACATTTGATTCTTCGCCTCTGGGATTAAAACCTATTCCGTAAAGAATTTCTTCTTTTGCAACATCAGGCGTAATAAAAGGAACAAATCCGTGTTTTCGGAGAATATTTAAACCGTACATTATAAGGGCTTGTTCCAACAATACGGCTTCATTTTTTAAAAAGTAAAATTTTACACCTGAAACCTTAGTTCCCGCTTCAAAATCGATTAGGTCTAAATCCTGACCGAGTTGCACATGATCTTTAACAGGAAAATCGAAAGTAGGAATTGCACCGCTTTTTTTTATCTCAAGATTGTCGGTATCTTCTTTTCCGATAGGAGCTTCGGGATGAGCCATATTTGGAATTTGGCTTACGGTATTGTGCAAGTCTTTTTCAACTGCCGCTAATTCGTTTTCCATTTTTGTAATGGTATCTTTAATTTCTTTTCCCTTATCTATAAGCTTTTGTCTTTCTTCCGGAGAAAGTTTTTGATTCATGGATTTTGAGTTATCGTTTTTTTGTTTTTGCATATTCTGCAAATCGGTAACCAATGCAGTACGTTTATCAAAAAGTTCAACGGCTTTATCGGCATCTGCTTTCATGTAGCGGTTTTTTATGTTTTGTTTTACGGCTTCCAAATTTTCTTTTATAAATTTATAGTCTAACATAAATTTAATTTTACTTCTTATTATATGTTGTGTCAAGATTATAATCGTACAAAAAATTAAAAGGAAAGAAAGAACTGTCTAAAAATTTAAAACTTTTTAGACAGTTTATCCG
>CAUTTN010000203.1:0-2951 GCA_963541225.1 uncultured Treponema sp.
AAATGAAAAAAACAGAAATTGTACAATCCGCAACTAAGGATTTAAAAAACAAACAAATTGGTAAGATTTTTTCTATCAGGAAAAAATTAATGCTTGTCTTCGGTGTACTAATGATTCTTGTAGTAATAATTCAAGGAATAATCGCCGGAATTATTGCTCAAAAAGCCGTTATAGAAAAAGTAGAAACTCACATGCTGGATAAAGCAGCTGATGTTGCCGAAATTGTTGACGCGAAGGTATCTGCCTTTTTAGGATTTATTGAAGGAGTCTCTCGCTCATCCTTATTACGGGACCCTAATATATCTTATGCAGAAAAAATAGAGAAACTTAAACAAGAAGTTAAATTTAATCCCCGTATAACAGAATTTAATATTACCGACATGGAGGGTAATTGTTATGTATTTGACGGCAGGATTATTAAAGTTCCCGACCGAGAATGGTTTCTGGTTGCAAAATCCGGCAAAACTTTTGTTTCAGAGCCTTATGTTTCCCGTACAGATGGAACCCTTATAAATACACTTTCTGTTCCTATTTATGATGAGAACTATAAAGTAAAATGGGTTTTATCCGCCGATACATTGGGGACAAAACTATCTGAAGATATAGGCAGCATAAAAGTAGGAGAAACAGGTTTTCCTTTTATTTTAGGCTTAAACGGAACAACTATAGCCCATCAAAATGCTGAACTTGTTATAAATCAGGACAATTTTCAAGAAAATGCAAAAACGGATCCTTCTTTTAAATCTTTAGCAAACTATGCAAAAACCGTGGTAAATGAAGCTGAATCTTCCGTAGGATATTATAATCTTAGAGGGCTTGATAATATTGCTTCCCATGCTACAATGAAAACTACAGGCTGGAAAGTAGTTGTAAGGGCTCCATTAAAAGAATTTTTAGGTACGGTAGAAACTCTTAGAAATTTCATGATAGGAATGGCGATTGTTCTTCTGGTCATTGTTCTTATTATAGTTTACTTTATTGCAAGAAAAATGGTTCAACCTCTTGAAAATGTAGTAGATGCTCTTAAAAATATTTCTCATGGAGAAGGCGACCTTACTATAAAACTACCACTTACAAATAATGACGAATTGACATTGCTGTCACAGTATTTTAACCATACAATAGACAAAATAGGTTCTTCAATACGATCTATAGGAAGTAATGCAATGGTTATGCAGGACATAGGAGGCTCTCTTGCATCCAATATGAGCCAAACGGCAAGTTCTATTTACCAGATAGGACAAAATGTAGAACAAGTAAAAGATAAAGCAAATAATCAGGCTGCAAGTGTAACGGAAACAGCCTCCACAATCGAAGAAATTATAAGAACAATCAAACAGCTTAACAATAGTATTGAAGCTCAGGCAGCAAGCGTTGCACAATCATCTTCGGCAATTGAAGAAATGGTTGCAAACATAGGTTCGATAACTCAAACCCTTGAAAAAACAGACGATGCAATTAAAAACCTTGCTTCCGCAACTTCCGACGGTAAAGAAACCCTTATAAATTCCGGCGGAATAACTCAAGCAATAGCAGAAGAATCAGGCAGCCTTATGGAAGCCAGCAGTGTTATTCAGCATATAGCAAGCCAAACAAACCTTCTTGCAATGAATGCGGCAATAGAAGCCGCTCACGCAGGGGAAGCCGGTAAAGGGTTTGCGGTAGTTGCCGACGAAATAAGAAAGCTAGCAGAAGAATCAAGTGCTCAAGGTAAAAGTATAACTACAACACTTAAAAACCTAAGTATGGAAATAGAAACGCTTTCAACCTCTGCTAAAACCGTCGAAGATAAGTTTAATATCATCTTTAATCTTGCAGAACAAGTAAAAAATATGAGTAATAAACTGACGGAAGCAATGCGTGAACAGGAAAACGGAAGTCGCGAAGTACTTATGGCAATAAAAGATATTAACAGCATAACCGTTGAAGTAAATGAAGGAGCTGCCGAAATGCTAAAAGGCGGAGAGCAGGTTGCTCAAGAAATGACAAGACTTGATGAACTTACAAGGGTCATTACCTGTAATATGAACGAAATGGCTTCGGGTGCAATACAAATCACCAATGCGGTTAAAGACGTAAATGACATAACACAAAAGAATAAGCAGAGCATAGAGGTACTTGCATCGGAAGTGCAAAAATTCAAAGTATAAAAAAAAGAGGGGGGATACCCCCTCTTTTTATGTTACATATCTTTTCGATCTTTTAGTATTTTTGAAATTAATCCGTACCTTTTAGCTTCTTCCGAATCGAGCCAGCAATCTCTGTCGGTATCTTTTGCAACCTTTTTCTCGTCAGTACCGGTTTCTTCAGAAATAAGTTTATTTATTTTTACACGCATTTTTTCAAGCTCTTTTGCATGAATTTCTATTTCCGTTGCAACCCCTTTCATTCCTGATAATGGCTGATGAATAAGGTAATGACTATTAGGAAGACCGAACCGTCTATCTTTTTTAGCCGCAAGAAGTATGATAGCTCCTGCACTCGCAACAAGCCCCATACCTATTGTATAAACAGGAGGCTTAATAAAACGGATCATATCAAATATTGCAAACCCCGCATCCGCATCTCCTCCGGGAGAATCTATGTACACATAAACAGGTTTTGTTGAAGAAAGAGATTCCATTACCAACAATTGTTTTACGATTTTTTCGGAAAGTTCTTTATTTACTTCACCGGTCAAAAGGATTTGCCTCGTTTCCATAAATTTTTGCATTATTTGATCGGAATTGCTTTTTTTGGATTTTTTTTTGCTTTCTGCTTCATTATTAAAATTCATTTAAAGTCCAGCCTTATATAATTTTTGTAATTTAATATACTAAAATTTATGTGTTTTGTATATGGGTAAAAACTTAATCGGATGTTTAAGAAAATTTATCTTGAGTTTTTCTTTACATATAAAAAACCCGGGAACACTACGGCACAAAAAGAATTAATCTACCGCTGCTTCCTTC
>CAUTTN010000204.1:0-2943 GCA_963541225.1 uncultured Treponema sp.
CCATAGGCTCTGTGCGAGGTTGTTTATTAAATCGCTATTTATAAAATAGTGTTACGATAACCATTATAACACTATTTATATTCTTTGTATACATTTTTAATTTATTGTGCTGTTATTTATTGCTAATTTCAATGTTCATGAAATAGAAAATTTTGAAACGATAAAGAAAATATGGAATTTACAATTTATAGACAAAACAAAAAACTTATAAAACTGCTTGACAATTTTTTTGTTTTTATATATATTATTATTACACACAAACGATACACACTGTTTTTCATTAGACTCGTTCATTATCCTCCTTTTGGGCGGGTCTTCTTTTTTATCCGGATGATTTATATAATTTCTACATTTTGTTTTTAACCTCTTTTCAAAACTATGGTATTATGATAAACTACCGTTTATGGATTATGTCGTCTTTACCGGAGGTGGTACCGGAGGTCATATTTTGCCCGGTATTGCAGTCGCAGAAGTTTTAAATTCAACTACGGATTATAAAATTGTTTGGATAGGTTCTTCTAAAGGAGTTGACAGGGATATAGTTTTATCATCAGGACTTGATTTTTTAGGAATACCTGCAGGAAAATTACGCAGATATTTTAGTTTCCAAAACTTAGTAGATGTATTTAAGGTTTTAGGTGGTTTTATAAAATCCTTTTTTATTCTTTTAAAATTAAAACCTAAATTTCTCTTTTCTAAAGGAGGCTTTGTTTCCGTTCCGCCTTGTGCTGCTGCAAAAATTTTAAAAATTCCGATAATAACGCATGAATGCGATTTTTCTCCCGGTCTTGCAACAAAACTAAATTCCAAATTTGCAAAAGCTATTTTGGTATCATATCAAAAAACAGCAGATTTTTTTCCGCATCCACTACGCCGTAAAATTATATATACCGGGAATCCTGTACGTCTTAGTTTTTATAATGCAGATGCCGAAAAAGGCAGAATATTTTTGGAAGTAAAAAACAATAAACCTATTTTATTAATTTTGGGTGGAAGTCTCGGAGCCAAACAAATAAACGATTTGGTGTCGGATTCGATAGATTTTTTAATTGAAAATTTCATTGTGGTACATCAAGCCGGTGCAAAAAATATGGAGCAAACGGAACAAATACAAGAGCGTTTAAAGAAAATTCCGTCAATGGTTGAGGATTATAAACCTTACTCTTTTATAAAGGAAGAAATGCCTGAAGTTTTATCTGCTGCCTCTTTAGTTTTATCCAGAGCGGGAGCAAACACTTTATGGGAAGCTGCTGCTGCCGGTAAGCCTATGATTTTAATTCCATTGGAAAAAGGAAGTTCAAGAGGAGATCAAATCGAAAATGCAGATTTTTTTAAAAGAGCCGGAGCCGCCGAAGTCATATCGGGACAGGATGTTAATTCGGATAATCTAAAGATATTGTTGGAAGAGTTTTTGATAAACCCGAAAAAATGGGAAGAAAAAGCTAAAGCAGCAAAAGGTCTTGCTTCAAATAAACCTGCTGAAGTTATTGCAGAATTTTTACGTAATGTTGCATATAGGGATTTTTAAAATGCAGATAGGTATTCCCGATATAATTTTTTCTGCTATCTTGATATTTTTTGTAATAAAGGTAAGCATAAAAGGTTTTATTGCAGAGTTTTTTTCTAAAGCAGCTGTTATAGTCGGCGGATTAGTTGCTGTGCTTTTTTACAAAATGCTTACACCTGTAATAATAAATCTTTTGGGTCCGCAAGTTATTTCTCCTGTAATAGCTTTTTTGATTTTATTTTTGTCTGTTTATCTTATAATAAAATTGATTGAAGTTTTACTTGGTTCTTTATTTTCAAGTGAATCTCTTCAAAGTCTTGATAGGGCACTAGGTTTTTTTTTGGGAATAATAGAGGGATTGCTGTTGATAACAATTATTTTAATGGTAATTAATATTCAGCCGTTTATTAATCCGGAAGAAATTTTAACCGGCAGTGTTTTTGCAAAAATACTTTCCCCTTTTATTTTCAATATTGAAAATATTTTTTAAGGAGTGATAATGTTTGAAAATATAATAGGTCAGCCTGTGACTTTTCAATTAATTGAAGATATAAAATCGAATATACTTCCTCCGTCTATTTTATTTTCAGGTCCGGGCTATTCAGGCAAATTGACAGCAGCATTAGAACTTTCACGGACTGTCTGTTGCAGTGAAAAAGGTAATTGGAATTGCACTTGTAATTCTTGCGTTAAGCACAAAGAATTAATATCTTCCGATGTTTTAATTATCGGAACGAAAGATTATATTCCTGAAATAAGAGCTTCGGCACAAACATTTTTTAATATAAAATCTCCTTCTTCCCATTATTTATTTTTGCGTTCGATAAGAAAATTATTATCCCGATTTGATGCAAGACTTTGGGATACAACCGAATCGACCTTTTTAAAGGCTGCTCCTATGATAGCAGAGATTGAAGAAATTATTTCCGACTTAAATTTTAAAAACATAGAAACAGCCGAGCCGGAAAAGCTAAAAAAGAAAATCGAATCTTTAATTACAAAAGTTACAAAATTACAAGATGAATGTATGTATGATACAATACCTGTAAATCAGGTGCGTAAGGCTTCATCGTGGATTAGATTAATGCCTACAGGAAAGAAAAAGATATTAATAATAGAAAATGCAGATAAAATGCAGGAAGGTGCCCGAAACGCTTTTTTAAAAATTTTGGAAGAACCTCCCTTATATGCATTTTTTATTTTAACAACGTCTCGACGCGGTGCAATAATACCTACAATATTATCGAGAGTAAGAACATATATTTTTTTAGAAAGAAAAGATGAGGCTCAAGAAGAAGTTATAAAAAGAGTTTTTAAAAGTGATATAGAAGTACAAAAAAATAACAAACGGTTTAATATTCTTAATTCTTTTTTCTATAGTTTTTTACCTGTTGACTTTAAAACAATTCAAAATACGGCGGCAGTATTTTACGAGA
>CAUTTN010000205.1:0-2913 GCA_963541225.1 uncultured Treponema sp.
TCGATGTTTAAAAGTTTTGCATAGTAATTTAAAGCCGGTAAATATGAGGAAGAAAGAAAGTTATCGCCTGAATTGTAGATAGTTAAAAGGACTTTCTTTTTTTCTGCATCAATTTGTTTTATACCGGCATCTCTTGTTCCGCCTACATATTGTCTCCAGTTATCGATAGTTACTCCGGAATTGGAAGCCATAACGGCTTTTACATTTCTCCAATATTGAATAGGTGCGGAAATTTTATTTCCGTATTTGTCCGGTTCGGTGATACCTTTTTTATGTACATCTTCGCCGGTTAAACCGTCAACCAAGTTACGTAAAACTTGTAATGTAGCTGTTGCCTGAGCATCAACATTTTGAGAAACAGTTCCGGTAAGAAGCCCTTTTCCGACAGCTTCTATAGCATCAGCGTTTGCATCGTAACCGAAAATAGGAACTCCTTGAGGATAGTTTGAAGCCTGCAAGCAACCCATTGCCATACCGTCATTGTTTGAAATTACCATATCTATTTGAGTTGCAAACTTTGTAGCCCAGCCTCCCATTGCTTCGGTTGCAGCATTTGCATTCCATGTAGAACCGTCTGTGCCTGTCATAGCTTTACCTTCAAGTTCTACAACTTTAAAAGTCTTATTGCCGACAATAACGGAGCCTTCCTTTGCAACGCCGGGATCTGTAGATCCGTTCCATGTTCCTAAAGCTTTTCGGATTCCTTCAGTTCTTGCCTTTGAATCATTGTGACCTACATCACCTATGCAAAGAACATAACCGATAATTCCGTCACCGTTTCTGTCCAAAGACGAATCTGCTTTTGCCAAATAGTCGGTAATAAGTTCTCCTTGAACGGCACCACCTCCTGCAGCGTCAAACCCTACATAATATGTTTTATTATTCCAGTTCATTGAGTTCATATCAATATCTCCTGTAGTAGGATCCGACGGCTGGCGGTTAAAAAAAACCAACGGTTTATCTTTATTGAGAACCGCATTTCCATTTCCTCCGCAGCTTATTATAAAAATAGAGCTTACAAGAATAGCTGCAAGTATTAACATTGCAAATTTAGAAAAATATTTCATAAAAATGCACCTCCGATAAAATAATAAAATTATTATAATTTATTTTAAAAATAATGTCTAGAATTATTGTTATCCCTGCTTTCAAATCAGATTATTTTCGTTTCGTTTAAAAAAGTTTGTATATTTGAAATACAATGATCCAAAAAGTCTTTAGGAGGCTTTGAATTTTTCCAAGGATGTGTTAAAGTACTGGAACTATTTATTCTTGCAATCGATAAATCATAACCTGTTGTTTTTAAAATATCTATAACTTCACAGGCTTTTCCTCCCTGTGAACCTACTCCGGGAATTAGCATAGGAACTTGTGTTTTTGAATATATCTTGGAGATAACTTTTAGTTCTTCCTTACCCGTTGCTCCAACAACGGCTCCCGTTCCGGGAAATTGTGCTGCGTATTCCGATATTTTACTTGCTGTTTTTTCGTAAAAGAATTTTCCTTCATTATCTTTTAAATTTTGAAAATCTTTTGCACCCGGATTGCTTGTGCGGTTTAAAATGTAAACTCCCTTTCCGATATAATCGCCTGACATAAAAGGCAAAAAAGAGTCGCTTCCCATATAAGGACTTACGGTTACGGCATCTGCCTGCCAACAGTCAAATGCTTCTATAGCGTAATTTAAACTCGACCTTGCAATATCGCCACGTTTTGAATCAAGAATAATAGGAATTTCTGAAAATTCTTTTTCGAGTATATCCAATATAAAAGATAAAGCTTTCGACCCCGAAAAATCGTTTTGACGGGGTTTATCCAATACGGAATAATAGCCAATGTTAGGCTTAAATGCGGCAGGCGATAATTTCTTTTTTTTCATAGTAAGCAATAGTTCTTCAAAAAAAACTTCAAGGTCTTTTTTTACATTGCCGCTATTGTAAGGTAAACTTTCCGTTTGAGGGTCAAGCCCCATACAGGCACAGTTTCCGGTTTTTTTTACCGATTCTTTAAGTAATTCTATATAATTCATAATTTTAGTTTATAAGAAAAAAAAAACTATGTCAAGCGAAAACTTTTTGAGGATTACTAAACAATAGTTTTTCGTTAAAAGCAAACTTCT
This sequence comes from uncultured Treponema sp., assembly GCA_963541225.1. Classification (GTDB taxonomy): domain Bacteria; phylum Spirochaetota; class Spirochaetia; order Treponematales; family Treponemataceae; genus Treponema_B. The sequence continues at coordinate 2,120 of CAUTTN010000205.1, forward strand.
TGATTTTACTTTTTGCACAACCACAAGCCCGTCGAAAGAATTTGGCTTAGTTTTGTTATGGAAAAGCCCGCATTTCTAATGGCTTGTTCGGTTTGTGCAAAAGATAGAGGATGCATTACTTCAGCCTGATTGCTGAAAGTTTTTTCTACCTGTTGAGGATTGGCTCCTTTTGAAAGAGCGTATTCTTTCCAATACCGTAAGTGTTCACAAGAGAAAATACTGATAAGCGCAATTCCTTCCGTAGTCATTTCGGCTGAGAGTTTTTTTAAAAAAATATTTATATCATTGACAAACTGCAAAACCAACAAGCACAAACATAGTTGATAAGGTTCTTCCGTCTTTACATTTTCAAACGGAGCACATAAATACCGCACATTTACACGGTTTTTGCAGGCTGTCTTTGTTGCTGTAAGCATAGTCTCACTTGGGTCTACAACAGTGAGAGATGCATTCGGAAACGCATTTGTCAAACCCAACACCTCATCGGGCTGACTGCCGACTGCCAACATATTTTTTACGGTAAGAGTCTTTTTTTCGGCAGACAGCACTGAATTAAAAACAATATCCAGCATTAGCCGGTATCCGGGTATTTTCTTTTGTATATCTTCAATATAATCCGCAGCGGTAAATTCTTTCATAAAAAATCTCCATCTATAAATTAGTGAACGCCTCACACTTATGCACTAAGCCCGGCTTACACTATGCTCTACGACTACCGTAGCTTCTGCTCAAGTTCCACCTACATCCGTGCCGGATAGAACCTTGATTTTGAGTGCGATGATTCACCGGTAAGG
>CAUTTN010000206.1:0-2885 GCA_963541225.1 uncultured Treponema sp.
AATCAAACTTTATTTATTACGTCTAAAACGGTACCGTCACGGTATGTACTTATACCTACAATTTCGGTAGAACGCGGTAATACGGCAGGCTTTCCCGTAAAGTGTTCTGCAATATTTTTAAGTTCTTCCATTGTTCTGATTTCCAAATTTGTTTCGGCTTTTAATTTTTCGATTAAATCTTTGTGCTTGGGATTAATAGCTATTCCTCTGTCCGTAACAAAAGCATCGATTGTTTCACCCGGTGTTGTTACAGTACGGACTTTTTCTACAAGACAAGAAATTCTGGCATTAAAGAGTTTAGAAACTATTATGGAAAGTTTTGCGCCTGCTGCCGTATCTGCATGACCGCCTGATCCGCCAAGTATTATTCCGTCGGAACCTGTAGTAACATTCACATTAAAATCAAGATCGATTTCGCTTGCACCAAGTATGACCACATCAAGTTTTCCTGCAACATGATCGGGATTATTGGGATTTGCATAAAGATCGGCAGAGATTTTTTTGTGAGTTTTATTTTTTTCGGTTGACTCCACGGCTGCAAGGTCAAAACATTGAACATCATAAAGATTTTCAAAAAAACCTTCTTCCAGCATTTTTACAAAGTAACCCGTTATACCGCCGCAGCCGAAGCTGCCTTTTATTCCTTTTTCTTTCATGGATTTGTGCATTTCGTCAGCCACTGCAAGAGATATGCCGCCTGCTCCGGTTTGCATACTAAATCCGTTTTTAAAAAGTCCCGAATGTTCTATCAAAGTTCTGCAATCACGTGCAATTTTTAAGCCTATAGGGTCTTTTGTAATCTGAGTCGTACCGCTTACGATCCCCGCAGGATCTCCTATGCGGTCTATTTCCACAACGGCGTCTACAAACCGTCCTTCAATATCCGGATTTTGTACTTTTTTTATTCGGCAATCGGTTATTGCAATAGTGTTTTTTGCTTTTTGAGCATCGGCAACGGCATATCCTAAAGAACCGCAATAAGATTTTCCTTCAGAACCCGAAATATTTCCTTCATCATCTACACAAGGCGAGGCTAAAAAAGCTGCATCTATTGTAATTTCATTTTCCAAAATCATACGCGGTCTGCCGCCGTGAGTTGTCATTATGACGGGCTTTTTACATTCACCTTTGCTTACAGCCTTTGCAACAGGTCCCGACATATATGAAGTCATAATTTGAGTAACGGTTCCGTCTTTCATAAGTTCTACAAGAATTTCATGACATGGAAAGATGGAAGATGCCATCACCGTAAGGTCTTTAATACCTCTTTTTTTTATCTCCCTCATAACCATATCAAGAACATAATCGCCGTTTCTCAAATGATGATGAAAACTTATTACCATTCCGTTATGCAGTTTTAACCCGTCAAGAATTTGAGGTAACGTTTTTCCGAATACAGGTTTTACATTTTTTTCTATTTTGTATACGGTATTTTTTTTATTTGCAAAGGCTCCCGAAAAAGGATTTTCCAAGCCTTCTCTTCCTAGTATATTTTTCATTATCTTCTCCAATTTAAATAATTTTGCTTTAATTTCTTTGTCGGCAAAAGATTTATCCGTGCAGAAAATTCAATACCCCGTCTTTCTACGCCGAAATTGATTGAACTCTACTGCAGATACCGTTTTGCTGACAACTTCACGGTCCTACACTTAGGGTGTTGATTTTATAAGCCCCCAGTTTTTAGCCGAGTCATAAAGAGCCTGAGCTCTTTTTATTACCGGCAGGTCTACCATCTTTCCTTTAAAACTGAATACACCCAAACCTTTTTGCTTTGCTTCATCGGCTGCGGCAAGAATTGCAGCTGCTCTGTCTATCTCTGCTTGTGAAGGAGAAAAAACTTTATGAATTTCTTCTACCTGACGGGGATTTATAACAAGTCTCCCCGAAAAACCTATACTCTTACTAAAAGCAGTATCCAAACGCAAGCCTTCAAAATCATCTACATCTGTAAACGGTGTATCAAGAGAATCAAGCCCGTATGCGTGAGCCGCTGTTGTAAGTGTAAAACGGGCATATTCCAATTCCTTGGAAAGCCTTGTCCTTTGAACACCCATATCTACCGAATAGTCTTCACCGCCTAAAAGTAGAGCCTGTATAGAATTTGAAGATTTAGCTATCGAGTTTATATCCATTATACCTTTTGCCGATTCTACAAGCATCAAAATAGCAAAATCTTTTTTAATGCCTTTATCTTTTTTGATTGAAAAAATTTTTTGTTCTACAGCCTGTACCGCTTCAACAGAGGCTTTAGGAATAACAATACCGTCCGGCAATACGGGTATAATTGCTTCCAAGTCGGCTTCCCAATAAGGAGAGTCAATGGGATTTATTCTTACAGTTATTTCGGAATGAGTAAAATCCAAAAACGAAAGAGCATTTCTTACAAGCGTTCTCGCTGCATCTTTTTCGTCAAGAGAAACGGCATCTTCCAAATCATATATAATAGAGTCGGCTCCCAATATATCGGCAGAAACCAGCATTCCGGGATTATTTCCCGGCATAAAAAGCATACTTCTTCTATTTTTCATTTGCACGCCTCAATACTGTTTCAACACGGGCTTTTATGGTACAATCCAAAGCTCCTTTATCTTCCAAAAAAAGTTTACAAGATTTAACCTCAAACTTTTCCAAAACTTCCATTACGGCAGCTTCAATCTGTGAACCGAATTCGTTCATAACAGAACTTTTTAATTCAAGTTCCAATTTTTCCGCAGGCTGAATACGTACAAGACAATCATTTGACTGAAGCGTTCCGCAAACAGCTTCTTTTTGAATTATCATAAATTACTTCTCCTGTTATTTGTTTTTAATTTATCGCCTATTTGAATGTCTTAATTATATACAATTTTTTTAAAATATCAACAGTAAACTTAAGAATATATTTT
>CAUTTN010000207.1:0-2849 GCA_963541225.1 uncultured Treponema sp.
TTTCCTATAAATCTTTTAATACTTGATCGGTTTTTTGAAAAGTGTCAACCATTTTTGAGGAAAATTCCATTACGGTCGAATACATCTTATCGGTTTTTAAATTTAATTCGTTAAAAGCTTTATCAAGCGATTCACTGTTTTTAGCCATAAACGAAATATTTTTGATAACTTCTGTTATGGTGTTTCCTATAGTGTGAGAACTTTCCAAAGCAGCAGCGGCAAGTCTTCCCAATTCTTCAGCGACAACTGCAAAACCTTTACCGGCTTCGCCTGCATGAGCCGCCTCGATTGCAGCGTTCATACTCAGCATTTTTGTTTGATCTGCAATACCTTCTATAACTTCTGCCATTTCTCTGATTGTAGAAATACTTTGGTTTATATGTACGATTTTTTCGTATGTGGTTTTAAATAAAGAATGCCCTGTGTTAAAGGTTTGTACAAGGTCTTCTGCAATTTTAGCATCTTCTTGAGCATTTGCTGCCGTTTGCTGAATATCGTGCAGAAAAAATTTTACATCTTCCAGCTTTTCGGTTTTTTTTGAAAAAATATTTTGATCTTTTAAAACCGAATATTCTTTTTCCAAATCGGCATGTTTCTCTTCCAAACTATTAAATGAAGACGTTAGATTTTCGGAAAATTGTTTTAATTGTAAATATTCTTCTTTTAATTTGGCGTAGTCTGAATTTTCCGTTTTTTCTTTTCCGGGTCTGAAGCCGGCATTTCCTTCATTTTTGCCCGTAAAGTTTTTAGCCGGAGTACCGGTTTTGCCGAAATACTTGACGGCAGAAGACTGTGTTACTTGAAAATCGCTTACAGGTTCCGACCGGAGGCTTTCTTTTTTTGTGTTAGAATTATTAATGCTTTCGGCAGCTTCTGTATAAGAAACGGACGAAGCAGGCAAAAAAACTTTTGACGTATTGTAGGCTTCTTCTCGCTGATTGTTAAGGGTTTCCGTTTTAGGACCAAGATGTAAACGTAACTTTGCCTTTTTCCTGCGTTCAATTTCTATATAAATAGAATATATCATTCGCGAGATTAGCCATGTTAAAAAAACACCTATACTCCATGAAAGAATAATCAATATTATAGAAAAGATTTTTGTCTTTTTTTCTTGCAGCAAAAACCGTTTTTGAAATTCTTTTTTTAAAATCTCGAATTTTTTGTGTTCATCTTCAAATTCTTTTAAAACAACCTCAAAAGTTTTTTTAGATGATTCGCCTGAGTTTATAAATTCCTGAATCCAATTTTCCAGACTTTTAAAAAGTTGTGTATTCGCATTTGCGTAATTACCATAGGCTCCTGCTATTTTTGAGGAAGAGTCATACAGAATAGGTTTTAGTGCCGAAAAATTATTTTTTTGTTTTGTTAAAACAGCTTGCAACTCATTTATGGTAAAACCGGACGTTTTTACTGCGGTTTTATACATATCGGCTTTTAAAGATAAAACCGAAAATTCATATTCTATTAAATAGTCCGTTTTCAGCTGAAAATCTGAAGACGGTTTTGCCGCAATAAAAAATGCAGCACCGGCAATCCCTATTGCAAGTATTAAACCGCATATAGCAAAAATAATTTTTATATACTTTTTCATAATAACTCCCTTTACACAAACTAAAATTATCCATAAACTGTAAAGTATGAAAATATTGCATACGGCAGATTTACATCTCGGCAAAAATTTATATGAAACATCGCAAAAAGACCGCCAAAAAAAAATGCTCGATGATATTTATAATATTTTATCGGCAGATGACTATGCAGTCTTGATTATTGCCGGCGACATCTATGACCGTTCAATACCTCCGTCGGATTCGGTTTTACTTTTTGACGCATTTTTATCGGCGGTTCATAAGACTTGCCCTAAAACCGCTATCTGCATAATTCCGGGAAACCATGATTCGGCAGAAAGACTTTCTTTCGGTTCGGATATCTTAAAAACGGAAAATATACACATAGCATGTAATACTGAAAATCTATGCGATCCTGTTATTATATCACATAACGGAGAAAAAGTTCAAATTTTTTTAATGCCTTTTTTGCATTTAGGTTCAATTTCTGCAAAAAATGATGACGGTTCCGAAAAAAAAATTGTTTCACAATCCGAAATGGCAGCAGAAGCCGCTCTTTTATTAAAAAAAGCCGTAGACCCTAAAATCCCGTCGGTCTTGGCGGCTCATCTTTTTACTTTAAATGGTGAAAGTTCAAATTCAGAAAGAGCTTTTTTGGGAACAGCGGAATTTGTTTCTCCCGATTTGTTTGACTTTTTTACATATACGGCATTGGGTCATCTTCACAAAATGCAAAAAATAACCGAAAGAATGTATTATTCAGGAGCTCCTTTGGTTTATGCTTTTGATGAATGCGGAACAGGAAAAGGGGTTTTATCGGTTGATATTGATTGTAAAACCGAGGGCTTCCCTATTAATGTAAAACAAATCCCCATTGAACCTCTGCGTAAAATGAGCCGGATCGAGGCTTCATTTCAAGATTTATACGATGGCGATAAATTCGATAGCTATAAAAACGATTATTTGGAAGTAAATTTAACAGGCGGTAAAATAATAAAAAGTCCTATGAGTCTTTTACAAAAAAAATTTCCGTATCTTTTAAATATAAGACAAAATGCCGTTGCGGAAAAATTAAATGAAGACAAAGACATGGTACCGGAAGCCTTAAGTAAAAATATTGAAGACCCCAAAATTATTTTTGAAAATTTTTTAAAATTTGAAAAAGTAATTGAAGAAAATATTCCGGATGAAAAACAAAATCTTTTTAAAGAAATTTTAAATAAACAAAGTTCATAATAGTAGACAATAGACCTGTTCGATAACTCCGTTATCGAACAGGTC
>CAUTTN010000208.1:0-2841 GCA_963541225.1 uncultured Treponema sp.
CCGGCTCCGTTTGAAAAAGCATATCTCCCATATCGTTAAGCCGTCTTTGTTCAAGTGCCCTATTGGCAGTAAACTCCTCATAGCTTGTCTTGGCTCTTTTTGCATCTTCTTGTATTTTTGCCTTTATAGCCTCATCATCAAGCCCGGGAAAGTTCTTTTTATAATATTCGATAGTTTCAGCTTCATACTGTGTACCGTTTAATCTTATATCCTCCTTGCGTTCTTCTTCTGCCTTTATGCTGTTTTGTACTGCTTCCCGTGCTGCCTGCGTCGCCTTTTCGTATGCCTCGTTTATCTTTCCTTTTTCTGTCTTTTCTGTATTGACGGCTTCGGTGTTTTGAGTTATACTATTTTTATGGGTTGCGGTTTCTTCGGGTGCCTGCGAAGAATTAAGATCGGCAACAGCAGAAAGGGTCTTGCCTTTGCCGCTTCCCGTATTTTCTTCATAAGCTGTTATAATCCATTGATTTTCACCTTTCCCATCCCAACCCTTGGTTAAGCCTACTCTAAAAGACCTATTATCTTTTTCATATGTAATAGTATTTACACCATTTTTTTCTGTTAATGTTCCATTGTTTACAATTTCGGCAATACCATTGATAATACCTTTTTCAGCTTCTCCAAAAGGTTCAAAATCGTTTAAATGCTTATCTATAATCTTTTGTAATCCGACTTGATTATTACCCCATACCACATCAATATCGCCTATATCCTGTCTACTAAAAGCTCCTACAACTTGTCCCTGTTTTTCTTTTAAAACTTTTTCTATAGCTTCTATTCCCTTATGGTAATACTCGGTGTAATTGCGTCCGAATTCCTTAATAGCTTTTTTATTTATTGCTTCTGTTTCATTTATGGTATCTTCCGCCTGTTTTAAGGTACTGTTATCTTTTCCTAAAAGCTCATCATATACCTTGCGTATATCATCATTTATTCCGATTATCTCTTTTAAGTTTTTATAAATACGGCTTAAAAATTCGGCTGCCTTTTGGAATATGCTTTTTAGTTCCTCTGTAGGGGCTATACCTTCCTTTAAGTATTGTTCAAATCCTTGTGCAAATTCTTCTTCTTGTGCCCTCGTCCATTTACCTTCCTTTACATTAAAAGCCTCTTCCGCTTTTATCAGTAAATCGCCGTTTAATGTCTTTCGTGCAACATGAGCCGCCTCATGTACAAATGTACTAAAGTCTGCCTTTTTACCCACATAAACTAAGGCTTTTATATCCCCTTGCATTTCTTTAAAGGCAGCAGCTCCCTTTATATCCTTTGTGTCTACTTCTTCCGAATAAACATAATTTTTGTATTTTTCATTTAAGGCTATACGCAATTTATCGTGCAGCTCCGAATAACTTATATCCATCTCTCCCACATGGACGCTGTTTTTTTGTCCTTCAGTAAAAGGCGGTACAAAATCTATAGAGCGGAGATTGTAATCAATTACCATAGCCCCTGTTGAGTCATAGGTTGGAATACCCCATATTGATACCGCATTTATTTGTTTGTTTTTTAACCATCGCCTTATTTTTTCTGCGTGGTCTCCCTTATCCGGTATTATGCGGTAGTGTATTTTCTCATTTTCTTTGTCGAGCAACACACCGATAACCGAGCCGTAAATCTCACGGCCTTCATAATAAAAGGCTTCTTGACTTTGATGTCCGTAACAAGCCGGAACGAATACGGGGCTTGTCAATATTTTGTTTGCAATGCTTTCAAATGCACTATCGGCATAAGTACCGTTTCCACCTTTTCTGTACTCTACAGTGAATACGCAATCAAGCGGTTCTTTTTCGTGTTTTAAAGCCTTTATCATTTCAGGCGTTGCAAGAGGATTGAGCGGTATTTTAGCTACAAGGTCTTTAGCTTCATCTCCTATAAGCATTTCACCCTTACAAGATATATTTAGTGCGTTTGTCATCTCTCCAAAAGGCAGCGGTTTTTGTATATATTCTTTTTTACCCATTTATAGCTCCTATCTTTTTCTATGTTACAAAATAATAGATACGTAACGCAACATAAAACTAAAAAAAAGTTTTTATTATGATACTTTTTGATAGGTACGTAACGCAAGAGAAAAAGAAAAATATTTTTTATTTTTTTGAATAAAAAAAGAGAGCTTTTTTGAAGCTCTCTAGGGTGGGATTTCGGTTCTATATGCCTTTTAATTAAGAGTTTCTATAGAGTCTATTTCGGTTTGAGTGTAACCGTGTAATTGTCCGTTTTCGTCTTTTATAGCTATTGAGGCGATTTCGGGGGTATTATCCGCCGCCCATGTAAAATCAAAAAAAACTCCATCAATAACATTACCGTTATTACAAGTAATTTTTATTTTTTTATTGATACAATTTTTGCATATCTCAACAAGTTGTTTTTCTGTCATTCCTTTTCTATGCTCCTCAAAGTTGGTACTATATGAACTCCTGTTTTACTATAGTGTATTTTAGCTAAGTTTGTTGTATAAGTTTCTCCATCAATAAAACTTTTACAAAACCCATTCAATCGACTATCAGTAATTATTTCTAAAAGCCTATTCCCTTCAAAATAACAATATCCAGTTCCTGCTTTTTCGTTTATAACCTTTTGCAGTGTTTTTAAATCATTTTTAAAGTAACTTGCGTTTTCTTTTAACATTTCACTATCGGCAATATGCCGCTCCTGTTTATTATTACTAACAGTTAATCCATATCGTTCACGATATACTTTACCATATTCTATCGGATTATTGTGCAAGGTGTCAAGTTTCTGTTCAAAAGCCTTTTTCTCTGCCTCTTTCTTTTCCTTTTGCCGTCTGTATGCTTCACGCCGCTGCTCTCTTAGTGTTTCCTTTTGCTCTTCGGTCAACTC
>CAUTTN010000209.1:0-2790 GCA_963541225.1 uncultured Treponema sp.
GAAACTTTTATACCGTACATCGGAATTGAGATAATATTAGGCTCGGCTTTTTTTAGAGCTTCGGGGCTTACGCCTAATTCTTCTGAGCCTATAATAATAACTCCCGTTTCGGGAAATTTGAAACGGCTGATATCTGTTCCGCCTGTTTCCAATGCCAATATGGGTACATCAGGCAAGTCATTTAAGCTGCATGTTTCCCACGGCAGATATTCGGTACAACCCATTGCTGTTCTTTTTGCCTTAGGGTTTTCGGGAGAAACACAGCCGCAGGATAAAAATATTTTTTCTACGCCGAAAGATTCCGCCGTTCTAAATATTGAACCTATATTAAACGGGGTTCTAATATCTTCGGCATATACATAAATCCCTTTAAAAAATTCTCTTCTAAATTCTTTAATTTCCGAATTATTACTATTCGGTAAAATTAAATCCCATTCTGAAGGATTTGCTCCCGTTTTTTTGTAAAGTTCATATCTTGTAAAATTTATTATTTCTCTTTTATTTATTTCACACGGATTTTTAATCCATTCTTCAATTTTTTTTGCTGCATTTTCACCTACATCATTTAAAACGGTATTTAAAAGCGAGCGCAGATAAAAAGCATCTAAAAATTCATCGGGACGATTTTGAACAATAGCATTTTCTGCATATTCCAATATCCGCAAAACTTTACGGCATCTTTGTTTTGATGGAAGCCCCGCAAGTTTAAAAATTTCGACCATAATTCCAAATAGAAATTAAAAGGCTTGTTTTACTATTTCGAAAATATCATGGTTTGACATGGGGTGCGGATTGTAATTCATAAACGATAATTTTGATGCATCTTCTGCTACGGAAATAAAAGACTCCAAATCTAAATCAAGGTCTTTTAGCCGCGACGGTAAATTCGCTTCGGCTATTTGTCGTCTTATTTCTTCAATTCCTCTTATGGAAATCTCTGCGGTATCGCTGCCTTTAGGAATTGTTTCTCCAAGCATTTTAGCCATTATTGCAGTCTTTGTCAGACTTGATGGAATTGCATCTTTTATAATATGAGGAAGTAATATCGTAGAAACAAGGGAGGCAGAGATTTTATGCTTTGCAGCCGTAGAAATAGCTATTGCAGTTCCAAGTCCGGGTGCTGCGGCAGATATGCCCATTGCTGCAAGACACACGGCATGAGCAATGACCTCTTCTTTAGGCAGCGAATTTAATTTTTCATATTGCGAATCCAAAGCCGTTAAAAACAGACTTATGGATTTTCCTAAAATTGTTTCGGAGAAAAAGTTACTTTTTGTTGAAGTATAACCTTCAAAAGCCATTGTTATTCCGGCAAAAATCATAGCGATAGTTTCATTGGGTGCCAAATCGGAATAAACTCTTGGGTCTATAATAACTAACTTACAAAGTTCTTCTTGTACTTTTAAAAGTCTTATCGTTCTGTTTCTTGAGTCGGCAGTAAAACTTGTCTTGCCTAACAAGAAAGGATCATTGCATGTTGTAGGAATTTGAATAAGCGGAAGAGGTTCTGCCGTTATAGGTTCGCCTTCCAGATGATTATAGATTGAATCTTTTTCGTTATATAATGAGGCTATGGCTCTTCCGATTGCACATGCGGTTATATCGCCGCAGGTAATTACACCGTGAATTCTTGCACCTCTGGCTAGAGTTAAAGCTCTTTCGATTACATCGGAATCGGGCGTTTTCCAAAACCCGTCAAAAAGAAATAAGGAAATATTTTTTTCTTGAAGCGATGCCTTTATTTTTTCTATTAAATCGAGATTTTTAAAAAAAGGATCTACTATAAACATAAAATTATTTCCGAATTTGGAAGCTTCTTCCCCTATTCCTGCTAAAGAATAATTACCTAATATTATATTCGGTGAAAGTTTAAAAACAAAGTCTGCCATTTATTTTTCCCTCTATCTTAAAGTTTCGGAATTTTATGGATGAAACTTAAAGAATTTATTCGTGCGTAAGGTTTTATACCTGACGTTTCTCGTCTACGTTCTGCGTCGGGGTGTTTTTGATTATAATGCTATTTTTGAAGTTAAAAATACTTTTTGGCTTTATCTTTAAATTAAGCGTACTTGTCAATTTTTATTTTCGATGATAAAATCTTTTCTTATGCAGAAGTTTTATGCCTTTTTTATGGATATTTATTCGTACGTAGGGTGTAATACCTTACGTTTTACGTCTACGCTCTGCGTCGGTGTTGTTGATTTATAACCTTGGGAGAATAAAATGCAAATAAGAAAATCAAATAAAAATGATATTCCGCGAATTATGGAATTATATGATATATCAAGAAAATATATGAGAGAAATGGGGAATTTAAATCAATGGACAAACGGTTATCCGCAAATATCGGTTGTTGAAAATGACATTAAAAAAGGAAACAGTTATGTTTATTGCGAAGACAGCGGTATAATACAAGGTACTTTTTATTTTGGAATTGAAGAAGACTCTACATATAATAAAATATATGACGGTAACTGGCTTAATGACAAGCCCTATGGAGTTATACATCGGCTTGCAGTTGGTATAAATAAAAAAGGAATTGCAAGCAGATGTTTTAATCTATGTTTTTCAAAGATAGGAAATATAAAGGTAGACACACATAAAGATAATATTCCTATGAGAAATCTTTTACAAAAGCAAGGTTATACATATTGCGGTATTATCTATCTTCTAAACGGAGATGAAAGATTGGCATTCCAAAAATGTAGTGAAATGGCTTTATGATTTGCGAAACGACCTCGGCATTGTGTTTAAGCAGTTCCGTTTAAAATCAACAACCCCGACGCAAGC
>CAUTTN010000210.1:0-2769 GCA_963541225.1 uncultured Treponema sp.
ACGTGCAGTTTTTAAACAAACTCCAAGCTGCAAATCGAGCAGGACGCTCGATTTGCAGCTATTACACCTTAAACTTTCCGACCTCTTTGGAGAGGTTTTCAATGCTTTCTTTATTCTTTTGGCTTATTGCGTTTACTTCTTGTACGGCGTTGCTGATTTGCACGGCACCGGAGGCCATCTCGTTCATGCTGTCGGTGATGATGCGGGTAAGCTCATCGAGTTTTTGCATTTCTTGGGCAACATTCTCGCCGCCGCGGAGCATTTCTGCGGAACCGTCGTTGACTTGGTTGGTTACTGTGTTTATGTCGCGGATAGCCGACAAAACTTCCTTACTGCCGTTTTCTTGTTCACGCATAGCTTCCATTAGGTTTTGACTCATAGTCTTTACCTGCTCGGACAGGGCAAAAATGGCATTGAACTTTTCTTCTGCCGTTTTTGAAGAGGTAGAAAGAGCTTCAATTTCGCCGGAGAGTACTTTAAGCGTTTCGGTAATGGTTTTGCCTTGCGTAGAAGATTCTTCGGCAAGTTTGCGGATTTCGTCGGCAACGACCGCAAAGCCCTTACCCGCCTCGCCTGCATGGGCGGCTTCGATAGCGGCATTCATAGCCAAAAGGTTAGTCTGGCTTGCGATGTGCTGGATAACGCTTGAGGCTTCCAAAAGCCCGCCGGACTCTTCGGCAATTTTTTGGGTAACGGAGTTTGAATTAACTATCGTTTTTTTGCCGTCAGCCGTGGCGGAAGCGAGAGTTTTTATAACCTCATCGGTTTTGCCGAGGGTCTGCGTGATTGAAGCTATGTTCCCAACCATTTGCTCGACGGCGGAAGAAGATTCCGCGACACTCGCTGCCTGATTTTCGATACTGCCGTTTAATTGCTTTATGGTGCGGATAATCTCTTCGATGGTTGCGGCTGTTTCGGTAACGCTTGCGGCTTGGGTAAGAGCCTGCTGTTTGACCCCGTCAATGTTCGCACTTATTTGGTGGACGGCACTGGCAGTTTCTGTCATATTGGAAGCAAGCTCATTGCCGATATTGGTCATATCTTCACTGCTTGCTCCTACGGTTTTAATCGATGAGCCGATTTTGGAAATGGTTTGGTTAAAGTAGTTGGAAAGGTCGGTAACTTCGTCATTGCCGGTAACGGGCAGGCGCACGGTAAGGTCGCCCTCGCCCTGCGCAATATCTTTAAGGGCACCGACGACAACATTGACGGGCTTTATCATTGCACGGGCAACAAAAAAGACGATAATAAGGGAAATGAGTAAGATGACAACGCCGATAGTAATCATCGAAATTCGTAGGGTGTCAACCGCTCCCATAAATTCATCTTGGGGGGCTGCAATGATAACCGACCACTCGGTAGTCTTCATCGTGGCATACGAGGCAATTTTCTTGACACCGCCATACTCGTAAAAACCGACGAAAGACTCATAGGTTTCCAATACCATGTTTTCAAAATCGGCAAGGGATTTGAGACTTGAATCGGTTTTTGCTTTTTCGGTAGTTTTCCACATAGTCTGTACCGCTTCGTCATCGGGATCCGCTATGTCGGTTCCCGTTTCTCCCAGAATGTAGCAATAACCCGTCTTGCCCACGACAATATCGTCGATTTGGTCGGACAGCCACATACCGTCAATATCTGCACTAAGTACACCGATAATATTTTTATTGTCATCATACACGGGTAAAGAAAATGACATAAACATTTGGTTATTTTGCGATTTGTCAATGTACGGTTCCGCCACTTTCTTTTGTTCCGCCATACCTGTTTTAAACCAGTCTTGTCCGCTATAAGAGGCTTCCGTGCCGTCTAAATTGTATACGGTTCCGTTCGTATCGGCGATATATAATTCACGAATAACGGAATTAAACTTTGCTTCTTCGGCAAGCAGTTTCATTTTTTCTCTGAACGGAACGGTGTCATCCCGTAACGCGGGCATACGTGTAATCCCTTCCAAAAACTGGAACATGGTATTAATCCGTCCGTCAAGTATTTCCGCCGTATCGGTTGCTTTGTCGATAAGGTGCGTTTCTACTTTTTCGGTTACGGCTTTGCTTGCCGTGCGCACGGCTATAAAGGCAAGGGTGAATCCGACTGCAAGAATAAGCAGCCCGAACACAAGCATTAGTTTGTTTCGTAGTGAAAAGCGTTTTTTCTCTTTCATCATGTAAAAAATCTCCCATAATTTATTTTATTTCAATTTTATTTAAGGGGGGGTGCCCCCGCTCAAGAATGTACGTCCGTGTACATTCTTGAGCTTCGAGTTTTGCCTTACGGCAAAACGTCGTAAATATGGAACCACCGCCATCCGTGGCGGAGTTTTACGGCACCGTACAGGATTGTACGATGGTTTACGTGTGCGATGTTTTGCACGAAGTGCAAAACTCTCGTACGATTTGTTTTGGGCGGACTTCCTGTCCGCTTTCGGTTTAATCGTGCGATGTTTTAGGCGATGAGCCTAAAACTCGCCGTCCAAAGTCTGCATTGCAGACTTTGGGCATACCCCTCCTTCCTTTTCCGTCTGTTTAGGGGCGCTGCCCCTAAAGACCCCGTTTATAAGTGGGGTTCTTAGGGGGGGAACCCCTAAGCGGTTCTTTTGAAGATGGGTGGGGTTGTAGGGGAGGGGAGAAACTTTTATCCGAAAAAGTGTCTTCCCTCCCTTATTCATTTTGGATTGAATTGTCCCAATCCTAAGACATTCCGATATTAGTTTTACGGTCAGACCGTCATTACCTTGCAGGACGCTTCTGCATTATAGTGCAGCTGTGT
>CAUTTN010000211.1:0-2752 GCA_963541225.1 uncultured Treponema sp.
TGTTGATTATATTAACCGTGTACTTTTTCGAATATGTTTACTGCAAAAACTATTGAAAATCGTAGTATTTTTCTAAATATAGTGTCAAGCTTCAAAATTCCGGCTCGCTTTTTTTAGTGTTATTTCCGAAAATTAATTTCCGTAAGTTAATACAGTCAAAACCCGGGTTCCCTTCCTGCCCTGTTTGACTACAAAATCGCCTGTTAATAATATACTCAATAAAATACTCTTGTCTTTTTTTTAAAAAAGAGTATAGTATTAAGAATGAATAAACTGGCAGAGTTTCTTCCCGATGTCATTCAATTTTCCCGGGTTGAAAATACAAATTTAATTTTACTTTTAGGTATTATTTTACTTTTAGGTGCTTTGGGCGGACGGTTATTTCAAAAAATTAAAATCCCTCAAGTTGTAGGTTATATCGTAATAGGTATATTGATAGGGCAATCCGGTTTTCAAGTTCTTTCTTCAAATGTAATTACGGCTTTAGACCCTCTTTCAAATATTGCGTTATCACTTATCGGTTTTTTGATAGGCGGAGAATTAAAGATACAGGTTATAAGGAAATATGGTAAGCAGTTTATAGGTATTCTTTTGTTTGAATCTATAGTTCCTTTTATAACGGTTTCTACAGTTATAACGTTTGTTTCTTTTTTGGTAACCAAAGATATTTATACATCAATAGCTCTAGGTTTAATTTTAGGAGCAATATCTTCGGCTACAGCCCCTGCGGCAACTACGGATGTGCTTAGAGAAAATAGAACAAGAGGGCCTCTTACCTCAACAGTTTTAGGCATCGTAGCAATGGACGATGCTGTCGCCCTTATTCTTTATGCTTTGGCTTCTTCTATTTCTGCAAATCTTTTGGGTGCAAATACGGCAAGTTTCGGAGAGCAGCTATTAACTCTTGTTTATGATATAGGCGGTTCTATATGTCTTGGCGGAGTAATCGGTTTTTGTCTCAGCAAAATTATAAAAAACGTGATGACTGATGAAGGCAGGATTTTAGGTTTTTCTCTAGGCTTTTTATTTTTTGCAACGGGACTTTCTTTGTATTTCGAACTTGATACTATACTGGCGGCTATGGCTATAGGCTTCTTTATGGTAAACTTTGCACCGGCAAAGACAAGACCTATGTTTAAATTGGTAGAAAATTTTACGCCTCCCATTTATGTTTTATTTTTTGTTTTAGTAGGAGCAAAATTAAATATTTGGAATGTAACATTCTTTGTCGGTATTCTTGCGGTTTTATATGTAATTTTAAGAACATGCGGCAAAACCATAGGAGCAAAAATAGGTTCTTACATAACAAAGGCTCCCGAAACGGTAAGAAAATATTTACCGTTTTGTCTTTTAAGTCAAGCGGGGGTTGCAATAGGTCTTTCTATATCTGCAGGTAGAGATTTTTCGGGTACAATAGGTCCTACCGTTTTGCTTATTATTACTGCTACTACTTTTATTGTTCAATTAATAGGTCCTATCTGTGTAAAATACGGTGTAGATAAGTCGGGAGAATGTAATTTAGATATTACCGAAGAAGATTTAATGAAGAATTTATCCGTTGCGGATATAATGCTTGACGATAAACCTATTTGCTCTGCAGATTCGCCTTCTATAGTTACCGAAACATTAAACCTTACGGCTATTATAGATTCATTTAGCAGGAATTCGGCTTTGAACTATGCGGTAAAAAATTCCGAAGGAAAATTATCCGGAATTATAACTTTGGAACATTTAAAAGAAGGTCTATTAATGTCTCACATGTCGGAATATCTTTTGGCAATGGACATTATGGATCCTCCAAAAAAAGTTTGTTCTCCTTTAACTGCTATTCCCGAATTATATGATCTTTATACGCAGGAAGATTATTATGCCATTCCGATTGTAGATGAGGAAAACCGACCGCTCGGAATGATTGAAAAAGATGATGTAGATCATTTTTTACATAGAAAAATAATAGAGCTGCATAAAAAAATTGCAGGATTAGGTTAGCCCATAACATATTAAAACTTTTAATATATTGTAAATTAATTACCATATATTTTCGCTTTGTTTCATTGTTGCAAATCGACAGCCTTGATGCAGGTCTCCTGATATTACCCCTCTGAATGAATAAACTGTTTGTAGTTTTTTAAAAGAGCGGTATAGGAATTATATGTGTTTTCATATATTACAATAAGGGCTTGCATATTGTTTTTTGAGTCAAAAGCAAGAATTGAATCTACAGCAATCTGTAAAGCCTTATCTTTCGGATAACCGTAAACACCGGAAGAGATAAGTGAAAATGCAATTGTTTTACAGCTATATTTTTCTGCCAACTCAAGAGAGTTTTTATAGCAAGAAATCAATAGCTCTTTTTCGCCGCATAAACCGTCCTCCCAAATAGGTCCTACTGTATGAATTACATATTTACATGGCAAATTATAAGCTCCGGTAATTTTAGCAAAGCCGGTGCGGCAGCCTCCAAGTGTTTTACATTCTTCAAGTAATTGTTTTCCTGCGGCTTTATGAATGGCTCCGTCAACACCGCCTCCGCCCAATAAAGTCGAATTTGCCGCATTTACAATAGCGTCAGTTTTTAATTTTGTTATATCGCCTTTTATTATTTTAAGCTGCACTTTTTACCGCCTTAAATATTTCTATATAAAGTATAACAAAGATTTATTTTATTGAAAAGTATATAACCTAAATATTTATATGCCTTACTGCAAGCATCAAGTAATTTTTCCTATGTACTTCATCTGTTATTATCTTC
>CAUTTN010000212.1:0-2697 GCA_963541225.1 uncultured Treponema sp.
AACCCTCCGCACGAATAAAACTTTTTTCAATTGATTTGTTTACAAACAGCATACAATAATATAATGTTTGATCGAAAGACAAACACAAAGATCAACAGTTCGGCTAAATTTTGCGGAAATGGTTAGTATGTAATTTGATGAAAAACGGACCTTCTTGTTTGCATGTTTTGCTTACGCAAAAATACTCCTAAACTTGAAAACACCGTCATCCGTAACGGATAGGAAATATTACAAATTACACCTTAACCATTACACATTATATCACTTATTGCTCATTACCAATTAAACAAAAATTTTATTCGAATTGCGGTTTGTTAAAACTTTGTGCTAATTGCGTAAACAGCTGTTGTAAAGTTTCCGATATTTCCTTTTGGATTTTTTGCCATTCATCAGGTTTTGTTGTTATTACATCAATCTTTTCTTCCGGCATAGAAAAATCATTTATTATTTCCTTTGAAATAATGAATTTAGAATTAAGTTCCATGTCAATGCTTAATTGTTTTCCGGTTTTATTTTCTACTGTTTTGATCTGTAAAGATTTAGGAAGATATTCAACAGAATCCGAAAATTTTTTAAAGTCTCCCGATATTTTTGTTGAGATTAGCATTTCGGGAGCATCGGATAAATTATCTTCTTTTCCGAAAACATCATATCCGATATAAAAATTATCTTTAACTTTTGTTTTATCTATTCGAACATCATAATCAATATTAATATTGGGAGCTTCAGATCCTATATCGAATTCAAATTTAAATTGAGTATCAAGTAAAGAAGATGTAGATTTTCCTGAAGCCGTAAAGTTTATATTAAAATTTTTATTTTTCTCCGGATCATACACTTTGAGGCGGCACTTCATATCATTGAAAGGATGTTCATAATCGTCTAGTTCATAAACGAATTCGAATAAGATGTCGTTATTTTCCGAAATATATTTGATGATGTTTCTTTGAATATATCCGTTTTTCAAAATTATTTCTTCAGTAATTTTAACATTTCCGTTTAAAAGATTTTTTTCATCAATAGATTTTTTTAATTCATCAAAAATAGGTTTGAAAATAATTTTTTCATATATGCCGAAAAAAGGTTTAAAACGATTATCATTTTTTAAAGCATTAAGTAAAAGAGCAGGGATTTCTTTTAAATCTTGATTCTTTAAAGAAAGCATATATCCCGTATTAGTCTTTTTTATATCAGCATTAGCATACATTTTTTCCATTACTTTGTCGTATCTTTTTTGTGAAGATTTGTTTAGTTCAAACGAGTAAAAATTTTTGATAGCAGTATATGAAAAGTCTAAATCGGAAAGATCAACGGGACTTGTCGGGAATAAAATTTTAATAAGTTTTCCCCAACCTTTTGCCGGTAAGAAAAAAGTTTTGTCATATACGGCAGGGCTTGCAGCTTCTATGTTTTTGTCATCTATTTTTAAACTAAAAAAATCGGTATCCGAATCTTTATTAATAGCATTTTTTAAACTATACCTGTATTTGTATTCTTTGGATTTTCCATTATTAATAAAAACAGATTGCATACCGATTTTATTCCGGGTTATGGATTCCAATAAAATCGGCATTTCATCAGTAATTGTATTTTGCGAAACATTATAATCTAAAATATATGCCGAACTCACTACAGAGCCGTTATTTTGGATATCGCTTTGCAAAAAATATTCGTCCGCATATTTTAGAACGGAAGCCGCAACTCTAGCGTTAGAGTCTTTTTTTAATTTTATAATATCTTTAACTTCTTTTCGTCCGCATGAAAAGAAAATTAAAGATACAAAAGTTAAAACAATAAAAAAGTTTATTTTTTTCATTTTATGTACCTCATATAGAGAAAATATAATATATTTTTACGAATATGTCAATACCATATATAGCTAGATGACCATAATTTTTAACCTATAATATATAACGGCTTGACAAAAAAGCTATAAAAATTCATTATGTGTTTATGAAAACTTCCAATATGTTCACAAGCTCCAGATTGATTTTGGCTCCTATAATTTTTGTGTTATATTTTTTACCGTACAAAGTTTCATTTATTAATCCTAAAATCTCTATCGTTATATTGATAGTTATTTTTATATATGCCGAATTTACGGATTTTTTAGACGGTTATTATGCAAGACGGACTAATCAAGTCGATGATTTCGGAAAAATATTTGATCCTTTCGCCGATGTGGTTATAAATATAACTATGTTATTTTGCTTTATGCTTGACGGTTTTTTATATCCTGCTTTGTTTTTGATAATTCTGTATCGGGAATTCGGGATAATGTTTTTAAGAATGAAAGCTAGAGGAGAGGGGCTTACCATAGCGGCAAAAAAAGGAGGTAAAGCAAAAACCGTGTTTTATATAATCGCTGCCGGTGTTTCACTTTTTTTAAAACTTGCCGAAATATATTCTTTTTTACAGGATAAATATTTTACTTATATTAGATATTTCAATACTGCTCTGTATATTGCCGCCGTTTTTTTGTCGCTGGTTTCTTTTGCCGATTATGTTATTTCGTATTTAAAAATATGTAAGCAATAAAAACTCACTCGCAATCAACTTATTTTCATAATGTTGCTTAATTTTGTATTTAATCGTTTATAGCCGAATGAAATTTCTATTTAGTTATTTGCCGACTTAAAAAATCAAAAACTAATTGATATAATAGAATTAAAGCCTCAAATCAACAATCCCGACGCA
>CAUTTN010000213.1:0-2666 GCA_963541225.1 uncultured Treponema sp.
AACCACCTTATGAGAACAACATACCCCGACGCTTGCGTCGGGGTTGTTGATTTTGATTATCGTATGGAAGCAAAAACAAAAAAATTACGCAGTTTCTAACCTTTCCCTCTATATATGAAGTTTATATTATAAAAATTAAAAATCTTCTACCGTACCGTCAGAGTGTGCAATAAAAACATGCGGTTTTAATTTTGTAAATAAGCCGTTTTCGACAATACCTGTTATGCAATTTAAATTATCTTCCATCTTCTTCGGCTCCCGAAGAGGTTCCGACCATCTTACATCGATAATAAAATTTCCGTTATCCGTTATGACAGGTCCCATTTTTTTTATACCTTCTCTTAAAACGGCTTTTCCTCCCATCATTTCCAATTTTTTTATTATGCTCAATATTGCCTCAGGAACTATTTCTATCGGAAGAGCAAATCCCATACCTAGGGAATTTACCTTTTTTGTTTCATCGGCAATTATTACAAAATTTTTTGAATTATAAGCTGTTATTTTTTCTTTAAGAAGAGCCGCTCCGCCGCCTTTGATTAAATATTTTTCGGGTGTTATTTCATCCGCTCCGTCAATAGTTAAATCCAAACTGGCATCTATTTGTTTTGAATTTAAAGAATAAATCGGTATTCCGAATTTCTCGCATTCCATTGAAGTTTGATAACTCGTAGGTACCGCAAAAATATCGTTTAATTTTTTCTCGGCAATCAAATCTGCAATATGTTTTACGACACAAATTGCAGTAGAACCTGTTCCCAGACCTATTTTCATTCCGGAAAAAATTTTCTTTTTTTTAAAGAGAACATCTACGCAATGCCTTGCAACCAGTTTTTTTTGAGCCGGTACATCAATTATTTTGTTCATAGTCTACTCCAGTAAAAATTTTAAATTGGTGATGTGCTTGGTATTCAAGCATTTTATAACCGTTACAAACCTGACAGCCTGCTTCTTTTGCTCTTTTTAAAAGAACCGTTTCTTCAGGTCTGTATATCAATTCAAAAATCTTTTCTTTACCCGTAAAAGTATAAAAGTTCAAAGGATCTGTTTTGGTATTCGGTTCCATACCTGCATTTGTTGTCTGAACGATCAAATCGGAATATGCAGATAGTTGTTTTATATTTATCGGATCAAGAATTGCCCATTTAAAACTGTATTGATTTGCAAGTAATTTTGCATTTTCTGCTGTACGGTTAAATATGCAAGCTTTGCCGTGCATGGATTTTATTACGTGTGCAACAGCTTTTGCCGCGCCTCCTGCTCCTATTATTGCTACTTTATAAAAAGTCAATTTTTGAGTTTTTAAAAATTCGGATAGGGCTTGTTTAAAACCGTCTACATCCGTGTTATAACCGTACCATTTATTATTTTCTAAAATAAGGGTATTAACGGCTCCTATAGATTGAGATGTAGGGCTGATTTGCGTTATTTCCGATATTATATCCGTTTTAAACGGAGCTGTAACCGATAGTCCCTGCATCCCGACCGTATCTGCAAATTTTAAGGCTTCCTTTGCCGAACTTGCAGATACGGGAATATAAACGGCATTTATTTTTTTTGTTTGGAATCCTTTATTATGAATTTGAGGACTTAAACTTCCATATACATCTTTACCTGTTACTCCGTAAATTTTTGTATTTTCATTTATATCTGAAAATCCATATTTCGTATGAAGAGTTATAGGATCTATCAAATTTTTTTGTTCATTTTTTCTTTCAATATATTCTGAAGAAAAAGTATAAACAATTTCGGAGCCGATTTTGGCTGAAAGAATTCTCGAATTAATACCATATTGCCCCATTGCCGTTATTATATATTTTATTCCCGAAAGCTGTTTTGCCGCTTTAAAAATTTCGGCGGTGTTTTTTAAAGAAGTTGTCATAAAAGCAAGTTTGGGAATATCGGTTACGCAGTGGCATATATTTTTTACTGTGGTTGCAATATCGTCTGCATTTTTTTTTGTGTGAAGACTTCTTATAATTTTAATGCCTGAAGCATAAGCTGCTTCTTCTATTCCGGGAGCTTCAAAATCATTTTCCAAATCTATGTATGCAAAATTTTTTGAAGAATCTTCTTCCGCATAAGCCAGTCCCCGTGCAAATATTGTCATACGGGCACCTTCTCCTCCCGTAAAATTACCGCCGTCCGCTTTACGTCTTACAGTTAAAATAGCCGGTAAATCTACCGCTTGCGGAAAATTACGTAAAAACAATATTTCGTTTTGATTTAAAAAATCGGCACGCAGTTCCACTAAGTCGATATAATTTTTATATTTTTTTGCAAGTGCCAGATTTTTTTCGATTGTCCGTTCAGACAAAACAAGGCAAACCTTTGTAGACATGTGTACAGTATACACATTAAAGTAAAAAATAAAAGGGGAGTAAGCTATAATCTTAAAAAAATTACAAATATTTATATCGTTATCCGATATTAAGATTTTGCATATAATGCAATTTTAAAAATTATGACCCGTAGACGATTCGAACGTCCGACCTGCTGCTTAGGAGGCAGCCGCTCTATCCTACTGAGCTAACGGATCAGATTGTATAGTCGGGCATATTAAAAAAGACTTGGTTAGATTTTTAGATATGCTCTTCGAGTTTTTCATAAATATTAATATATCGGTACCTTATGAAAAACACTTTAAGTTTTTAACACCGATCATGAAA
>CAUTTN010000214.1:0-2644 GCA_963541225.1 uncultured Treponema sp.
TACAGTTTTTAAAAGCACTCCAGCCTATTGAAGAAAGGCTTGCAGGCAGTTTTACCTCGGTTAATTCCGTACAGTTGTTAAAAACCTCTTGTCCTATTGAATTAAGGCTTGTACAGGCGGATAAGTCTGCACGTGTTAATTTTGTACAGTTTTTAAAAGCCTGTTGCCCTATTGAAGAAAGGCTTGCAGGCAGTTTTACTTCGGTTAATGCCGTACAATTGTTAAAAGCCGAATCGCCTATTGAAGAAAGGCTTGCAGGCAGTTTTACTTCGGTTAATGCCGTACAGTTGTTAAAAGCCGAATTGCCTATTTTGGTAATGTTTTTGGGGATTATTATCTTGCCTTTAGGTTGTCCTCCCGAATAGCCGGTGATCTCGTATCCGGTAGCGTCATAGATAAAGTTTTTATAGTTGATTACGGCGTATACGGTAATGTGGCTTTTTATCTGATAATCATCGGTAAGTTTTGTTCCGTTTTCATCGTCAAGTCTCCACTCGTAAACTTCATAATCACTTCCCTGCCATTCGGGCTTTAAAATTACCTTATTTGCTACATCGCTTTTTATATTCTGCCATTTTTTGTTTCCGGCAAGGGGGATCGGGTCAATACTGCCTGATCCGGCTACTCTTTCATCGCCTCTTATGGTAATTCTACACTTATCAGTCCATGAGGCGGTGTATATTTTAGCCGGTGAAGCCGGAAAGATTGCAGGGAGCTCCGGTTCCCATTTATCGAGAATATTGCTATCTTTTTTCAGCCCTTTAAGCTCTACTCTTGTCCCGAAACGACCTTGTAATTTGTTTCCGTCCATAAGCTTCGTAGTTGTCGTTCCGCTTGCCAAATCAAGGTTAAGGGTTATTATGTTTCTGTCATACTTAATTTGCACTACGGTAGAGCTGTCAGCCTTTATTTCTGCTTGAGCAAATGTTTGTACCGTAAAGCCCTCGTATTTTTTAGCCGCCGCAGAGGTAGTTTCCCCGGTCTTGCCGTTTACCGTTTCCCTTTCGTATAAGGTATAACCATCGCCTTCGAAATCTTGCTGCAAATGTTCTACCGTATAGCTTATACCGACTTCCGGTTTCGGCAACACCTTAGGCTCTTCTTTCGGTTTGTGAGGACAGCCTGTAAATAATCCCATCAGCAGCCCTGCTGCCAATACCAATGCAGTAATATTTACTGCCCGTTTTAAATTGGTGTGTTTCATATAAAACGCTCCTTATAATTTATTCGATTTAAGGGGAGTACCCCTTTAAAAATCACCTAATTTTGTTGTTTTAGGGGTGGGATTCCCTCCCCTAATCCGTTTGGATTGAATTGTCCCAATCCGAAAGGACGTTCCTGTATTAGTTTTACGGTCAAACCGTAATTATAATGTCGGACACCCCGACGTTACCGTATCGGGGTATCCGATATTACCGTATCGCACACCCCGATATTATGCTATCGTACCTACCGATATTACCGTATCGGAGGGTACGATATTGTTTTGATTAGCTTACCGCCTTTAAACTTTTGTGATAGTAGCCTTTTTTGAGCGTTTTTGACTTTTGGCTACCGTTTCCCGTCAATTTCGTCCGCACTTCAAGTGTAAAGTCTCCTGCGGGGACGCTTGCATCCAAGATGACAATGAGACGGGCGGGTTTGTTTTCGATTACCGAAGCACAGCGAACGGCGGTCGTTCCCGATACGGCAAATACGCCTTGTTCTTCGTCGGTCGGGTCGAACTTTAGGCGGCTGCCGATTATTTCCATTACCGAGCCGATTTTGACGGTGTCGGTTGTACCGTTCAGCTTGTCGGTTACGGCGGTTATAAACGGGTCGGTGCTTGCACTTTCTACTTTGGAAGCCTTTACTTTGGTTAGGGCTTCTTTTAAGGCGGTGCCGGCGTTGATGTTTAAGTTTACGCTGTGCCGTTTGCCGTCAAAGCTGTCGTCCGCTCCCTCGAATACACCCGTAATGCTAAAAGCCGTGTTGATAAGCGGTGTGTTTAATGTGCCGCCTTCTTCCACGATGTAGGTACACTCTTGGGTGTACAGCTGCATAAGGGCTGCAAGGTCGGTGCGGGTTACGGTTGTTCCGCGCTTAACCATGCGGTCGATAACGTCTTCCAGTGTGAATACTTGGCTGTCGGTTACTTGAGCCATGTAATCGTCCGGTTTTGCCGTGAGTAAGTTTTCACGTAAACAGTACTTTAACATAGTTTCCTCCTAAAAATTGTCCCGCAGGCTTTATCAAAAGCCGAGGAACAATTTTTACGCACGTTCGCAACGTTAGTGAGAACGTGCATACGATGATGAGAGTTTTGTGCTTGCCGCAAAACTCTAGGCGTGCGATGTTTTAGGCGGAAAGCCTAAAACTCGCTGTCCCTCCCCTATACATTTGGATTGACGGGTCTCAATCCGGACATGCCGATTATTTCTTTGCGAAGTTGAGCGAAACTCAACGCTTTGCGTTCCTTGCGGTTTTATTAAACTGTGTGATATAAAAAAAGCCCAAGGACAGAAAGCCGGTATTTGACTTACGAGCTGTCTTTGGGCGTGATTTAAGTAATTGGTATTTATTGTGAAAATTTTATTTAGGCATGGGAATGCCTCAGCTGCGAGGCTGCGAGGCTGCGAGGCTGCGAGGCTGCGAGGCTGCGAGG
>CAUTTN010000215.1:0-2544 GCA_963541225.1 uncultured Treponema sp.
ACTGCTGACCCCAACCTTACCATGGTTGTGCTCTGCCGACTGAGCTACAGGAGCATAGAAATACGTTCGCAGATTTTAACAAATAACTTTTTTTTTGTCAATAGAGATAAGGGGTTTTTATCGATAAAAAATTATAAACCGAAAGAAATATAAGCCGATTTTATTAAATTTTAAAATAGATACGGAGTAACTCCTATATAAATTTTATCAAATTCTCATAAAACCTAAAACTCTTTATCCGTTTATCCGCTGCTTTACTGAGAAGTTGTTTATTATAATCCGAATCTTGTAAACTGTTAAGCATTATAATATAATCGGCTTTATGAAAAATAATTTTTTTATTTTTGTCCATTATTTTTTAATAACGTCAAGTCTTGTTCAAATAAGTCTAAACGGGTATAAGATTACCGGAATTCAATTTTTATTATATCTTTGTTTTGTTATTTTATTTAATCTCAGACTTTTTTATGTAAACAAGAAACCCGTTATTTGTTTTGTTCTTTGCTTGACGGACTGGCTTCTATGTTTTTTACTACATATAAACGGAACAAACTTTCTGTTTCTAATTTTTTTAATTCCCCTGATAGATAGTTTTTATTATATTTCAAAACCATATACATATATACCCGGCACTGTCGGTCTTGCGGTATGTATATTTTCATTAAGAAATTTAGATATAGAAACAGCTGTAAACTATACGGTTCTTTTTATTTTAAGCGGAGGCATTTTGGAATATTTTAAGTTAAATCAAAACAAAATAAAACTTTTTGAGTATGAAATAGAAAAATTAAACATTAAACAAGAAGAACTTTTAAGCTCCATTCATGATTTGGAAATATACAATGAATCTATTGAAGACCTTATGATTTTAAAGGAAAGAAACCGGATATCGCGGGAAATACACGACAGCGTCGGGCACGGTTTATCCACAATGATTATTCAGCTAAATGCCTTGTATGCAGCCGCAAAGAACAAATCTAACGATTTACCTCAAAAGATTTCGGATTTAAATGTCTTTGCCAAGAAAAATTTGGAAGAAGTTAGGTTTGCTTTAAGGGAGCTAAAACCTATCGATTACAATAAATACGAAACAATAATCTTAATTCACAATCTTATCGACGAATTTAAAAAAATGACAAATATTAATGTGCAATTTACTTTTTCAAAAACTATTTGGAACTTAAACGATAAGCAAGGTCATGCCGTCTACAAAGCCGTTCAGGAATTTTTGTCAAATTCTGCAAAATACGGAAAACCTTCAAAAATTACAATTCATTTTTCTTATACCGAAACTTCGCTTATAATTACAATGAAAGATAACGGAATCGGCTGTACCGAGATCAAAAAAGGAATAGGCTTAAAAGCCATAGAAGAAAGAGTAAAAGAAACAGACGGAACAGTACATTACGAAAGTCTGCCTTCGGTAAAAGGTTTTTTTATGCGGCTGGTGTTTATCCGTTTAAATCAATCGGCAACCATGCCTCAAAGAACCATCGTTTTTAGCTCTCCAAACGAACAATAACGACAACTTGAATATTACAAGCTGTTATTATATAATTGGTTTTCTGATAATATAATAAGGAGTTTTAAATGATTGAAAGAAGTTCGGCATTTACAAAATCGGATTTAAATCTTCCTGCAAGGCAGGAGGGAAAAGTTAGGGATTGGTATTCACCGCAAAGAGGAAAGCGGTTAATTGTAACTACGGATAGAATTTCTGCATTCGATAGAATTTTAACGGCTTTACCTTACAAAGGACAAGTTTTAAATCAGCTTTCTCTTTGGTGGTTTGAAAATACAAAAGACATTATTAAAAATCATATAATTTCGGCTCCGGATCCTAATTGTGTTGTTGTAAAAGAAGTAAGACCTCTTCCCATAGAAGTCATCGTAAGGGGGTATATTACGGGCGTTACCTCTACGGCTCTTTGGTATAGATATTCTTTAGGAGAACGCAACATCTACGGTTATGATTTTCCTGAAGGTTTAACTAAAAATCAAGCCTTGCCCGAACCCATTATAACGCCTACAACAAAAGGCGGCCCTACAGGACATGACGAAAGACTTACTTGCGATGAAGTAGTTTCGGGCAAATATCTTTCAAAAGAAAATTGGGACTATGTACAAAAAGCGGCTTTAAAACTTTTTAAAAGGGGGCAAGAACGGGCAAAAGAAGCCGGGCTGATTCTCGTAGACACAAAATACGAATTCGGTATCGACGAAGACGGTTCCATTTTGTTGATAGACGAAGTCCACACACCCGATTCCTCAAGGTTTTGGAAAGCCGATACTTATGAAAACTGCCTTAAAAAAGGTCTTGAACCCGAAAATTTCGATAAAGAATTTATCCGGATGGCTTATGCAAAAAAAGGATACCGTGGCGACGGAGAAATACCGGAGATAGAAGAAAACGTCTGGAACGAAGCCGTTAAACTTTATATTGCGGTATTCGAAAAACTGACTAAAACGGATTTTGTTCCCGGCGAATATCCTGTTCAACCCAGAATCGAAAAGAATTTAAAATCGGCAGGGATTTTAAATTAA
>CAUTTN010000216.1:0-2513 GCA_963541225.1 uncultured Treponema sp.
CTCATAGTGTCTCTTTGTATTATTCTTCAAAAACAATACATATCATTTATGTTAATACATTGTTTTATGCGGATAACAGATAGTTCTGATAATGGAAAAATTATATGTTTTTTTGCTTAAAACCTATTTTTTTACCATTGTATTCTTTCATGTTGAAGCCATGGAGGTTTCCCAAATTCATCTTTACAAAATAAGTAAAATCATATAAAATTACACTTGTTTAATTAAAGCTATGAAAATAATAAATATAATTTGGTTAATTGCAGGTTTTATATGCCTGATATTGGGAATACTGGGGATTGTTTTACCTTTACTTCCGACTACACCTTTTTTTCTTGCTACTTTGTTTTGTTTTACCAAAGGTTCGGAAAGGCTAAAAAAATGGTTTATGAAAACTTCATTTCATAAAAAATATTTACAGCGTTTTTACGAAGAAAAAGGATTAACGCTAAAAAAGAAGATTGTTATTTTATCGGTAGCATCAATTATGCTTGCCGCAGGTTTTTATTTTTCTACAAAATTATATGCAAGAATATTGATTGCATGTGTTATATTTGCAAAATATTATATTTTTATTTTTAAAATAAAAACAATTCCTTCCAAAGACAAAATTTAAAAGCATTTGATTATTTTTGTAAAATATTAAAAAACTTAGTTTTTCGTTTTTTTTCGGGTTCTTCCTTAGGCGTATATTTGAATTTATCGATGAATTTGGCAAATATTCCTTGTTTTGAAATATCTACGATAAAAAATGATATATCGCCTATTGTAGAAAAAACGGGAATAAAAATAATTTTATCGTCTTGCTCTACCGGAAGTCTTGTTACGGAAGCTTTTTTTAATGCAAGGCGAACATCTAAATTAGGAAAAAAATTAGTAATATCATCACCTTTTTTTAAATTTGTTTCTGTTTGAGCTTTTGATGAAGCTTCTAAAATTTCTCCTGTAAGACTAATAATAAGAAGCTGTTGATCAGTCATTTCGGTTAAAATTTTTACAAGCCCGTGTAAACTTGCAATTTTTAAACTTTTTTGCATTGTTATCTCATGGGCTGTCGTAAGGGCTTTTTGTAATTCGATTCCGGCACTTCCCAAAATTTTTGATTTTTTTTCGGAAAGCATTCCGCTGGATTTGATTGTATCCATAAGCATATAAAAATCTTTTTGTTTTTTTTGTGCATACAATAAAATACTTATAGAGGCAATCAGCTGTAAGCCGGCTCCTATAAATCCTAAAAATAAAACAAGTTCGGCATTTCCTTTTAAACCGTACTTCATTCCAATTTTATATCCCCATACGGCAGTTCCCAAAATAAGGATAAAGGAGAAAATTAATACCGTTAAAAGTTTTCTTTTTTCAGCTATAATCATTTTAACTCCGTTACATATTTCTAAATTCATTGAGACCGGAATTATTTCCTATCAAAAATAGTTTATCGCCTGACTGTAATTCAAAATCGTTTTCGGGATAGTACATAACTTCCTTTTTTATAGGGTTTCCGACGGCATCAATTTCCAATTCCACTCTGACAAGAGATATAAGATTTATATTGAATTTTTCTTTTAGTGAAAGACTTGCAATATTCTTTCCCTCAAAAAACTTTGGCAGAATAATTTCTCTAATCGAAATTTCGCTTGTTACATTTATTGAATCCAAAACATCGGGAGAAATCAATCTGCGGGCAAGTCTTGTTGCGGCAGATATTTCTATGTTTAAAATTTCATTTGCTCCGACACGTCTTAAAACCGTAGCATGAAGCGGAGAAATAGCTCTTGCCAAAACATAAGGGATATCTCTTTGTTTTAAAAGAGTTGTGGTCAATACGCTGGCTTCTATATTATCTCCTATTGCTACAATTGCAATTTCCACATCATCAAGAGGAGCTTTTAAAAGAGCTTCTTCATCAGTCGTTTCAACAAGCATTGCAGCCGGAACTATTTTTTTTATCCGTTCTACAGCATGAACATCATGATCTATTGCAATTACCGAAGCACCTCCTTCTACAAGTACTTCACAAATACGCGATCCGAATTCTCCCAATCCTATTACTACAAAATTTTGCTTAATTTCCATACCTTACTCCAAAATTTATAAATTAGCTGCAAGCTGAACATTTGCGGATATTTATTTAAATATTTAAGAAAATAGGGAACCTCTAAAAACATCAAGCCTATCGGCTGTTCTGTAAGGTTAGTCTGCCTACACTAAAAAATCATAAATAACAATACGATTTTTGTAGAGAATACTACTATAACAAAAAAAACAAATAAGTGGAATAGGGGCTTTTTCTTCTTAATTTGCTTTTATACCTGCACGATGAAAGAAATCAGCCCCTATTTTTTCTTTTACAAAAAGGCTTTTTAAAGTTATTACCATTCTCTAATAATACTCTATTACGTCAACATTATTGAAGTTTTAGAGGCGGGGATGTTTTTAAGAGACTGTTACACATTTACTATCCGCCAAGGATGTACGTTTTATCAAACCTTAAACTTGCCGACTTCCGCAGCCAG